>JBDLJW010000123.1:0-5182 GCA_039714135.1 Verrucomicrobiota bacterium
CCCTGCGATTCATGCCGAAAAGCACGGCAGACCAAATCAGGATCGCCCCTAAAGCGATGCCAAAGATCGGCCAGCCGCCCCAAAGAGCAAGCAACGGGATGGCCGCACCGGTCCAGAGACCGCCGCCCATGAAGGGTTCGTGGAGCAACTGCTTGGCAGCGAAGGCCTCGGCGGCTTCGGTTTCATAGTCGGGATCGACGACGCGGAGCAGGAGCAGGCCCGTGGCCGTCACGCCCATGGACTGCCCCATTTCGGCAATGCCGCGCTCGAACCAGGCATCCTTGAAGGCACGGCGGGCAAATACGGTCAGGCACAACACGTTCCAAAGAATTCCGGCAACAATCAGAATAACGAGAGGAATCCACCCCTTGGCCACGACATCGAGCCGGATGGTGGCAATGGCTGCCACCACGAGAAAATCAAGGGCACAGTTCTGAATGCGCAGCATCAGGCCATGATCCATATGTTCATGCTTGTCGAAGCGGTCAGAAACCCATTGGACGAAAACGCCGCCGAGCATGCAGAGCGGAAAGAGCGGAAAGCTTTCAAGTATCTGCGCGCCATCCTCAGGGAGACGCCCCGCCAACTGCAACAGCCCCTGCTTCATCAGCCAACCCAGCAAAATTGCCGCCCCGACAAAAACGAGGTGGAGCGACAGCGATTCGATAACGTCGGAGGAGACGGTGAGCCTGCCTGCCGCCGGACGCTTGCTTTCCGGAATAATTCCCGTCAAATCCTCGGCATCAAAGCGGGGAGCGGCCTTCTTTTCAACATAGCCCTTGCGCACCGCCCAATTGACAAGCCCCATGCCGACAATGATCGCCCCCATGATTCCGCCGGTGGCGCTGGCGAGCGCAAAATCCTTCAGCTCGGGAAAGCCCAGCCCATCAAAGACCGGCCCCATTCCCCCCGCCGTGCCGTGGCCGCCCTCGAAGCCAACCGGCATGATTCCGGCAAACAGGTCGGGCAGACCAAAAACCGGGCCAAGAAACAGAAGTACAAAGAAACAACCCACGGCATACTGCCCCCACGCAACAATCTGGCCGTAGGCCAACTGGCGACTGGAGCTCTTCCAAACCTTGGAAACCTTCGGAAGGGCCGTGCCGAGAAACAGGCAGGCGAAAACAATATTAATCAGCAGACCGGGCAACTTGCTCCACCCGGCAGAAACCTCCGTCGGAACCGAAAGCGTCTGAAAGAGAAGCAACCCCAGCAGACCGGCAATTACGCTGGCAGGCAAATAGAGCTTTTGCAAAAGCCGCACCTTGCGGCGAACCCAATAGCCCATCCCCAACAACACGCATAAGCATCCAAATGAAAGCATTGTCAAACCTCTGGTTTTGGAGTTTAAAGTTTCAGGCGTTAAGTGTTAAGCACCTCTCCCCGACTTAAAAAAGGGAACTTAAAACTAGAATCGTATATCGAGCATCGCGGAGCCCGTGTGCTCCTCATAGTTGTCGCTGAAACGCCCATCGTAGCCGACGCCGATTTCGAGATAGTCGGTGCAGATCCACGAGAGGCCGATTCCGGCATTGAGGAGATTTTCATCCGGCGCAACATGGGCGGTTTCGACGGAGACCGTCGTGTCGGACAGAGATGAGCCGATATCATCGTTTATGAAGTCGCTGGCCCATTCAACATAGCCGGCCGTTTGGAAGCGCCCAATGCGGGTATCGAAGCGGTTTCGGAGTTTTACACCCAGAACCGACTCGATGGAATCGATGCTTTGACCGCTGACCAAAACCGGCAAGCCGCCGCCCGACAGGTCGGTTTCCTCATAATCATCCGACCTAACGGAAAGGTAGTTCAGGCCAGCATAGGGAGCCATCGCCCAATTGTTGTAATGGAAATATTTACCTGCTTCGATATGCCCGCCAAAGTTAATGCCTTCATACGAACCAACACCCTGATAGAGCCCGTCGATGCGGAGCGTTTCATAGTCCGACCAGCCGAATGCCGCCAAGCCTTCCAAATAATAGTCCTCTTTGCTGAACCATTCGCCGTAGAGGCCGAACCAGTAGGTTTCGGTATCCACCTGATCGGCATCATCCGATTGGGCGGCACTGCGCGCATAGGTGTAGTTAATGCCCACCACCAGCGAATCACCGAACAAACGGTCGAACCCAAAAGTTGTTCCATTATTGTTGAGAGTGTAGGCATCGGAAGGTCCCATGGCATCGTAATCGCCCTGCCCGCTAAACTGCTCCGCCCAGAAGTGCATGCCGAAGATGGTGTTCTTGTCGCCCGGTCCCTGGGGGCCTGTAGGCGTGTCGGGATCCGACATTAAATAGGCTTCATTCGAAATCGCATGATCCGTCGCCACGCTATTACGGCGCATCTGCTTGGTGCGGACAAACGCCGCGTTCTGCATTCCGCTGAACCCTGTGCGGATGCCTTGGATGCCGGCATAGTCCATCTCTGCACCGATCTCCCCGTCCTTCGCCTCTTTCGATTTCACCAACACATTTGTTCCATCATCCGTCAGCTCAAAATCATGCAGCAGAAAGTACTCGATAAAGTTGGTCGAAGCGAAGCCTTCGCTCCATCCCTTATCTGCGGTTAAGATAGTTCCATCAAACCCGTTTGTATCGGCAATCGTTATTTCGGCCAACAGGCCGGAAAGATCCTGGGCTCCGCTGGAATTCGTGAACACCAAACTGTCCATACCTGCCGTCAATTGCAGGAGGGTATTGGTGGCAGAGAAAAACGCACCATCAACCACCAAGTTCCTTTCAGGAGCAATCCATCCGCCAGACATGTTGATATTCGCAAACACATCCACCGTGCCGTTCCCGCCCAGCAGGCTGTTGGTCATGTTCAGGTTTTCAAACCCGGCAAAACGGTTGGCCAGGGAGCCCGCCACAATGAGTTCGCCATCCGTAATGGCCACTGCCGTATCCGCCCCGCCACCGCCATCGAACAGTACATTGGTGGATATCTCGGAACCATAGATCGAGAGTTGACTCGCCGCACCGCTGAATTCCACCGAACCGCTTCCGCCCACCACGGCATTGCTCACTGTCATGTCTCCGGCAACCGAAACAAGCCCGTTTGAGGTCAGATCCAATGTATTTGCGGAATTCAGGATGAAATTTCCTCCAATATTCACCAAACCTTGGTTCGTAACCGACAGTGTGTTGCCGTTGGAACCTTCGCCTCCGACCGTGACATCTCCCGTTATCGTCCAATCAGAGCCAGGTCCATTGACAAAAACTGTATTGCCAGAATCATTGGTCGAGGCACCGATCACGGCCACCAAACTAGTGACGGACCCTCCCTCTTCGATCTCAAGTCTATTGTTATACCCCGCAACAAGGTTGGTCTCCGTAGGGCTCCAGCTCCCCGAACTTCCAGTAATCGTTAAAGTACGATTGCTGTTGGCCAGCGAATCCAGTCCCGTCAAGGTTCCACCCACGGAGAGACTACCGCCGTCCACCCAGTTGAAACCGTCCATGGATGCATTGAATGAACTTTCGACTTCCAACGTACCGCCATTCTCCAGATTGAAGGCGCTGTTGGTGCCCGTAATATTTAAACTGCCCACCGAGATCGTGCTGTTGTTGGCCACCGACACCGTTCCAGTTGCCGACTCGCTTGCTCCAACCTGGAGCGTCTCGGCAATATTTAACGAACCGTAATTGTCCACATCCAGCACCGCCCCATTTGTAGAGGCCACCATTGCGCCGCCGGTGGACAGGGAATTTGTTGTTGCCCCATCGCCAACTAGCAACCATGAATCCAATGCGATATCCACGGCATTATTGTATCCTTTAACATAAAAGTTGGCAGCCTTGATATTTGCCCCGTTGGTTGCAACCAGTTTGGTTCCAAAATTGGAGGTGTCGCCAACCGTGATATTGGTATTGGACAAATCCCACAGCGCGGAGCCTCCATCCAACGTCAAGATCCGGCTGTCTGTCAGATTTGTGAGTCCCGAAAACGTCCCACCCACCGACAGGTTGCCACCGGCACTCCAGCTTAGATTAGTGTGCTCCAAAAGATTAAAATCGTCGGTCATGCGCAACGTGCCGTCTTTATTCAGATTAAAGGCATTCCCCTCTGCAACATTCAGCAAATCCGCCGTTACTTTGCCGCCATCGACAACGGTAACGCTATTACCGAAATTGGTGATGTTCAGCGTGCCGTTGTTCAACCAATCCGACCCGAGGCCGGAAACCAAAACCGTGTTATTGGAACCAATAACGTATGCGGCATCATTGGTCACCCCGCCACCATTCAAAATGGACAACGTATTGCCAGCCCCCTCGACCTGAAGGTTGCCGCCGCGATCCCACGATCCGCCATCGATGTTCAACGTCTTGTTCGTTCCATCCAATGCCTGGGTGAATGTGAGTGCCTGATTAACCGTCAACGTACTTCCATCGTTCCAGTTGAATCCGGCTTGGTCGGCATCAAAATTTCCGGTTATTTGCAACGTGCCGTCGTTTTCCAGATTGAACGCGCCGCCCACCCCGGAGATGCTCAGGCCATCCGCTTTGATGGTGGCACCGTTCGTGACCGTTACGGAGCCATTCGTTCCAGCAATATAGAATCCACCGGAGACATCGACAAAGGCTCCGTTGTCCACCAGCATCGATGCCCCGTTGGTCGAAGCCACGACAACACCGCCGCCAAGATTGGTTGGTGCAATCCCTGCACCGACATACACCCAGCCTCCATTGGTGACGGAAAGAACGCTGCCCGAATCACCGAGACCAACAACTAGATCATTTGTTCCCGTGTTCCAAACGCCGCCATCGAGCGTCAGGTCGCGTCCTCCGTCAAGGAACTCCGCACCGTTGGTCGCTATCATTCCATCTAAATCACCACCTATCGAAAGGTGACCGCCATCGTTCCAGTTGAATCCATTTGTCGAGACATCAAAACCACTCGCAAGTTCCAGCGTTCCATCGTTACCGAGGTTAAAATCGTTATCGGAGTGGATAACCAGATTGCTTGCGGAAATGGTTCCGCCGCCGGAGACCGACACGGTGTTGTTCGAGTTTCCGACAACACCAACCTGCAGTGTTCCCGTATTGATCCACTCGGCATCGGCTCCCGAGACCGTCGCCACATTTTCCACGGTGTTGGTCTGACCGCCCACGAAGGCATCGGCATTGGTCAGCGAACCTCCGGAAACAATGTACAGCGCATTGCTGGAGGTGGTTCCACCAATGGTCAT
>JBDLJW010000124.1:0-5112 GCA_039714135.1 Verrucomicrobiota bacterium
GCTTGGCGTGTGTGCGGCGCGCTCGGCGAGCACGCCCTACCTTTTGCTTTCCCAGACGTATGGCCAATCGTCGGGTGACTCCACCAATCCTGCCCGAACCGGGTTCATGCGGATGTAATGCGCCTTTTCAATATAGCTTTCGTCTTTGCGCAGACGATGGTCGAAGAAGTCGCGTTGCCATTCGATGTCGCCTTTGGTGCAGGTGTATCGTTTCCAGTCAGCCAGCGTTTTCTGCATTCCGACCATTGGAGAAAAGCTGATGATTCCGTGCAGGTGGTCGGGCATTAAGAGCAACAGATGAATCCACAGCTCTCCGCGATCCTGCCTGAATTGGAGTGTTTCACGAATCAGCTTTGCCGAATCCGCATGGCATAGCTGGTTCCGGCCTCGTGGCCGTGTGCAGATGGTGATGAAATACTCCGCGCCGTCTTTGACCCATGGAGGTATGGCATGGGGTAGTGTTTTGCGTTTAGGGAGCATGGAAAGACTTTGTCTTTTCGTGATGCGTCGGGCAAGTAAAAAGGAGTGCGAAGGGTAGGGACAGACCGCCGGGCTGTCCGCACGGCGGAAGAGGTGCGTGCGGTGCGGCGCGCTCGGCGAGCACGCCCTACCTTCGGCTCGCCCGGCGGTCGAGCCCTACCTTTTAAATCCCGAAGTCGTCAGCCATGACCATTTCGGGTTCGACGCCGAGGTCGTGGGCCATGTCCTTGACGCACTTGAGCATGATGGGCGGGCCGCAGAGATAGTATTCGATTTCGGTCGGGTCTTCATGCTGGTCTAGGTATTCGTCGAGCACGACCTGGTGGATGAATCCGGTGGGGCCTTCCCAGTGGTCTTCCGGTAGCGGATCGCTGAGCGCAATGTTTAGTTTGAAGTTGGAAAACTCTTTTTCCAGCGCCTGGAATTCTTCCAGATAGAAAAGCTCGCGTTTGGAGCGTCCGCCGTACCAGAAGGTAATCCTGCGGTCGGTCTTGAGGCGCTTGAGCTGGTCGAAGATGTGCGAGCGCATTGGAGCCATGCCGGCGCCGCCGCCGATGAAGCACATTTCGCGTTCGGTCTCGTGGGCAAAGAATTCACCGTAGGGGCCGGAGATAGTGATGGGGTCGCCCGGCTTGAGGTTGAAGACATAGCTTGAGCAGACGCCCGGCGGGTAGCTGGTGCCCGGTGGCGGGGAGGCGATACGGATGTTGAGCATGATGATGTCGTCTTCGAGCGGGAAGTTGGCCATGGAGTAGGCGCGGAAGCAGGGCTCGTCGTTGCTGGCGACCAGATCCCATTGCTTGAATTTGTCCCAGTCGCCACGGTATTCCTCGGCTACATCGAAGGATTTGTAGGAGAGATCCTTGTAGGCGGGAACGTCGATTTGGATATAGCCGCCTGCCTTGAAGTCGAGCTTTTCGCCCTTGGGCAATTCAACAACGAGCTCCTTGATGAAGGTGGCAACATTGTCGTTGGAGCGGACGGTGCACTCGTATTTCTTGATTTCGAGGATTTCCTGCGGAATCTCCAGCTTCATGTCTTCCTTGACCTTGAGCTGGCAGGAGAGCCGGTAGCCTTCCTTTGCCTCGGCCTTGGTGACCTGCCCGGCCTCGGTCGGGAGCAGCTCGCCGCCGCCTTCGGTTACCTTGCAGGTGCACATGCCGCAGGTTCCGCCGCCGCCGCAGGCGGAAGGCAGGAAAATCTTTTCATTGGAGAGCGCAGTGAGCAGGGAGGAACCCGGCTTGACCTCAACCTCGCGGCCGCCTTCATTAATGTTTAGCTTGGCCAGCCCCTGCGGAACCAGTTTCTTGGCCGCGACCATGAGCAGGGTCACCAGCAGCATGATCACAAAGCTGAAGACGATGACGCTTGATACGATGTAGATGATTGGGTTTTCCATAATCTATCTCAGTTTTTCTTTCCACAGATTTCGCAGATTTCCCCGACATGGAATCTGTGAAAATCTGTGTCATCTGTGGATTCCTTATAAATCAATGCCGGAGAAGCACATGAAGGCCATGGCCATGAGGCCGGTCATGATCATGGTGATACCGAGCCCCTTTAGGCCGTCAGGAAGGTGTGAATAACGAAGTTTTTTGCGGATGGCCGCCATGGAGGCAATCGCCAGCAACCAGCCGATGCCGGAGCTGAAACCGAAAACCGTGGCGGGCAGCACACCGTATTCACGCTCAACCATGAACAGCGATGCTCCAAGAATGGCGCAGTTTACGGTGATGAGCGGCAGAAAGATGCCGAGTGCGTGGTAGAGCTTCGGGAAAAACTTGTCGAGGATCATTTCCACCAGTTGCACCATCGATGCGATGGTTGCAATGAAGCAGATAAAGGTCAGGAAGCTCAGGTCCATTCCGCTCAGGTCGATGCCTGGAACCCATGCCAATGCGCCGGGCGCAAGCAGGAAGTTGTAGATGCACCAGTTGACCGGCACGGTAATCGTCAGAACGAAAATAACGGCGAACCCAAGTCCGATGGCGGTATCGACCTTCTTCGAACATGCGAGGAAGGAGCACATGCCCAGAAAGTAGGCCAGCAGGATGTTTTCAACAAAGATTGCCTTTACGGCGATGCTTAACAGTTCCATTTTTAAATTCCTGTTTTATAACCGCGGTTTATTCTTCCACATATTTTGTAATGGTGCGTTGACCCCAGATCAACAGTCCAAGAATGATGAATGCGCCCGGAGCGAGCAGGGCAAGGCCGTTGCCCATATAGCTTTCCGGCAGGATCTTGATCCCGAACCAGGAGCCGAAGCCGAGGATTTCGCGAACCGACGCAACGGCAATGAGAACAATGCCGTAGCCGAGGCCGTTGCCAAGGCCGTCGAGCAGCGATTCCTTCGGCGGGTTCTGAAGGGCGAAGGCTTCGGCGCGACCCATGACGATGCAGTTGGTGATGATGAGGCCAACGAAGACACTGAGTTGCTTGCTGATGTCGAACAGATAGGCCCGCAGCAGTTGGTCGGCAACAATCACGAGCGAGGCGATTACCGCCATTTCCACAATCATGCGGATACCGCTTGGAATCACATTGCGCAGCAATGAGATGACCAGATTGGAGAGGGTGACGACCGCCGTCAGCGCGAGTGTCATAACGATGGCGGTATCGACCTTGACTGTTACCGCGAGTGCCGAGCAGATGCCGAGTACCTGCACGGTAATCGGGTTGTTGCTCGAAAACGGATCCATCAAAAGTTTTTTAGCAGCGGAAGCCATGGTCTACTCCTCTTCCTTGATAGAGTTGAAATATTCGGCGTAGCGGGCGGCATCCTTGCAGATCAGGGCCTGCACGCCTTTGCCGGTGAGGGTTGCTCCGGAAATTCCGTCCACGCAGGTGTCGTTCAGCGGGGTGCCGGGCTTAACCACTGCAAACTCGGTGGCGGCACCGTCGGCATAAAGCTTCTTTCCGGTAAACTGCGAGAGGAACCAGTCCTTTTCGATCTCGGCGCCAAGACCGGGGGTTTCGCCGTGCTTGTAGAAGCTGATGCCGGCGATGGTTTCGAGGTCGGCATCCAGGGCGAGGTAGCCGTAGAGCATGCTCCAGAGTCCTTTCCCCGAGATGGGGAACGCATATTTGGAAGGGGTGTCTGCCCCCTCGTCTGTCCAGGTAAAGAGTGGAAGGTCGCCGGAGGCTTCTTCTGAAACATGTTTTTCGAAGGTTGCTTCGATCTCCGTGCGCTTCATCTTGCCGGTATCGATGCCGAAGGCCTTGACAATGTTCCGCTTTACGTCGAATTGCTCATTGGCCTGTTGGCGGTTTCTAAGTCCGGCGGCAGTGCCCGAGAGCAACAGGCTGACGACAATGCAGACGCCGGCGGCGAAGACTAGGGTTTTAGTATCTTCAGATGAGTGTTTCATAGTGAGTATTTTTTGTGTCCACAGATTGCTCAGATTCTCACAGATTAATCCTTAAAATCTGTGCAATCTGTGGATTCATTCTTCTTGTTTAAGTTCCTGCGTTCAGTTTTCTCGCGTAAGCAGTTCTCTTCTTGATGTGCGACTGAACGACAAAGTGGTCGATCAGCGGTGCCATCACGTTCATAAACAAAATGGCCAGCATTGCGCCTTCGGGATAAGCTGGGTTGACAACCCGGATCAGTACCGTCAATGCACCGATCAAGAAGCCATAGATCCATTTCCCTGCATTTGTGGCAGCGCAGGAGACTGGGTCGGTAGCCATAAAGACGATGGCGAACAGGAAGCCACCCATTACCCAGTGATAGTAGAAGGGCAGACAGGCAAAAGCGCTGTTCGACGGGAAAATGTTGAACAGAGCACCCATTACCGCCGAGCCAACAATGCCGCTGACCATTACGCGCCAAGAGGCAACACCGGTAAGCATTAGGAAACCCATGCCAAGCAGGACGGCAATAGCCGAAGTGGATCCGATGCAGCCGGGAATGGTTCCGAGTGTCATGTTCCACAAAGAAAACCCGGCCTCCTTCAAGGCGAGTACGGCACATGGCCCGTCGGCTGACGCTACAACAGCAAGCGGTGTAGCCTGGGTTACGGCATCAACAGCGGAGCCGACCCATACCGCATCGCCCGAAATCTGCGCCGGATAGGCGAAGAAGAGAAATGCGCGGGCAGTGAGCGCCGGGTTGAGGATGTTGTAGCCCACGCCGCCGAAAATTTCCTTGCCGATTACAATGCCGAAGGAGACACCGATGGCCACCTGCCACAGAGGAAGGGTGGGGGGGAGTATCAGCGGGAACAGCATACCGGTCACAAGGAAGCCTTCGTTTATTTCATGCTTCCGGACCACGGCAAAGAGCACTTCCCAAAGCCCGCCGACCAGATAGGAGACGAAGACGATCGGCAGCACCATGATCGAGCCACGCAACAGGTCGTTCACAAGTGTTGTTTCTACACCATTGGCAAGGTTGAACTGATTGCCCGCATTCCAGATGCCGAAGAAAAAGCTGGGGAGCAGGGCATAGATGACAAACATCATCAGTCGCTTCTGATCAATGGAGTCGCGGACGTGCGGTGCTCCGGGAGTCACATCGCCCGGTGTGCGGGCAAAGGTGTCGCCCGCTTCGTAGAGCGGATAGAGCCGCTCAAACTTGCCGCCCTTTTCAAACAGCGGGGCAATTTTCTTTTCCATCAGGTCGAATAG
>JBDLJW010000125.1:0-5095 GCA_039714135.1 Verrucomicrobiota bacterium
ATTGCCGAAGAAGCCGGTTTCGGTTCTCCGCAAGCCTTTAGCCGCATTTTCAAAAAAAGCACGGGACAAACCCCGCGTGCCTACCGGAAGAGCCGCTAGGCAAGCTCGTTTTAGTTTGCCGCAGTACCGCCGCCATCTTGGCGGCCTTGTTTGCATGCGACAAAGAAACGCAAAATATATTCCGCGAGACCCGTGAAATGCTAGGGGTGTGCCGATTCCGGATTGATTCCGATGTCGATGCAGTAGAATTCCGGCGTGGCCGGGCCGTCCCAATTAAATATGAGGTGGCCGGAAAACACGGTAACGAAGCCGCCGCTGTTGTGAATCAGATCGCAGGAAGACGCTTCCGGTGTTTTGCCGGTTTTACTTGCAACAATGATTAAATCCCGCGCCAGCTGGCGCACGTCCTCCGGGATGACCAGATCAAAAAGATCCTGATTGATAGCATCGGATTCCTTGCGGCCGTAAAGGCGGGTGGAGGCCTGGTTCCAGAAGAAAATCTTTCCGAAAGCATTGTAGCCCTGTGCCGCTACGTCCGGGTTGGCCGCCAGCATGTCATAGAACTTTTCCCGGGTATCGTATTCTCCGTCCATCGCGGCTTTGCAGATGGGTTGGATGATTTTCTTGGCTTCTTGATAGGAGCATTTTTTCATAGCAATAGAATCCCTTGTCTAACAGATTAGGAATCTAAATACCATAATTCGGGCTGAAGCCAAAATACTTTCCCGGCATTGTAGTGCTTTTGGGCCTTTTCACCTTGCTCGGTCTGGATCTTCTTGGCGGCGCGGACAAATTAAAGGGCTTCGGCGGTCCATTCATGGAGACGATGGATTTTTGCCGAAGCCCGTTTTTGTGCCATGGAATATCTTGTTATTCGTCGCCATAGCCGTAGTTTTCGACCACGAAGTCCAGATCCTTGTCGCCGCGTCCGGAGAGGTTGACAAGGATGGAGCCGCTCCCCATTTCCTTGGCCTTTTTCATGGCGAAGGCAACGGCGTGTGCGCTCTCGAGGGCGGGAATGATTCCTTCCTGGCGGCTGAGGGTGAAGAAGGCGTCGAGGCACTCCTTGTCATCCGCAGTGGTATACTGCACACGGCCGGTGTCCTTGAGGTGGCTGTGTTCAGGGCCGACGCCGGGATAGTCAAGGCCGCTGGCGATGGAGTAGACGGGAGCCGGTTCGCCCTGCTCGTTCTGAAGCATGTAGCATTTGAAACCGTGGATGATGCCGGGCATGCCATAGGTCATGGTTGCGGCGTGCTCGCCGGTTTCGGGGCCGTGCCCAAGGGGCTCGACTCCCCAGATTTCGCAGGGATCATTGAGAAAGGCGGAGAAAAGCCCCATGGCGTTGGAGCCGCCGCCAACACAAGCGGCGATGAGATCGGGCAGCTGGCCGGTCATTTCCTGGAACTGTTCGCGCGCCTCGACGCCGACGACGCGCTGGAAATCGCGAACCATCATGGGGAAGGGGTGCGGGCCGACGACGGAGCCGATGCAGTAGATGGAGCTTTCGGGGTCGGCGAGGTAGGCCTGGAAGGCGGAGTCGACGGCTTCCTTCAGGGTCTTGAGACCGAAGGAAACGGGAACCACTTTGGCGCCGAGCAGCTTCATGCGGATCACGTTGGGGTGCTCCTTGGCAATATCCACTTCGCCCATGTGGATTTCGCACTCAAGGCCGAAATAGGCCGCCGCCGTAGCGAGTGCCACGCCATGCTGGCCGGCACCGGTTTCGGCAATCAGCTTTTTCTTGCCCATATATTTGGCGAGCAGGCCTTCCCCCATGCAGTGGTTGAGCTTGTGGGCGCCGGTGTGGTTGAGATCCTCGCGCTTGAGGTAGATCTGTGCGCCGCCGCTGAGTTCGGAAAGGCGTTTGGCGTGGTAGGTCGGGGTTGGGCGGCCCTGATAGTGCTTCTGGATGAAGCGCAGTTCGTTGATGAAGTCGGCGGAGTGGCTGATCTTCAGGTAGGCTTCATGGATCTCCTTCATCGGGTTGACGAGTTCCGGGGGAAGAAACGCCCCGCCGTATTCGCCAAAATTGCCTTCTGCATCCGGGGTGGTTTCGAGGTAGTTACTGTAATCTTTATTCATCGGGCACAACTCCTTGACTCTTTTGTGAAAACCAAAAATGCAGGATAGTTGATCAGCGGGCCATGGACAAGGGGAACCGATTCTGAATTCTGTCGCCGAGCCATGCCCGCTTGCAGTACTATCAGCGCTCATTTTTCTGGGGGATAAAAACCGGAGGAGAAACCATTATGCAGAAAAAGACCGACGCACTCGAAAAGATGTATCGCGACTTGGCGGAAAAGGAGAAGGGCTATCGCTCCCGCGCGCTCAAAATGTTTCCGCACGTATGCGGCAGTTGTGGACGCGGGTTTTCAGGCAAGGGGCTGAAGGAGCTGACCGTCCATCACAAGGATCACAACCACGACAACAACCCGCCCGACGGCAGCAACTGGGAACTGCTCTGCATCTATTGCCACGACCACGAGCACGAAAAGCACAAGATGAAGGGCTACGGCGGCGGCTCCGACGACTCGTTCAAGGCCGGCGGCTTTAGCGCCTTCGAAGGGCTTGATGCACTGTTTCCGGGCGACGCCAGGGATGGCGAGGGGAAGTAGCCCCGCGCCTCTGCGTTCCTCGTGCCTCTGCGGGGAAAACCCGGAGGCTATAAAGGTGGGATAAAACGCGGGTTTCTCCATTTCTACTGCTTTTTATAGGTTGAACTGCTCCGCCGCGCCCTGCACTATTCGCGCTTTATTGAATTCTGGAACAAAGCATGAAAATCAAACCCACTCCAAGCTATAGTATTCTGGTGCGGCTGCAGATTCCCCGCGAGCCGGGCATGATCGGCCGGATCAGTCAGGCCATCGGCGAGGTCGGCGGCATCATCGACACCATCGAGGTGGTTTCCCGCAAGGAAAAGGTCTCCATCCGCGAGATGGTGGTTGAGGCGAGCAGCAGCAGCCACCAGCAGGAAATCATTCGAGCTTTGGAAGGGGTCGACAACGTTTATCTGCTTTGGGCCGAAGACCTGACGCTGAAATACCACCTCGGCGGCAAGCTCGAAACCGGGTGCAAGCTTTCACTCGAGAAACGCGAGGTGCTGGCAATCGCCTATACGCCCGGCGTGGCGCGCGCCTGCATGGCCATTCATGAAAACAAGGCCCTTGCCAGCAACCTGACCATCAAGCGCAATACCGTGGCGGTGGTTTCCGATGGTTCGGCGGTGCTGGGTCTTGGCGACATTGGCCCCGAGGCGGCAATGCCCGTGATGGAGGGCAAGTGCCAGCTATTTAAGGATTTCGGCGGCGTCGACGCCTTTCCGATCTGCCTGGACACGAAAGATCCCGAAGAAATCATCCGCACCGTCAAATTGCTCGGGCCTACTTTCGGCGGCATCAATCTCGAAGACATTTCCGCGCCGCGTTGTTTCGAGATCGAAGAGCGCTTGAAGGCGGAGATGGATATTCCCGTTTTCCACGACGACCAGCACGGCACGGCCGTTGTACTGCTTGCCGCGCTGTTCAATGCGCTGAAGATCGTCGACAAGAAGATCGAAGACCTGAAAATCGTGATCTGCGGAATCGGCGCCGCCGGCACGGCCTGCGCCAACATTCTGATGGAGGCGGGAGCCAAAAACATCGTCGGCTACGATGTTGATGGTGCCATCTACACAGGGCGTCCCGGCGACAACGAACATCTCCAGGCCTTTGCGGAAAAGACCAATCCAAACATGGAAAAGGGGGCACTGGACGAAGGAATCAAGGGTGCCGACCTGTTCATCGGACTTTCCGCGCCGGGCGTACTCAAGCAAGAGAACGTCAAAAACATGGCCCAGGATCCGATCGTTTTTGCAATGGCCAACCCCGTGCCGGAAATCATGCCCGAAGAGGTGCGGCCCTACGCGCGCATCATGGCCACCGGCCGTTCGGACTATCCGAACCAGATCAACAACGTGCTCTGTTTCCCCGGTATTTTCAAGGGGGCGCTGCGCTGCAATGCATCGGCCATCAGCGAGGGAATGAAGATTGCCGCCGCGCGTGCCATTGCCAATTTGGTGCCGGCCGACGAGCTGAGCGAGCAATGCATCATTCCGTCCGTATTCAATGAGCATGTGGCCGAGGCGGTTGCGCGCGAGGTTGAGCGCGTTGCCGGGGAATCCGGGCTGGTACGCGACAGGGTGGACGACGAATCCCTTTACAAAATAGAACTCTAGGAGAATTTTATGACCCTTCAATGGATCGCAATCATTATTGGTGCCCTGGCGACGGCGGGCGGGCTGGCCGGCCTGCTTCGGCCAAAGCTCATCCACAGGTTTGCCGAACTGTTTCCGCGCAGCGTCGTGCCGGCGTGGATTTTTACGGCACTCTGCTGCTGGCTTGGAGCCAAAGAGGCCCTTGAAATGAACATGGGCTTTCTCGATGTCTACAAGAAATATATCTATTTCCTCGCCCCGGCGGTGTTTGTTGCCAGTCTGGTCTACATGAAGGAGCTGCTCGCGCCGCGCGCGCTCGGCGGCTTCCTGCTGCTCATCGCCGTGCCGATCCTGCAGATTGCGCGCTGGCACGAATCGCCGCTTCGGCTGGTCGTCGTCGGGGTGGTTTATCTTTGGATTGTCTACGGCATCGTATTGCTGATGTCGCCGTGGTGGTTCCGCAAGCTCTACAAGCCGTTCCTCAAAAACGGCCCCCTCTTCAAAGTTGCGGCCCTCGGAAAGACGGTTCTCGGCATCGCCCTGCTGCTGCTCGGCATTTTTGTCTATTAAAGCATTTTAATTTAAACTGACAGATGCGGCCAAGAGGGCCTGCGGCTGTTTTTTCTCGTTGCCTCTGGTGCTCCCTGTTGGCTGGCTGGCATTGCTAAAAATCTTGGACTGATGTTTCGCCCTCCCGCATCGGCGAGGTTTGCCGCAGGATTGAAATGATTTTATCCACTTAGCAAGAAGCGGGGCCCCATTTGCACTTGACCCGGCGTGTCGATTTGTCACATTGTCTACCGATTTGAATCATTTTATTAAGAAGGAAACCGCAATATGTTAAATCGTGTAATGGGAATGTTTTCCAGCGATATCGGGATTGATCTGGGAACCGCGAAT
>JBDLJW010000126.1:0-5014 GCA_039714135.1 Verrucomicrobiota bacterium
CATATCGATCATCTTGCGGAGTTTTTCCGCTTTCTCGATCAACTCTTCCTGGCGCTTTTCCTGAACGGCGACAACATTGCGGGGGGCTTTGCTCGTAAAGTTTTCGTTGGAAAGCTTTTTCTTCACGCCCTCCAAATAGCCGTTCACTTCGTCCAGTTCGACAGACAACTTCTTGATCTCGGCATCGACATCAACAAGTCCCTCAATCGACATATAGACCGAACCCAGCGAACTGATGCCGCTGGGCATCGCTCCTTCGGGCGTAAAGTTTACATCGACATTGATCTCCGCCGCCTTGAGGGCCGACATAATGGAAGCTTTGTCGTCCTCAATCTGTTGCGCATATTCGGCATTGGCCGGACGAACGCAAAACGTTGCCTCCTGCTTATTGGCAAGGTTATATTCCGCCCGCAGGATACGGCCAACGCGAATCAGGTCGTGCTTGCCATCGACATACTTGACGATGGCCGGGGCAATGCCATCCACAACCGCCTTTTCCGGCCACGGTGCAACCATGATGCTTTCATCTTCGTGGTTATAGCCCATCCCATGCCACAGCTCCTCGGTTTGGAACGGCATGAACGGGTGCAACAGGCGCAATGCGGAGGAAAAGGCACGGTGCATCACCTGCAGTGTATGCTTTTTCTGTTCCGGCGACCCGTTGTAGAGAATCGGCTTGGCGTATTCGAGATACCAGTCGCAATAGCTGTGCCAGAAAAAGTCGTACAATGCCAACGTCGCATCGTTGAAACGATAGCGTTGCAAGTTGTCGTTGACCGAAGCAATCGCCTCGTTCAGCTTGGCCAGCAGATGCTGATCATCCGGCGTCAGGTCGGCTTCATTAAAGGCCAGATCCTTGACATCGAACCCTTCCGAGTGCATCTCCATAAAACGCGCGGCGTTCCATATCTTGGTGCCGAAATTGCGGCCAATCTCAAACTTTTCATCGTTGATGTAGACGTCCTGCCCTGTCGCGGTAATCATCAGCAGCGAGAAGCGCAATGCATCGGAGCTGTACTTTTCGATAATGTCGAGCGGATCGATGGAGTTGCCGAGACTCTTCGACATCTTACGGCCCTGATCGTCACGAACGGTGCCGTGAATATAGACGGTGTCGAACGGGATCTCGCCCATCACTTCCAGACCGGACATGATCATGCGTGCCACCCAGAAAAAGATGATCTCGTTGCCGGTAACAAGCGTCTTGGACGGATAGTAGAAGTTTAAATCATCACTCTTTTCCGGCCAGCCGAAAACACTGAACGGCCAAAGCCAGGAGGAGAACCATGTATCGAGCACATCCTCGTCTTGGCGGATATTGGCGGACTGGCACTTGGAGCACGAGGTTTCGGCCGTCTTCGCTGCCCACTCGTGGCCGCAGTCATCGCAGTAGAAAATCGGGATGCGGTGCCCCCACCAGATCTGACGGGAAATACACCAGTCGCGAATGTTTTCCATCCAACCCATATAGGTTTTATTCCAGCGCTCGGGAACAAACTTGATGCGGCCGTCATTAACGGCTTCGATGGCCGGACGTGCCAACGACTTCATCTTTACGAACCACTGGGGAGACAAGCGCGGCTCAACCACCGTATCGCAACGGTAGCAATGGCCGACGGCGTGATGGTGCGAATCAACCTTCTCGACCAATCCGCCGGACTTCAGATCCTCCATCAGCTGCTTGCGGCACTCAAAGCGATCCATGCCCTCGTACGGCCCCGCGTTCTCGTTCATGATCCCCGTATCGGTCATCACATTGATCTGCGGAAGGTCGTGGCGCTGCCCCATCTCAAAGTCGTTCGGGTCATGCGCCGGAGTAATCTTCACCAAACCGGTTCCGAATTCCGGGTCAACATAGTCGTCCGCAATAATTGGAATTTCGCGGTTTGTAATCGGCAGGACAATCATTTCACCGATCAGATCCTTATAGCGCTCATCGCGCGGATTGACCGCGACCGCCGTATCGCCCAGCATCGTTTCCGGGCGGGTGGTAGCCACAACGATCTTCTGCCTCTTGCCCTTGACCGCATAGCGCAAATGATAGAGTGCGCCCTCAACATCAACATGCTCGCTCTCCTCGTCGGAAAGCGCGGTCTGGCAGCGCGGGCACCAGTTGATGATGCGGTTGCCGCGATAGATCAGATCCTTGTCGTAGAGACGGCAGAAGATTTCCAGAACGGCATCGCTCAGCCCCTCGTCCATGGTAAAGCGCTCACGATCCCAGTCGCAGGATGCCCCCAGCTTTTTCAGCTGGTTCGAGATGGTGGAACCATATTCATGCTTCCATTCCCAAACGCGTTCGAGAAACTTTTCGCGCCCGAGATCGTCGCGGCTCTTGCCCTCCTTCTTCAGGGCGCGTTCAACCACGTTCTGCGTGGCGATACCGGCATGGTCGGTGCCCGGAACCCATACCGTGTTCTTGCCCTGCATGCGCGCAACGCGCGTAAGCACATCCTGGATATTGTTGTTGAGCGCGTGCCCCATGTGGAGAATGCCGGTCACGTTCGGCGGCGGAATCACGATGCAAAACGGGTCGCCCCCCTCCGCGCTGTCGCCATGAAAACGCCCTTCTTCCATCCACTTCTTATACCATTTTTCCTCAACCTGCTTCGGGTCGTATTTTTTTTCTAAACCACTCATAAAATCTCCAAAATATTATTCCTCGCAGAGGCGCTGAGAGCGCAGAGGTTATTTATTATATCCGTTCACAATGCGCTTAATGCCGTCTTTTAATAGGGGGACGTTAAAGTTTATTAGAAGTCCAAGTTGTAAATTCATTAATTTTAGATAAGTACCCGTCTGCTTTGAAAACAAAGGCTTCATGGTCTCGACCGACTTGACTTCAACAACCACTTTGTCATCCACCAGCAGGTCAACTCTATATCCATTCTCTTCAACAACCTTGCCGCGGAACTTCACAGGCAGATAAAGTTCTTCTTTAACATCATGCCCCATGTCCCTCAAGGTCATCGAAAGACACTTCCGATACACAGATTCAAGCAACCCCGGCCCCAACTCTTTGTGAACCTCAATCGCAGCCTGAATTATATTCCCCGAGATTTTATTTAAATCCGACATACCACTCTCTGTGCCCTCTGCGTCTCTGCGAGGAACATATCCACTACGCCTCTTCTTCGTTCAGGAACAGCTTGTATTCAACCCCGTCGACAAGAGCTTCCCAGGAAGCTTCGATGATGTTTTCCGAAACCCCCACCGTGCCCCACGAAGTTTCGCCGTCGGACGACTCGATATGCACGCGCGTCTTCGCCGCAGTGGCTTCCTCCGGATCGAGAATGCTCACGCGATAGTCAGCCAGATGCACATCACTGATGCCCGGGTAGAATTTCTTGAGCGCGCGGCGCAACGCCATATTAAGCGCATCGACCGGACCATCGCCCTCGCCGACCGTAAAGGCCCTTTCGCCGTTCACCTTCAGCTTAAGTGTTGCCTCGGAAAGGCAGGGATCGTCCTTGCTGCGCTTCTCGACGATCACACGGAAACCTTCCAGCTCAAAAAAGCTCTTGTGCTCCTTGAGCACCTTCTTGATCAGCATCTTGAACGAGGCATCCGCCGCTTCGTAGACATAACCGCCCTTCTCCATCTTTTCCATGGTTTGGAGAATTTCGCGCACCTCCGGCGATTTGCGGTCGATATTATCGAGCCCCATTTCAATCAGCTTTTCCATCACATTGCTCGCGCCGGAAAGCTCGGAGATCAGGATGCGGCGCTCATTGCCGACCGACTCCGGCGGCACGTGCTCAAAACTCTGCGAAACCTTGCGAACGCCGTCGACATGCATCCCCGCCTTGTGCGCAAAGGCGCTATCGCCCACAAACGCCGCACGCTGGTTGTCGCGCAGGTTGGCCTGTTCGTTCACGAACTGCGAAACCTGCTTCAAGCTTTTCTGCTGATCCGGATCGGCAAGACAGGTCTTGTCCGTCTTCATATTGAGATTAGCCACCACCGAAACCAGGTTGCAGTTGCCGCAACGCTCACCAAAACCGTTGATTGTACCCTGCACATGGTTGGCACCGGCGCGGATCGCCTCCAGCGCATTGGCCACACCCAGCTCCGAATCGTTGTGGGTGTGGATGCCGACGGCCACGTCGAACGTTGAGCGCACCAACGCAGTGACTTCATAAACCTCGTTCGGCAGGCGGCCGCCATTGGTATCGCAAAGCACCAACACATCCGCCCCGCCCTTCACAGCGGCCTCCAGAGTCTGGATGGCATATTCCGAGCTGTCCATGTAGCCGTCGAAAAAGTGCTCGGCATCATAAACGACTTCCTTGCCGTTCTCCTTTAGAAAACGGCAGGTATCCTCGATCATCGCCAGATTTTCCTCCGGCGTGGTTTTCAAAACCTCGGTCACATGAAGAAGCCAGGTCTTGCCGAAAATGGTGCACACCTCCGTATCGGCCTCGAGAAGAGCCAGAGAACCCTTGTCCTCCTCAACCTTCACATTCGCACGCCGGGTGCTGCCGAAAGCTGCGATTTTCGCATGCTTCAGCTTTTCCTTCTTAATGTCCCTGAAGAAGGCCATATCCTTCGGGTTCGAAGCCGCAAAACCGCCCTCGATATAGTCCACCCCGAACGAATCCAGCATTTTCGCCACGTGGATTTTTGCAACAGGCGAAAAGACAACCCCTTCCGCCTGCGCACCATCACGCAGCGTCGTATCGTAAACAAAGACTTTATTTTCAGCACTCATGGTGGTTCACCTGTGTTTTTCAAAGGCTGGGAACATACCGTACCCCCTTCCTTTGAACCAAGCCCGAAGGGGGATTTTCTGTAGGCAGAAGAAAGAGCCGGCAGACCGTAAATCGACCGGTACGGATTGAAAAAAATGGGCGGGATGGAGGGATTGCACGAGCTTCGCACTCTTGCTCTGCATACAAGCCTCGCTTCGCACGCTCGTGTCCGGCTCGCCCGGCGGTCGATCCCTACCTTTTTACGGTGAAGAAGATCCATTTCACTCAGTCCATAATCCGTTCAACCGGAATCTGCCAGCAAC
>JBDLJW010000127.1:0-4952 GCA_039714135.1 Verrucomicrobiota bacterium
CGACTTCGCCGCCCTGAAAACTTGACGATCCAAGCGCGTTCCCCTAGTTTCCCCGCTTCATAAGCCCTCTTATGAAAGCGGGCTTTTTTAGTGGTTGTCAGAAAAAAGGCGGACAGATGCGGATCTTCCGATAACCGATAATTACTGAACGGAGAACCAACAACATGTCGAAAACAGTATTGATCGGGTCGCAGTGGGGCGACGAAGGCAAAGGCAAGATTATCGATGTACTCACCGCCAACGTGGATTGGGTGGTGCGCTATCAGGGCGGCAACAACGCCGGCCACACCGTGGAGATCGGCGACCAGAAATATGTTCTCCACCTTACCCCGTCCGGCATCCTGCGCGAAGATTGCAAATGTGTGATCGGCAACGGTCTCGTGGTCGACATCATCGGCCTGATGGGCGAACTGACCGAGTTGGTCGAACGCGGCATCAAACTCGATGGACGCCTGTTCATCTCCGACCGCGCGCACATGGTTCTGCAATACCACAAAGAACTCGACGGCGCGAAAGAAGGCAAACTTGAAGAAGGCGAAAAGATCGGCACTACCAAGCGCGGCATCGGCCCGGCCTATTCCGACAAGGCCGACCGCACCGGTCTGCGTCTCGGCGACATTCTTGAAGCCGACTTTCTCGACATGGTCCGCGAGCAGGCCGGGAAGAAGAATGAGATACTCAAGGGCATGGGCGCCAAACCCCTCGACATCGATGCACTGATCCCGCAGGTCCAGGAAGCGGCAGACTATCTCCGTCCGTTCATCTGCGACACCGTTCCCCTGCTCCACGAAGCTGTGCAGAACAATGATGAAATCCTTTTTGAAGGCGCACAGGGCGTGATGCTCGACGTCGACTTTGGAACCTACCCCTTCGTCACCTCGTCCAGCACGGGCGCGGGCGGCGCACCGGCCGGTTCCGGCATTCCGCCGAACGCGATCGACCGCGTGGTCGGCATCGTGAAGGCATATACAACCCGCGTTGGAGGAGGCCCCTTCCCGACCGAACTGCACGATGAAATGGGCGCGCACATCGCCAAGGTCGGCAACGAGTTTGGTGCCACCACCGGACGCCCGCGCCGCTGCGGCTGGTTCGATGGCGTGGTTGCCCGTTATTCCGCCATGGTCGGCGGCATTAACGAATGGGCGCTGATGAAGCTCGACGTGCTCGATGCCGTCGAAACCATCAAAGTCTGCGTTGCCTACGAATGCGACGGCGAGCGCATCGAAACCGTACCGGCCAGCATCCGCAAACTGGAACGCTGCAAACCGATCTACGAGGACATCGAAGGCTGGAACTGCCCGACCACTGAATGCACCAGCTGGGACGAGCTTCCGGAACAGGCGCAGAAATACATTGAATACCTGGAAAACCTGACCGGTGTAAAGGTCAGCATCCTTTCCGTTGGTCCAAAACGGAAAAGTACGCTCTTGCTTGATCGCTAGACCCTGCCCATGAGCGTAGATCTCCAAAGCCTGAAAAAAATCCCGCGTCACGTTGCCCTCATCATGGATGGCAACGGGCGGTGGGCACAGGAGCGCGGCCTTTCGCGTATCGAGGGACACAAGGAGGGTGCGCAGTCAGTGCGAGCTGTACTGCGCGCCGCCGCACAGGCCGGAGTTGAATACATTACCGTCTACGCATTCAGCACCGAAAACTGGAAACGTCCTCCAAAGGAGATTGAAGGCCTGATGAAGTTGCTGGTCGGGTCGCTCGAGGCCTACGAGCAGGAACTGCACGACAACAAGGTTTGCCTGCGTGTCATGGGACAGATCGAGCGCCTCCCCCTTCCTGTGCGCAGGCGAATCCAAAAGACCATTGATGCCACCAGTCACTACACCGACCACACTTTCATCGTTGCCCTGAGCTACGGCTCGCGCACGGAAATTGCCGAGGCGGCAAAGCAGATTGCAAAAAAGGCCAAGGCGGGCGAGATCGACCCCAAAAAGATCAACGAGCAGACCATTGCCGACCATCTCTATCTGCCGGATGTGCCCGACCCCGAACTAATGGTCCGCACCAGCGGCGAGCTACGGCTGAGTAACTTCCTGCTGTGGCAGCTCTCCTATTCCGAATTCTACATCACCGACACCTACTGGCCGGATTTCCGCGAGGAAGACTTTTTCCTGGCACTGGAAGCTTTCAACTCGCGCGATCGCCGCTATGGTGAAGTCAAGTAACAGGAGATAGGACCCATGGACATAAAGCGGATCATCATAGCTCTCTGCATTGCGGCGGTTCTCATTCCGCTCTTCTGCCTCGTTCCCTGCAGCTGGCCGATCGGACTGATCGGCATGCTCGTCTTCGCCGGAGTCGGCACCTGGGAATTCTATGGATTGCTCAATGCCGGCGGGGTAAAAACCTCGACCAAATGGGGGGTCACCAGCGGCCTCGTATTCGTTGCCGCCACCTGGTACCACATGACCGGGCAACTTTCGGGCACCTTGCTATGGTGCATCCTGCTGCTGGTCGTTGCCGCAAACTTTTTCCGCATCCTCGCCTACCCCGACCTGCGCAAAGGACTCGATAGCTGCATGGGAACCATCCTCGGCCTCGTCTACGTCCCCCTGCTCTGGAGCTTTGTGGTCCGCCTCTTCCTGCAGGGCGATCTTTCCAAGCCCGGCTGGGCCGCATTCTACGTCATCCTCTGCATGAAGATGGCCGACTCCGGCGGCTATTTCTTTGGAACACGCTTTGGCAAACACAAGCTCGCACCGGTCATTTCTCCGAAAAAGAGTTGGGAAGGCCTGCTGGGCGGAATCGTCTTCTGCGTAGTGGTGAACGTGGTCTGGTGGATCGCCTCCAACGGCCACATCAACAGCATGGTCACCTTTTCGCTTGGCCATGCGCTCGTGCTCGGCATTCTTTTTCCCATTGTTGGAACCGCGGGTGACCTTGTTGAATCGCTGTTCAAACGCGCAGTCAACGTCAAGGACTCCAACACCATGGTCTACGGGCTTGGCGGCATCCTTGATATGATCGATAGCATCCTCTTCGCCGCCCCCATGCTCTATATCTACATTGAACTGTTTCTTAAGTGATAAGTTTTAGGTGGTTAAGTTTTAAGTCCCTCTCATTTCAAGTTTCCAGTTTCACATTTCAAGTTTCACCAAAGGTTCCCCCATGCTCGAAATCCTCTACATCATCGCCATGATGCTATTCCTATTCGGAATCACCATCTTCGTCCACGAATTCGGGCACTTTATCGTTGCCCGCAAATGCGGTCTGGTGGTCGAGGCCTTTTCCATCGGCATGGGACCCGCGCTCTGGAAAAAAGAGGTTAACGGCATCGTCTACAAGATCGGAGCCTTCCCCATCGGCGGCTATGTTTCCCTCCCCCAGCTCGACCCCGAAGGCATGGAAAAAGTGCAGGGCGATAACGCCGCAGACCGAACCGAACTCCCCGGTGTCTCCCCATGGAAAAAAATCGCCGTCGCCGTCGCCGGCCCCCTCTGCAACATCATCTTCGCGCTCCTGATTGCCCTTATTGTCGCGGCGGCCGACGAACCTGAAAATATCGCCCTCGTCGGCAATGTTGAAACAAACAGCGTGGCTTTTTCCGAAGGTCTGCAACCTGCGGACCAGATCATCGCAGTGAATGGAAACCCGGTAAAATCATGGTACGACGCCCAGATTGAAACCCTGCTTTCCGGTGGAGATTTCATTATCACCATCACCGTCCTTTCCGGCACCGAAACGCGCGATATCGAAATCCAAGCTAATGACCCGGCGAAAAACAGTTATTTGATCGACGGCATATCCGAAGCTATTCCCTGCATCCTCGGACGGGTAACCCCTGAATCTCCGGCGGAAAAAGCGGGAATCGAGCCGGATGATATTGTCAAGGTATTTGCAGGAACGCCGGTAGTCGACTGGAACCATTTTACCGAATTGGTTCAGGAACACCCGGGTGAAGAGGTTTCCATGACCGTCTCCCGCAATGAAACCTTGGTCGAACTCCGCGTTACACCGGAATATGACAAAACCATGGAACGCACTCTCATCGGCGTCTCGCTAGGCGGTTCCGGTGCCATGCCCTGGTCGCTCTCCGGCTCGCCGGTCGAACAGGTCAAGAGCGATGCCTCCTCCATCTTTCGCCTTCTCAAAGCCCTCACCACCAAAGGAGAGGCCAAGCAGGCCGCCGGCGGCCTTGGCGGTCCCGTGGCGATCTTCACCATGATCTGGTTCGCGCTCAAGATGGGCATCATCAACGCCCTCGGCCTGATCCGTTTCATCAACATCAACCTCGCCGTGCTTAACCTGCTACCGTTACCGGTGCTCGACGGCGGGCACATTTGCTTTGCGCTGTGGGAAGGCATCACCCGCCGCAAGGTACACCCGAAGGTTGTCGGCACCTTGGTTAACATCTTTGCCATCCTGCTCATCTCCGCCATGCTCTTCCTTTCCTGGCGTGATGCCGACCGCAACTGGAAAATTAGTCGATTCTTCAAGAAGGCTCCGGCGGCGGAAGCCGCCGCCGAACCGCAGAATAACGAATAGCGAACAGGGAACTCCGAACCGAAGAACTATTTTGCCTTCGATATTCGACATTGCCTGTTCGATATTCAATATTCGCTTCCATGAAGCAACGCTATAAAAAGCAACGGCTGTTCGACCTCAAGAAGCTCGGACAACTATTCTTCACCCTGTTCGTTGTGTTTGTAGCCTACAAGATTCTGACGCCGCCCAGCGATGAAACCGCCCGGATCGAGTCGCCGGATGGAAGCAAAACCGCCCGATTACGCACCATCTACTACCTCGATAACCAACCCTCCTACAAAGTTGATTACCGAGATAGCGGAAAGCGGACTTGGCTCAGGCTCCTCCATCTTCCTTCCTACACCAACGCACCGCCTGAATCCCATAATCCCTCCATCGGGTGGAGCCCCGACTCGCGGCACCTCCTGTTCAAAATGAACGGCACCTCCATCTGGCACCACACTTTTGAACAATAA
>JBDLJW010000128.1:0-4925 GCA_039714135.1 Verrucomicrobiota bacterium
AGGTCGGCGAGCAGGTGGCGAAGCCAGACGGTCTCTCGGGCCGTCGCAGCCAGTGCAGTGTACTCGGCCTCAGTGGTAGAGGTCGCGACGGTCGTTTGCTTCTTGCTCGACCAACTGACGGCTGCCCCTGCAAGTATGAACACGCTTCCCGATGTAGACTTTCGGTCGCCTACGTCTCCAGCCCAGTCGGCGTCGCTGAAGCCGTGCAGGGTCTGGTGCAGCTGCGAGTAGTCGCTGTAGACCTGAGTCGAAGCGCTCTGCAACTTGGGAGACGTGCCACGGTACAGTAAGCCCAAATGCGCCGTCCCTTTTAGGTACCGCATGATACGTTTCACTGCGGCCCAGTGCACCAGCTTCGGATCGCTGTTGTGCTTCGCTACCGTATTGACAGCAGTTGCGATATCCGGTCTGGTGGCTACGGCGATGTAGAGAAGGCTCCCCACTGCTGATTTGTACAGGTGGGGGTCGACCGGATGTGAGACCGCGGCCGAGGACGGCACGGGTGCTCCGTCGGTCATCAGGCCTTCTCTAACACTCATGGGAGTGGAGATGGACTTACTGTCGTACATGTCGAACTTGGCCAGGACGTCGTTGACGTATTTCTCTTGTCCCAGCCAGACGGAGTTGGACTTGTAGTCCTGGACCACCTTGACGCCCAAGAAGTAGTGGAGCTGGCCCAGGTCCTTCATTTTGAACTTCTGGTGCAGTTGCTCCTTTAGGTGCGTCATCTCGGCGTCCGTCTTCACGGCCAAGACCAAATCGTCGACGTACACGGCCAGCAGCTGCAGCTCCTTCTGTTTCTGCCTCGTGTAGATGCAGGGGTCAGAGGAGGACTGCACGAAGCCTAGGTCTAGCAGTTGCGCGTTTAGAACAACGTTCCAGGCTCTCGGCGCCTGTTTCAGACCGTATAGGCTCTTGTCGAGCTTACAGACCAGCTTTTCCTTGCCCTTAACGACGAATCCCGCAGGCTGCTCCATGAAGATCTCTTCCTCGAGGTCGCCGTTGAGGAAGGCGGTCGAGACGTCCATCTGGTGGAGCTTGAGACCTCGTTGGGCAGCCACGGCGACTAGAGCTCTAACAGACTCAAAGCGCACCACGGGTGAGAACGTTTCGTCGTAATCGACTCCATATTTTTGAGTGAAGCCTTTTGCGACAAGTCTGGCCTTGTAACGCTCAATACTGCCGTCCGAATTTCGTTTGATTTTGAACACCCAGCGACATGCGACAGTTTTGCGACCTGGAGGGCGATGAACCAAGTGCCAAGTCCGGTGCTCCATCAGGGAGTCGAACTCCTGTTGCGCAGCCTGTCGCCACTTGTCTGCCTCTTGAGACGCCAGAGCCTGAGCCATGGTCTGAGGTTCTGGAGGTCCCTCGCTGTTGGCGTTGAAGCAGGCGTAGTGGTTGTAGGTCAGGCGCTGAGGTGGCCGTCCTGCTGTCTGCCGCGTTGAACGGCGCAGAGCAGGCAGTGGCAGAGGCTCGTTCTCGTCGTCTGTCATAGCTGTGGTGTCGGCGTCGGGCGCAGCATCAGGGGCCTCAGCACCAGCTTCTCCGAGAGCTTGCTGGTGCTGGGTGTCGTCGGAAGTAACGCCGCTCGGATTTGCGACGGACCCCTCATTGAAGACGACGTCTCTGCTGAAGAACTGACGCTTGGACGCTTTGTCGTACACGATGTAACCCTTGGTCTTATTCGAATAACCCAGCAGGATACATTCCACGGACTTTTTACCCATCTTTTTACGCTCGTCCTTGGGCACGTGTGCGAAGCACTGACAGCCGAAGACGCGTAGATGACGGACGCTGGGTTTGAATCCGAGGAACGTCTCGAAGGGAGTCTTTTTGTCCACGGCCGTGGTGGGGCTCCTGTTTTTCAGGTACGTCGCCGTGTCGACTGCGGGGACCCAAAACTTCAAGGGGAGATTGGCACCAGACAGCAAGCACCTAGCCGTTTCCACTAAGGTACGGTTTAGCCGCTCAGCTACTCCGTTTTGCTGGGGCGTTTTTGGTACTGTAAGCTGGTGTTGAATACCCTTTTGTCGTAGGTACCGCTCGAACTGGTTGGACGTATACTCGCCTCCATTGTCGGACCGTAGCGTCTTGATTTTCTCCCCTGTTCGAGACTCGGCCCAGGTACGGTAGTCCTTGAACCTCTCGAAAACCTCGTCTTTGGTACACATAAAGTACAGTACGGTATGGCGCGACTTGTCGTCCGTAAAAGTGACAAAGTAGCGAAAACCATTTGAGGACGGATCAATCGGCCCGGCCACGTCACTGTGTACCAGTTCGAGAAGTTTGGCCGACTTTTTGCTGGATTTCGGAAATGGCAGTCGGTGCATTTTACCATGCTGGCAGTCGGCGCAGAAGGGCAGGTCGGACGACTGGACGTTGACCATGCCGCGGACCATCTGCTGCTTGGACAGGAGGTGAAGATTTCGCCCGCCAAGGTGGCCAAACCGCTTGTGCCACAGGTAGGCGAGTCCTTGTCCTTTTGCCTGACTGCTGACGTAGGCTTGCCGACTGTCGTTGTGTAGCTTGTCCGGCATCAGATTTATACGAGACCTGGGAGCCGATTTCGGCTGGATCATACGAGACTGACCGACCAGTTCTGTTTGGGACCGCGGATCCGAGGTCGGCCGGGTGCTCGAGAACTGATCGTTGCCGGACCTGGAACAACGGGAGATTTGGACGGACGGACGCACGTGACGGTCGACCCTTTTGGAATTGTCTGGGGGGTGCCCCTTGATGTTGAGATAGTACAGACCCCCAGAGAGATCGCCCGTACACACCACCTCACGCGTCGCGCTCTCTTGTACCGTACAGCCGCGATTTCCGAAGATGACGTCACGACCGCACTTGGCAGCACTCGAGATACTGTAGAGATTACTGTGAAGTTTTGGTACGTATAGTACGTCGTTCAGTACAGCATCTTGCCACCGTCCTTGATGAAAGCGCTGCAGGTTTACGCGTCCTTTTCCGACTCCTTCTACTTCTCGTCCGTCGCCCAGCGTGACTTTCTTAGGGGTGTCCAGATGGTAGAGTTGACTGAAGAGCTCCTTCTGAAACGTCATATGTTCGGACGCGCCCGAATCAGCACACCAACGCGTGTCCTGCGGCTCGTTCTTCGTCGAGGCATGCAGGCAGATGGGCGTGGTGGTGGCGTCCAGGTTGGAGCTGTCCGTGGCCGCGTCGCCGTGCTCCGCAGCCTTGGCAGTCTTCGCTTTGGACTTCTTCCCCTTTTTCTGCTGGTGATTTGGCGCGTCGAAGTTGCTGCTGTTCGGCGACGAACCTGTACCTTGTACCGCGCGCCACTCGAAACACTGCTTCATGCAGTGGTTTTGGCGGCCACAAAAGCCACAGGAAACGCCACCACGCTTGGCGTCACTCGATTGGCCCTTTTTAGGCCTGTGCGCTTTATACGCAGCAGTCGACTCACCACCAGACGTGCTCTGCAGTAGCTTCTGTTCTTTGTGGAGGAGCAGCTCTTTCAGTGACTCCAACGACAGCTCGCCAACTCGCGCCTCGCATACCTCTATGAAGTTCTCAAAGGAGGGTGGCAGGGAGCCTAACAGGTACACAACCTTGTCCTCCTCCGAAAGCTTGTCACCGAGTACGGCCAGCTTTTGGAACAGGGCGACCATTTCGGTGATATGCGCGCTAACAGACCCGCTTTCACCCAGCTGAAGCTTTTGAAGGGCGCGGCGTGTCCACAGTCGGTTCGACCAGCTCTTTTTCTGAAAGGTCGACGACAGGGAGTCCCAGACGGCCTTGGGGTCGGTCGCGTCGGGAAGCAAGCCGAGAAGGGACGGTTCTATGGCGAGGAGGATGATTCCGAGGGCCTTGTTTCGGTCGAGTCGGAACTTGGCGAGTTCGATGGCTGCTGTCGGCGCGGCAGTCTCTCCTGTAACTATATCCCAAACTCCGTCTTTTAATAACGCGCCTTTGACCTGGATGGCCCATGTCGAGTAGTTCGTCTCGCTCAGGGGCACGACGCCGGACGCCCTGTCACTCATGGCTTGTGGATCCACGAAGCCACGACGCCGACGGCAGGTAGGCAGGAGGGAGGTCGGGCCGCAAGGCTAGGTGACGTAGCCGGTCCACAGTGGTCCGACGGCGGCGCCCCTAGTAGTGGTAGTGGATGGTCCACAGTAGTCCACTGACGGCGACGTCCAGTAGTGGTAGTGGGTAGTCCACAGTAGTCCACTGACAGTGCCGTCCGTAGTAGTGGTAGTGGCCGGTCCACAGGAGTCCACTTTCCAGGGCCTTGCGGAAGTAGTCCGAAGAGGGCCGTTGCATGGATTCGCCCAGGATGGCACCAGGATTCCCCGCTCGGGAGCCAATCTTGGTGTAGATTCGCTGGTGCGCGTGCGGAGTTGTCCGCACGCCTGGGCCTGAGTCCAACAAAACGGAAGTCCTTGCCGCACACAAAGTAAAAGTAAAAGAACAACGGGAAGCCCGGGCAGAGGTACTGGAAACCAGCAAGACCGGAAAGAAATGGTCAAGGGTGCCTAGACGACTTCCGCCCGCCCTTTTATAGGGCCCAGAGGGTGCGTGGGCGGAGATAAATCGGTTGCAAAATACAGTAACCGTAGACCTACGAGTTGCACCGGAATGACAGCCGAATGTGCATAAGTATCGTAAGAATCGGAGCTGAATCACAGCCGAAGCCGGTAGGCGGCGCTGCAATCTGCAGGCGAGGGGAGGGGGGCGCAAGTCTGAGTAGCGCCGGCCCTTAAGGCTGTCCAGACATGATCCCCTTAGGAGTCCAGGTCTGAAGGCTGGACTTGCGAGTGGAGACAGTCAGGACAGGGAAGAGAGTAAAGCTGTCCAGTCATGATCCTCTTAGGAGTCCAGGTCTAGAGCCGGGACAGGTAGATGGATACAGTCAGGACAGGGAAGAGGGGAGAAGCGTTCCAGAGCGCTATTCCGCC
>JBDLJW010000129.1:0-4793 GCA_039714135.1 Verrucomicrobiota bacterium
AAAATTGAGTTTTGCGGGTTGGTTCAAGGGGATTGCTTGTTAAAAGGCAGGCGGGGCGGAGTTTCTCGTATTTCCCGGCGGAGCCAATTGTATAGACGCGAAAATTTGCCGCGTTGCTGGATCGGGTTGTGTAACGTCGGCTCTCAGAGCCGATCCGAGGGAGTGCCGCCACGTATAAGGGTATGGTGGATTTCTATCGCACTGGCCCGGCCATTCATCTATTTTGCGCGCGTGAAAACCCGAAACCTTCTATACCTGCAACTCCCTCTTCTGGATAACGATGCTGCCGGGGAGCGTGAAAACTTTCCATTTGCAGGAGCCTATCTGGACCATGCCCTGCGGCGGAGTCCTGAAGCGCCTTATCATCAAACCCGTTTTGCCCTCACGGCATGGGATGATCTGGATACGCCCCATCTGGCAGAACAGATCCTGAAATCCGGCACGGATATTCTGGCCTGCACGCTTTATCTCTGGAACATTGAGCGTACCATCCGACTGGCTCGGCACCTGAAGCAGGCCAACCCAGCCCTCCGGATTATGGCTGGCGGGCCGGAAGCCGCCCGCAACCACCCCATGCTGGGGGATGCCCCTTTTGATGCCGTTGTCCTTGGCGAGGGCGAAGGGGTCTTCCCCGCCATTCTCGCCGCATGGCGCACGGGAGCCCGGGTAGACTTCAACAATGTCGGCATTCCATCCGCCCAGGGGCTGCAGTATGGCAGCCAGGAACCTCCGGAGATTGATCTGGCCGCCGCCCAGCCCTCTGCCGAATCCCTGATGGAGTGCATTCAGAACCGCCCGGTGGTGTTTTTGGAGACCGTCCGGGGGTGTCCGCTGACCTGCTCCTACTGCCGCTACTATCAACTGCATTCCGGCCTCCGGGCCCTCACGCCCGAACAGGTCATTGCCCGCATTCGCCGCTTCCGCGAACTGGGCGCAACCGAGATCCGCTTTGTCGACCCCACCTTTAATGCCCGCAGGAATTTTACTCGGCTGCTGGAGGCGTTGGCCGCTCTCAACCGCGATCGGCACCTCTCCTTCTTTGCCGAGATCCGCGCCGACACGCTGACGGCGGAACAGGCTCGGCTCATGGCTGAAGCCAACTTCACCGAGGTCGAGGTCGGCGTCCAGAGCATTGACCGGCAGGTCCTGAAAAACATCTGTCGCCCTAACCTGCTGGAACGCCTGGCCAAGGGCATTCAGCTGTTGTGCGATCACGGGGTGCGAACAACCCTCGATGTCATGTATGGACTCCCCGGCCAATCCCGTTCCGATGTGGAAGCCAGCCTGGAATGGTGCCTGGCCTTTGGGGATCAGGTGCAGGTGCAGTGTATGCAGACCCTCTTGCTTCCGGGAACAACCCTGCGCGCGGAAGCCACTCACTGGAACCTCAAAAGCGGAGCATTGCCCCCCTACGGAATCACCAGTACCCCGACGCTTTCGCCGGACGAGATCCGCGACATTGAAATTCTGCTGGATGAACATCCGCTTCTGCCGGCCGATCCGGTGACTCCGCGCTTCTGCTCCCAGCGCCTGGCCGGACTCTTCAAAAAACAGCACCGCATTGCGCTTGAGGATCTGGAGCAACCCATCCCCGGAAAAAGCAACCGCCGCGCCATGATCCTTCATGGTGCCGACCTCTTTGGCCAGCGGCATCGCATCGGCGCCTTTATCGAACGCTGCATTCAGTCCGATCCGGCCGCCCTCTGGCAGTTTGTCCTTGAGCCCGAAAGGGAAGAACCGCTGGACCTCCTCGACGAACTCGTCCATGTCATCCGCCGCCAGCCGCCGCATCTGCTCGACCGCTTTGCCTCTGCGGCCGCCTTCGACCTCACCGTATCCCGCCGGCTCTTTGTGCGCCTGCGCCACTCCGGCATCTCTCAAGAATGGCGCAACGCCGTAGAAAACCAGCTCCGGGAAACCTTTGGGTAGTCTCGTCAAAATGAAAAAGCTACTAATAACCGGGGCAAGTGGAATGCTGGGGCATACGCTTTGCCGGATTGCCTCCGAAGGGTGGGAGGTGCATGGCGTCGGGAGGAGGGCGTTTGCTACTTCCTGTGGAACGCATTTCCATTCGTGCGATGCTACCGAAGAGGAGTCTTTCGAGGGCCTGTTTTCAGCGGTAAAACCTGACGCCGTTATTCATCTGGCGGCGGCATCGCAACCGAATTATTGCGAAGAGCATCCTGCCCAGGCCAGAGAAATCAATGTGACCGTTGCCGCAACGGTTGCCCGGCTTTGCAAGACTGCTGGAATTCCCTGTGTGTTCACATCGACAGACCTTGTGTTTGATGGGGAATCTGCGCCCTATACGGAGGAATCCCAGGCTTCTCCCATCATGGCGTATGGCCGGCTCAAGCTAGAGGCGGAGATGGCCATGCGCGAGGCCTATGCCGAAACAACCATTTGCCGAATGCCCCTGATGTATGGCGCGCCCTCGCCGCTGGGCGGGGGGAATTTTATGACGGTCATTGCCGAAAAGCTTCGGGCAGGGCAGGGGATTACGCTTTTTACCGATGAGTTTCGGAGTCCGCTGGGAACCGTGTCGGCCTCTCATGGATTGCTTATGGCGCTGGAGCATCCGGGAGCAACGCTCCATTTGGGAGGGCTGGAACGACTCTCCCGGTATGAATTTGGGCAGCGTGTTGCAAATTTTTTCGGGCTCGGCCCCGACCTTGTTTCGGGAAATAAGCAGGCCGATGCAAATCTCCCCGCCCCGCGCCCCAGGGATGTTTCGCTGGACAGTTCAAAGGCAAACCGCCTGGGCTTTTCCCCGCGTACTGTTGAAGATGAGCTGAGGGAAGCGTTTCTTTGATCTGGCCAGTCAGCCGCTTTGGAGTCGCTTAATTCGAGGCAACCCGTGCGCATGCCGCAATCTTGACAAGATCGCAACACACGCTAAAATCATTTTTCGCAAGGTCGCTCGTGATGCCGGGTGAAATGTTCGCTTGGCATAGGGTTGAATAGGTTCATGCATGGTGCGTGGGCCGATGAAAGAGGAGAATCCGATGGAAAAAGCGAAGGTAATGAACATTGTCAATATTGCTGCCCCCATACTGGTTAGTGTTGGGGCTCTGAACTTTTTATTCGTTGGCCTGTTCGGGTATGATCTGCTCGAAGAGGTCATTGGCGATAGCGGCCATGCCACCACGACCACTGTGGTGGCCAAGATTGCCTATATCCTGATTGGAGCATCGGCGGTCTATACACTGGGCCTGATCCCGATGATTCAGAAAAAGCTGAAGTAGTACCGAACAACCACCCCGCCCGTTTGCGCACCGGTCGCCGCAATGTTTCCCAAGGGCGGGGCGATTTAAATCGATTTGCTGAATCCCAGCTTTTCCACGCCTGCCGCGGAGCAGGCATCCATCACATCGATCACCCGTCGGTGCAGTGCCTCATTATGTGGTGCGATGCTGACAAAGAATTCTGATTGCTGTAGTGCGGCCATTTTCCTGAGGCCAGCGATCTGTTTTGCCAGTTCGTTCAGCGAGTGGTCGTCTTTGGAAAAGCGCATGCCTTCGACCTCTACAGCTCCATCGGGCGCAATTTCAACGAGAACCTCGACCGGGATTCGAATTGGTTCGGGGCTGGGCATCGGCAGCATGAATCCAATGTCGGCCTCCTTTCTGATTAGCGAGGCAGCCACCATGAAATAAATGATCAGCAGAAAGACGACATCGATAAGGGGTGAAACCTGCAAATCGAGTTTTGCATCCACATTACGGCTCAGTTTCATGTCTATTTTCCTTTCAGGTTCGCGGCTACTGATCCTCTCCGAGAGCGGAGGTATTATAGATGTGTAATGGAATTATGGAAATAAAATTTTCAGGTGCGGAAAAAGGGCTGGTGATCCGCAGGGATGGGGGGCATAAAGGCGATAGAAAGGCGAGGAGGCGAAATGAACATATGGATCGTTGTTTTAATATTGGCTGGCATTGCTGCGATTGCGGCTGCGGCCAAGTCGTATTTGCATAAGCGCAACCGCAAGAAACTTCTTTCTTCTCCGCCGCCTGCCACCTGGCTTCCAATTCTTGAAGCGAAACTCCCAATGATTGACAGCATGTCCGGTGCCCACAAAAAGGAGCTTTTCGGGAAGATGCAGGTTTTTCTCGCGGAAAAGGACTTCGAGGGGTGCGGCGGGCAGGAGATCACCGAGGAGGTCAGGGTAACCATTGCCGCCCAGGCCTGCATGTTGCTATTGGGGCGCGAAACCAAGGTCTACCCCAAGCTTAAAACCATCCTTGTTTATCCCCACACCTATCGGGGCGGGCAAAAAGGCGTGTTTGGCGGAGACAATGGCGAAGGTGCCCGGCTTGGGGAATCGTGGGACATTGGGGTGGTTGTGCTTTCCTGGAACAGTGTTGAAGGCGGCGCTCGCAATTTTGAAGACGGGCACAATGTGACGTTCCATGAATTTGCGCACCAGCTCGATCAGGAGGATGGTGCCGCCGATGGCGCCCCCATCCTTGAAGAGCGTTCGGCCTATGCAACCTGGGCGCGCGTCTTCAACCACGAATACAAGGCCTTCGTCAAACTGACCCGGCGCGGGAAAAAGGATACGATGGACCGCTACGGCGCAACCAACCCCGCCGAGTTTTTTGCGGTTGCCACGGAAACCTTTTTTGAAAAACCGCGCCAGCTTAAGGCCAAGCATCCCGAGCTCTACGAGGAGCTTCAATACTACTACAAGGTGGATCCGGAGGAATGGACAGACCTTCCCTGATGCCGGCTGCAGCGCGATGATCCTGCGGGAGAAGGTTCCAAACACGGTTCCTGCTTATATCATATACTAT
>JBDLJW010000130.1:0-4786 GCA_039714135.1 Verrucomicrobiota bacterium
GCCACAAACATGAGCGCCCCGATCAAAACCAAGGCCCGGACCACATCGATGTCGGACGAAAGAACCGCCGTTACACCCAGATATCCAAGCCCCGGTATGCCAAAGAATTTTTCGAGCAACAGCGAGCCGGTGTAGAGGAACGGGATGGCAATCACGACATTGGTGATAATCGGGATCATGGCATTCTTGAGCACATGCACGAAAAGGACTCGCGGTTTGGACACACCTTTGGCGAAGGCGGTGCGGACATAGTCCTTGTACATTTCATCAAGCATGATCGTGCGGTAGAAGCGGATATTGGAACCGAGACCACTGACGATTCCAATGATTGCCGGAAGTATAAGGTAGCGTGCGGACTCGTAGCCCCACACGGGGAGCATCCCCTGCTTGTAGGCAAGGAAATACTGGCCGACGATGATAAAGACCAGATAGTTGATGCTCATCAGCGCCACAGCCGTCACCACCAGAAAGCGGTCGAGGAACTGATTGCGGAAAAAGGCGCAGATCAGCGAAAGGCTGATGGACACCACCAGCCCAATGAAAAAGATCGGAATCATCAGCGAAAGCGAAGGCAGAACGCCGTCGAGCAACAGTTTGGAAACCGGCTGCTTGAAATGCTCGGAAAACCCCAGCTCGCCCCGGGCCAATTGCCCGACATAGAAAAAGAGCTGCGAATCGAACGGGTTGCGGACCACCCGGTTCAGTTCAAGCCGCAGGATTTCCAATGCTTTAGACTCGGTTGCCAAGCCGCCAATTTCCGAACCTCGGAACCGCACCTTGTCGGTTTTCCACTCCTTGGAGGAAAGCGACTGCCCGGCCAGCGTGCCTTCGCCCCGGTATTTTATTTTCCATTCGTAGTCCGCGCCGTCTTTCAACGCGAAAGCCAATGGATTGATTTCGGCACCGGGTTGGATTGTGACGGTGGCGGCTTCGGCAGAATAGACCGCATTCGACCAATTGCGCCAGCGCCCCACCCCCTCGGAAAAATCCTGCTTCTCGTAGGCACGCGTTGCGGAGCGAGTGCCGAAAAAAAGCGGTTTGTTCAATCCGCGCTGCTCATCGAAGCTTTCGAGCATCTCGAGGGTCACATTCTTGCCGAGCGCAATCGCCGCAAGATCGTTCGGAACAATGTTGAACAAAGCAAACGTCACGAGCACCACCCCGACCACCGTCGGAATCATTTGCAGAATTCGCCTGAAAACATATTTAAACATAATAACTACAGTATTCAGGGGTCAGGAGTCAGCATTCTGAATGCTCTTGGAGTACGCCTCCAGCAATTTACTTACCTCTTCCAGCAACCCCTTTGCTTCAACAGTATCACCATACTCAAGATCTCTGGTAAGAATCAGATAATATCGACACTCTTCCAGAGAGCCTTGTGCTATGTTGAAAAAACGAACTTTATCTGCCCTTCCCCGTTTTCGAAATCCTTCGGCAATATTAGCGGCAACGGATACGGCGGCACGCCGAAACTGCGACGACAGCCCATACACCTCTGACCGGGGGAATGCCTTAGACAGACGATAGGTTTCCAGCACAAACCGATGTGCTTTCTGCCAAACAACTAAATCCTCGAATGTTCTCGCCGGCGCTCTCATTCTGAATCCTGCATTCTGCCTTCCGACTCCTTCAAAAACATATCAAGTTTTGTTTCACCATAGGATTCGAACCACGCCTCGCGCACACTGTTGTTAATCCGGAGGTACTTCCCCATGCCATAGGGAAAATCGTGCGAAACGTAGTTTTCGATCCAGCTGTGCTTGAGGGCATAGCTCATCGGCTGGTACATGAATATCCACGGGCAGTCCTCGATAATGATGCCGGCCATCTTTTCATAGATCGCGGTGCGTTTGGGCGTGTCCTGCATGGTGCGAATCTCTTCGTACATCCGATCGATTTCCGCATTGCGGTAGTTGGCGTGGTTCGGCCCGGGCGACTCGTTCTTGCTGTAGAAGAGCTGGAGAAAGTTTTCGGCATCGGGATAGTCTGCCACCCAGCCGAGGCGGAACATCTGTGCCTGTCGGCGGTTCATTTTTTCGATGAAGGCCGGCCAGGTATTGTAGGAGGCTTTCAGCACAATACCGATTTTCTGATACATGTCGGCCATTAGCTCCATCGACTGCCGTGTGTTGGAGTCGGCACTGCCCAGCTCCATGGTCAGCACCAGGCGTTTCCCGGTCTTTGGATCCTTTCCGCCCGAATAGCCCGCCTCGACAAGTAGTTGCCTAGCCTTGTCCAGGTTGAAGGCATAGGGCGATGGCTCCGTGAGGCTACCGGCCAGCGGCTGCGGTACCGGCCCGCCGATGGGATGCAGGCGATAGTTCATGAACTGGTTCATCTGGTCAAAATCGTAGGCACAACTCAGCGCCTGCCGTAGCTTGCGGTTGCGCAGGTCTTGTTCCGGAACATCGCTGGAACCCACCACGGGATCATCCCAGTTGAAGCCAAGGTAAAAGATGTCGAGTGTCGGCGAAGAAATCAGGTCGATGCCGCGCTTGCCGAGTGAATCATTCAGCCTTTTATCGCCGGTGATGACCGCATCCCAGTTGTCGCGTGTGATGGCGGAGACCCCCAGCTGACCGGAAAGAAACATCATCCAGGACGTGGTGGTGTCTTCAATCACATATTGCACCACGCGGTCGGTAAAGGGCATCTGCTCTCCAGCATCCTTTAGTAGTCCGGCGGCATCCTGCTCCGGATTCCCTATGGATGGATAGCTTTCCACCCGCCCGGTTTCCACCCATTTCGGGCTGCGCGAGAATTCAATGCGGGAATTGCGCCGCCATTCCACCAGCTCGTAGGGGCCGGTGCCGACCGGGTGGTTCACAAAATCCTTGCCGTAGAATTCCACAGCCTCACGCGGCACGGCAAAGGCATAATGCATGGCTAGAATGTAGAGCAGTTGCGGGTAGGACTCGAGAAGCGTGATCTGCAAGGTGTGATCATCCAAGGCCCGGAGGCCTTCGACGGGCATATCGTAGTCGGTCGGCTCCTTGCTCTTGGAGGCGTCATGAAAATCATTGATGCCTTTGATCCGCTTATTATACGCCCAGAAGCCGGAGGATACATTCTTCACATCGGCAACGCGTTTGATGGAATAGATAAAATCCCCGGCAACCAGCTCGCGGCCCTTGCCGCCTGGAAAACACGGATTGTCGTGAAAATAGATGCCTTTACGAATCTTGAAGGTATAGGTCAGGCCATCGTCTGAAATCGTCGGCATGGCTTCTGCCAACAGCGGCTTCACCTTGTAGGGGCGTGCAAGATAGTCATACTCAAGCAGCCCCTCGTAAATGCGGGCAATGGCCAACGATGAGGAGACTTCTCCAGCCGATGCCGGATCCAGTCCCCGAATGGGATTGGTCCGGGAATAGGCAACCGTTTCGTTTCCAGATGCGGGAACCGATTCATTTTCCCCGCACCCCGAAAACAAAAAACTCCCCAACGCGACCAGTAACATGGTCTTGGGGAGTCGTCGTGCTGGAAGCCGGGACCTCATTCAGGGAACACGGCTTCGGGCTACATTTCCGCTTGCGGTTCCGCCGCGGCAGGTTCCTCTGACGGAACAACCAGATCAAGGGCATCGACCGGCTGGGGCTGCATGGCGGTAGGCTGAGTCGCCGATGCAGGAGCCTGTTCCATCAGCGTCTTGTCCTTCTGTGCAAAAAGCACCCCCAGAAACAAGCTGTTGGCCATAAAAACGATTCCGAGGATCACCGTCGCCTTGCTCAAGACGTTTCCGGCGCGTGCACCGAAAAGCGATTCCCCCGCCCCGGCGCCAAACGCCAGGCCAAGACCTTCGCTTTTCGACTTCTGCAGCAGAATCAGTCCGATGAGCATCAGGCCGCAGAGCGCCTCGACCACAATAAACAATGCCTTTAGAAATACCATAATCCGTTCCTTATCGTTGGGCTAGATACCCGCTTTAACAATTGCCGCGAAAGAGGCGGCATCAAGTGCGGCTCCGCCGATCAGGCCGCCATCGATGTCGGGCTGCGCCAGCAGTTCCGGCGCGTTGTCCGGCTTCATGCTTCCGCCATACTGGATGCGCACGGCTTCTGCGGCTTCCGCGCCGACCATATCCTTGACGATGCCACGAATGAACGCGTGTACCTCCTGCGCCTGCTCGGAAGAGGCAGTCTTGCCGGTTCCGATCGCCCAGACCGGCTCGTAGGCAATAACCAGCTCGGTGTAGGCCGATGCCGGAATATCCTTCAGGCCTTCACGAACCTGTACTTCAACCACGCTCTCCGTGTTGCCTGCTTCGCGGTCTTCGAGCTTTTCGCCAACGCACAGGATCGGGCGAAGGTTCTTTTCGAGTGCCTTGATAACCTTCTTGTTGATCCAAAAATCGTTTTCCTTGTAGTACTCGCGGCGTTCGCTGTGGCCAAGAATGACGTAGCGCACGAACAGCTCTTTGAGCATCGTGTGGGAGATTTCGCCGGTGTAGGCCCCTTCATCCTCGGAACTCATGTTTTGCGAGCCGACATTAATGAGGGTTTCGGAAACTACATCGCTCACCGCCTTGATAGCCGTAAACGGAGGACAGAGAACCACGTCAACATCCTTGCAGTCCGCCAATTCAAGCTTGATTGCATTGGCCAACTCAACCGCTTCCTCGACGGTTTTGTTCATTTTCCAGTTTCCAGCAATGATTTTCTTACGCATTAAATTTCTCCATTTAGTAGATCTCGCGGGTTTAACCCATATTTCCCAAAGAAAAACAAGCAGGGAACTTAGCGGAACCCCTCCGGCAGGCAAAGTCCAAAAGCGGAAAAAGGAT
>JBDLJW010000131.1:0-4723 GCA_039714135.1 Verrucomicrobiota bacterium
AAGGCAGGCTGCTAGAACAAATTCAGGAAACTTCTTATATCATATTCTATATATTTAGGCAGTATATTGCCCCAAAAATGACGATTTTATATAGTATGTGATATAAAAATAAAGCCACTGCGAAAGCAGGAATTTCTGGATTTCCAACGATTTTTCCGATTCACGGGATCTCTTTTTCTCCGGGGATCTCGCTCGGGATCACAGGCTAGAGCAATTGCCGGTTAATCGCTCCCGGTGGTCACTATTTTACTGCGTAAAATTATCTCGCTTCGCTTGGCGCTGCCGTCTCTTTGAGCCAGCCTCTCTTTACATTGTTTCGAGTCACGAATGAGATGCCGTGCAATCATTTGGCTGGTAGGGACGGTTCGCCGAACCGTCCGCACGACTGGGCGGTGCGCGTATCCGGCTCGCCCGGCGGTCGATCCCTACCTTTGCATTTCAACCGTTATGTACTCTAGCTCTCTGGCTTCTCATCCAGCACATAGTGAAGCATGGTGTTTTCTGTCTTCTTGAGCCGGCGGCAGGCTTCGCGGGCAATGTTCAGCATCAGCATGCCGAAGAGTTTCGGGTCTGTGCCATGAAGCTTGAACAGCTTTTCGCGTGGAATAACGAGCAGGTCGCAATCCTCCAGCGCCAAGGCGCTGGCGGTATGCGAATGGATCGCGATCACCGAGGTTTCGCCGAAGCACTGTCCCTCCCCGAATTCCGCCAGTTCCATCGGCGTGCCATTAAGCTCCTCGACAATGCGCACACGCCCTGACCGGACGATTCGAATGTGGTCCGGGGCTTCGCCCTGTCGGAAGATAAACTCCCCCTTGTGGTAATGCTCGGTTTCAAGAATCTGGAAAACCGCGTAGAGCTGGGAGTCGTCCAGGCCGCCGAACAACGAAATCTTGTTGAGGATGGGCAGTACATTTTCCACATCCAGCAACGGCAACCTGTATTTCTCCATGGCCATGGCCCAACTATACGGCCCTTGGGTTTGTCTGCCAGTCAATTTCTGAAAGGATAATGGACAGGGTAGGTTTGTGAGTAGTCTGGGTTGTGTATCTCTACTTGTTCAAAAAACAGAAATTATGAGTTGCGTTTTGTGCGGTTTGTTGTAGTTTTTCGCAAATTCATCGGGGAGTTGTTGTTTATGCATGAAATTATGACAATCGAGGAAGTTGCTACGTATATCCGCGTTTCAGAGCGGACGGTGTATGATTGGGCGCAAAAAGGGGAGCTTCCCGGGGGCAAGCTGGGAACCACTTGGCGCTTCAAGCGGGATGAAATCGAAAAGTGGGTGAACGACCGCCTTTCGCAATCGTCGGGGAAAAGTCCTGCAACTGCCGCAACGACCAGCTTTGTGCTTACTCCTGAACGTGTTCTTCTTCTTGATCGTTGCTCAAAGGATGAGGTTCTGGAGAGACTGGTTGATTTATTGGCCGAGACCCCGTTTGTGAAGAAGCGCGACAAGCTGCTGGAGGGCATTCTTGATCGCGAGAAACTTATGAGTACGGGGATTGGATTCGGCGTTGGTGTGCCTCATGTCCGTATTGATTCGGTGACCGACCTTGTCATGGCGGTTGCTGTTTGCAAAACGCCGGTCAGGGATTATTCATCGCTCGACGAAGCTCCGGTTCAGATTGTCTGCATGCTCGCGGCACGAAGCGACCAGCACACGAAATATATCCGTACGCTTTCGGCCATCAGCTCTCGCCTGAAGAGTCCATCGAGCCGGGAGGAAATCATTGCCTCGGATGATCCATCGGCCATCTGTGAACTGTTGATCGGATCGGAGTAGAAACCATGTTTGAATTGCACCTTGGTGTTTTGGGCATCCTTGGAATCTGTGTGGCCGGCGGGGTAGTCGGTGCATGGATTTTTCAGAAGTTGGGCGTGCCCCAGGTGGTCGGTTACATTGTCGTCGGCGTGCTGATCGGCGATACCGGACTCGGCCTATTGCATCCGGACGGTATTGCCGCGTTGCAGCCCTTTAATAATTTTGCATTGGGGCTTATCGGGTTTCTGGTCGGTGGTGAGTTGAGCGGAAGCATCTTTAAGAAATATGGCAAGCAATTCACTGCGATCCTGCTCGGCGAGGGATTGATGGCGTTTTTCCTCGTGGGGCTGGTTTCCACTCTGATTGTTTATTTTGTAGTAAACGACTGGGTCACCGCCGTTGCGGCGGGCGTGGTATTTGGCGCAATCGCCTCGGCAACCGACCCGGCTTCAACCATTGACGTGCTGTGGGAATATCGTTCCGCCGGCGTGCTCACCACCGCGATCGTGGCCATCGTTGCCCTCGACGATGCGCTGGCTATGACCCTCTATGGACTCGGCACCAGTGTTGCCACCATCTTGACGCAAAGCGGCGGCGATTCCATCGGCACGACGTTGATGCACACTGGAATCGAACTGGTTGGCGCGGTTGTGCTTGGCATTGTCAGCGGGTTTGTACTCAACGCGATGATGCACTATCTGCCGCAGACCGAAAAACGGCTTGGCGTGTCGATCGGCGTGTTGCTGGTCTGCATCGGTCTTTCGGTTGCGTTCAACATGGATGTGATTCTCGCCACCATGGCGGTCGGGATCGTGCTCATCAACCGTGCGCCCAAGCGAAGCAAGCAACTGTTCGAAACCGTCCGCTCCTTTTCCACGCCGATCTACATCATTTTCTTCGTTCTTGTTGGCGCACGCCTGTCGCTCGGCAATATGCCGGCATGGATATGGGGGCTGGTGGTTGCCTATGTTCTCATGCGCAGTCTCGGCAAGTGGATCGGCGCCTATTGGGGCGGCCGGGTTTCCGGGGCCGAAAAGCCGGTACAGAACTATCTTGGCATGGCGATCTTTGCGCAGGGTGGTGTGGCGGTCGGTCTCTCCATCGTGGCCAGCCACAACCTCCAGCACATCCAGGTAACCGAGGCAATGAGCCTGGGCGACATGATCATCTTCACCGTCACCGCCACCACGCTCTGTGTGCAGCTCATCGGGCCGGCCTTTGCCAAACTTTCCATCAAGAAGGCCGGCGAGATGGGTCGCAACGTGACCGAAGAGGATGTGATGGCTGAGCTCAAGGTGGTCGATGTGCTTGATACCGGCGTTGTCCCGCTGCTCGAAGCAACGCCGCTCGAAACGGTGGTGCGGAATTTTGCCGAGCAGGACGCCTTTGTCTATCCCGTGGTCTCTGGCGAGGGGAAAATCATTGGCGTGTTGACGTTCGACCTGCTCAAGGAGTTGCTGACCGATCGCGATAGCTGGCAATGGCTGGTGGTGGGCGATGTGATGCAACCCGTCCATGACCGCCTATTTGGCGGAATGAATCTGGGCGAGGCCTTGCTCGATATGCAGAACATGCAGGCCGAGGCGCTACCGGTGATCGAAAGTCCCGAAAGCGGAAAGCTGCTTGGCGTGCTCGACCTGCGCGAAACCCGCCGCAAGGTCGGTGCCGAGCTTGTCCGCCGAAAGACCGCCGTTGTGTAGCCAATAGGAACCAGGGATGAAAGCACGACGCCTATTTTCAACCGTTCTTTATCTTTTTCTCGCACTGGGGCTGTTGTGTGCATGTGCGGTTTACGCAGGTGCAAAAGGGCCGGCGAACCACTTTTCCCTGTTTGATGAAGAGTTCGAGAGTCAACTGGAAGAATCCTTCGAGGAGGAATCTTTTGATGATTCGAAACACCGTTGCATTTTTCTGCCCGCCTCCGGGGATGAGCCTTTTGTCGTCGGATTGCGGAAGACCAACGTTTTATTGCCCGTCAGTTTTTCGATCATTCTGCCTTCCGGCTGGATAATGCCTTTGCGCATTTGAATCCGAAACAATGAACCACACTTCCGGAGAAGTCGTTGCCTCGGCTTCTGTCGGATTTCTGTGCCCATATTGGGTCGTTAATTGTTTTTGGAATCAAACGTGAAAGGTAGAAATGAAAGCCAATTTAGAAAAAACCACTGTTAAGGATATTTCGTATCTGATCAACACTTCCTGTTTGCGGGCAGGCAACGCAACCTCGCTTGAAAAGCTTGCCGACATGCTTTGCACCTCAGATCGGTACAAGGTCTATTTGATGGATGATGCACAGCAACTTTGCGGGGTCATACAGGCCAAGCAAATCGCAATGGAAGTGCTCAAGCTCTCGAAGCGCAAGGAAGATGCCGAAGAGATGCTTCCCGCAATCGCCTATGTGCTGAACTTCCACCATGCCGCCGATCTGGCGGAAGAGGCGGTTTCTGTCCAGCCGAGCTCCACGCTTAAGACAGTACTGGAGCTGATGGATCGCAACAGCATTCGCGAAATCGCCGTGGTCGATGATGCCCGGCATTTGGTCGGGACGCTGGAGGCGAAGCATATTTTGTCGCACTACCTGCACGACAAAGCCGAAGCCAGCCTGTAGCGGAGGATCTCAAAATGAACATACTGAACTATACCCGCCGCGTGGAGTCGTGGCAACCCATGCTAAAAACCGACTCCCGTAACAAGGCACTGGATGCGGTCTTGAAACAGCTTTGCACACCGGAATTCTTCGAGGTGAATCCGGAGCTGACCCATGAGGGTCTTCTTCGGGCACTCATTGACCGCGAAGCACAGCGCACCACGGCTGTTGGACATGAAATCGCTTTTCCCCATGCGCGATTGGAACATCTCAAGCAGGCGCTGTTTGCAGTTGCTACCTTGGAGGAGCCGATCCTGTTCGAGGATCTGCCCGTGCGCATTGTCTGCCTGATTCTCGTTCCGGCTTCGGAG
>JBDLJW010000132.1:0-4705 GCA_039714135.1 Verrucomicrobiota bacterium
CTTCTTCCAGTCCTTTCATGAACTGGTGTAATCGTGCTGAGCGTTTTTGTTGCTCAACAGCACCCCGGAGAACGCCATCGTCCGGCATTCTCCCCTTCTCCCGAGAAACCACCTTCACAATATGAAATCCAAACTCGGATTCGACCACTGGCCCAACCTTGTTTATTTCATGTGTAAAAAGAAGATCCTCCAAACTCTTCAGCGAGAATTCACCGCGCGTGATCGAATGCGATGCATCGGTATAGCGAATCCCTGAATCGGGGCTCTCCTCTACAATCTGACTAAACTCTGCGCCGGCCAAGAGACGTGCATGGACAGAGTCCGCCAACTCCCGCTTTGCAGCTTTTATTTCCGCGTCGGCATCCCGGGGAACCGGAATGAAAAACTGTTGGGCATTAACGCGGTCGGGATTTTTAAGTGTCTCGGAATTTTCCTTTTTGTATTGCTCAATATCCGCATCGGTCACATCGACATCCGCAGTCATTACCGCAGTAAGCAATGCATCAATGCGAACCCCCTCCTCGACATCCGAGCGGGTTCTGTCCTGACCGATTAAATGGATGCGTAGAATATCGGTGCTCAACAAACGAGGTGCAGCGCCGGACTGCACAGACTGCCAACGCTCTTCAACCACTGCCGGGTCTGATTTGATTCCCCGGCGATCCGCCTCTTCGAGTAGAATCTTCCGGTTTACAAACTCGCGGCTCACCTTTTCCCGGGTGATTTCCTCAAGCTCAGCCAAACGTTCCTGATCAAGATGATCCCGATCCGAAGCAATACGAAGCTCCACTTCGCCGTCGGCGTCTTCCCTTGTCAGCACACTGTCGTTGACAGCAACCAGAACCTCTTCCGGCTCCTGTACCGTATTTCTTCCAGTTAAAACTGCATACAAAAGCAGTCCAAACATAATGAGTAATAACACCCCGAGAAAACTTTTTTGCACCCTTCCAGCCATCTTACCCCTTTAGTTTAGCAACCACAGACAACGACACTGCGGGGAAATCCCCTACATATGCCGATGTTAGCCGCGAAAGCTAATAGGTAAATAATTTACCGTCAAGCCATATCTAGTAAAAAATACTATACCTGATCAATAGAAAGTAAAAACGTCAGCTTTTCTTGTGTGTTTTTTTAACTTTTAGATCAAAAATAAAATTAAAAGTCTGCGATATTAAAATCAGTTATCTTCACCAGAACAGACTGCGACGACTCATGGATCCTTCTCCCGCGCAACATTATACAACCCCAGGTATATTTAGAAAATAGGTCGCAATCTGAATCGATACGTGAGCGCATGACTGAAAGCCTAGTATTTAAATGTTTCATTTTCATAGCCAACTCATCAATTTGTGATACGATCTCTCCGCTATGCAAAATGATCACCCATCCAAACCAAGCCGCAAAACACAACGCTGGCCGGCTCAGTCCATTCGCTTTGTCGAACACAAAGGAAAAAAAGCCGGCTACCGCTTCCCCTTGAAATCGCACGAAGAACATGAGGTCAGCTATGTAGACTATGGCCGCATGAAACTTATACTGGGTGAAAGTACCCGCATCCTATCCACTGGAGAATGCGTTGTGATCCCTCCTGGAACACACCACTCCACCCAAAGCCACGAAGATCGCCCCTTCTCTTTCCTCAACATCATGTACCGCGGTCGCTGCCCGGCGGGACTGGCAAAAAAACGACTCGTTCTCTCCTCGGAAGAACGACAACTTATGGCTGATCTTAAACAGGAATCGGAAAGCCGCGCCCCCTACCACAACGACATGCTGCTCCTAAAGCTGAACCTGCTCCTGCTTTCACTGGCCCGAAACCACCGGAAGCAACTTGTGAATATTCCTGTTGCAGGATCCAACCGAATGACCCACAACCAACAGGTTGCAAGTAGAGCCCTGGCCTGGCTTGAAGGACACCTGCAGGATCCTCTCGACCCCGATACCGTCGCACAGCACGCGGGAGTCAGCACATCGCACCTGCGAAAGCTGATAAAACAGGAAACAGGAAAAAGCCTCTCGCAACACCTGAAAACCCTGCGGGTGGAGCTGGCCAAGCAACTCCTCATGGAATCGCCACTCAACATGAACGAACTGGCCTGGCGGGTCGGCTACACCTCCGCCCCGCACTTCTGCACCGTCTTCAAGAACGAGACTGGAAAAACCGCCACCGAGTTCGCTCATTCCCTGGGCCAGCCCACGGCCTGACTTCCATTTTCCCGAAAGACACTGTTGCTCTAAAACGACGGAACGGCGGCAAGGAGCTTGCGGGTGTATTCGTGTTGCGGGTTGTCGATGACATCGGCGACGTCGCCCATCTCGACGATTTCCCCGTTATACATCACCGCCACGCGATCGCAGACATTGCGCACGACGGCAAGGTCGTGGCTAACGAACAGGAAAGCCAATTTCCGGGTGCTGCGCAGCTTCTCCAACAGCTGGAGGATTTCGGCCTGCACGGAAACATCGAGCGCAGAGACCGGCTCATCGGCAACAACGAGATCGGGGTTCAGAGCCAAGGCACGGGCAATGCAGATGCGCTGGCGCTGGCCGCCGGAAAATTCGTGGGGATAGCGCCATGCCCAATCGGGATCAAGGCCAACAGCGTCGAACAGCTCGCTCACGCGCCCGCGCCGCTCGGAAGAACTCCTACCGATCCGGTGGACCTCCAGCACATCGATGATTGCGTTGCCCACCTTCATGCGCGGGTTGAGCGATCCATACGGGTCCTGAAAAACCATCTGCACTTCCTGCCGGTAGTTTTTCAGCTCGCTTCCCTTGAGTTTAGATACATCGTTTCCCCTGAAGAACACCTTGCCGGAGACAGGCGTTTCAAGACGAATGATCGCCTTGCCCAGCGAACTTTTTCCACACCCGCTTTCCCCGACCAATCCGAAGATCTCGCCGGGCTTAATGTGGAACGCCACATCCTTGACGGCATGCACGCGGTCTTTTCCGTGACCGTACACAACGTTCAAATCTTCGACTGTAAGCAGTTGGTTCATTTTATTTCTTAGGGTGCAGGCGCGGAACGGCGGCCATGAGTTGCTTGGTGTATTCGTGCTGTGGATCGTAGAGGATTTGCTTGGTTTCCCCCTCCTCGACAATGCGACCCTTCTGCATGACGTAGACACGGTCGGCAAGATCGGAGACAATGCCGAAGTTGTGCGTGATCATCAGGACGGACAGTCCGACCTTTTCACTCAGTTCGGAAAGAAGGCTTAGAATTTCACGCTGAACAGTCACATCAAGCGCAGTAGTCGGCTCGTCGGCCACAAGCAGTTCAGGCGAGCAGGCCAGCGCCATGGCGATCATGCAGCGCTGAAGCTGGCCGCCGCTCATCTGGTGCGGATAGGCCTTCGCCAAGCGAGCAGGCAGATGGACAAGTTCGAGCAACCGTTTTACTTCGGATTTACAGTTTACACTCTTCTGGTGAAGCTTGATCGCCTCTTCAATCTGCCAGCCGATGGTGAAAACCGGATTGAACGAAACCATCGGCTCCTGAAAAATGTAGGAGATTTGGCTGCCACGAATATCGCGCAGTTCGCGATCGGAAAGCGTCAGCATATCTTCGTTATTGAAGAGTACCTTCCCGCCCGCATAGGTGGCGGCGCGTGGAGCGAGTTTCGTGAGCGACAGCGCACTGATGCTCTTTCCGCTGCCGCTTTCGCCAACAAGCGCAACCGTTTCGCCGCGCCGAACGGAGAACGAAACCTCGTTGACGGCTTTCACCAGCCTGTCGCCGTGCCCGAAATGCACACTCAGGTTCTGCACCTCTAGAATATTACTGCTTTGCGTCATCTACTTTAAACACCCGTTCGCAAGCTCACTTAAGACACCAGGAACACCAAGCAACCTGTCTTTGTGCTGCTTTGTGCCCTTTGTGGCTTCGTGTTTCATTATCCGTTCAATCATTGAGTCTCGGGTCGAGGGCATCGCGCAGGGCATCGCCCAAAAGGTTAAAGGCGAGCACCAAAAGGAACAGCGCCAACGTTACAAAAGTCATCTCCCACCACATACCCTGCCATAGGCGCATGCGGGCGGAGTCGATCATCAGTCCCCACGACGGCTCGCCCTGCACGCCGATGCCGAGGAAGCTCATGATGACCTCGGTGCCGACCGCCGCCGGGAAGCGCAGCGAAAAGGTTACGATAATGACGTGCGAGATATTGGGAAGGATATGCTTGAAGATGATGCGTCCGGAGCCAAGGCCCAGCGCCTTGGCGGCCTGCACATAGGTCTGTTCCTTATGCTTCATCACCTCGCCGCGGACAAGACGGCACAGCCCGACCCAGGTGGTCAGGCCGATCCCGAGATAGACCCCCAGCAATCCCTTGCCGGGCACCACCATGGCGATGGCAAGAATAAACAGCAGACCGGGCATGGAGGCGAAGGTGGAATAGAGCCACACAATGAAGTCATCGACCTTCCCACCGAAGAAGCCGGCAAGACAGCCAAGGATCACCCCGATCGGAATGGCGATGAGCGAAGTGATGATGCCAACCTTGTAGGCAATGCGTACGCCCTGCACCAGCCGCGCCATCACATCGCGTCCCAGCCCATCGGTACCCATCCAATGGCTGGAACCGGGCGGTTGGTACATTTTGTCGAGATCTGTCATCTGGTAGGCAGGCGTGATGTCCTTGATCTCGTGGTAGCGATAAACCACCTCGCCATAGATTGCCAGCGCAGTGAACAGCACCACCAA
>JBDLJW010000133.1:0-4682 GCA_039714135.1 Verrucomicrobiota bacterium
GCCTCTGCGAGGTATCTTTTTTGTTTCAATCATGCCGCTTCGGGTGAATTCTGGCACTTTAACTATTTTCGCTCCCCTAGGCTTCCGGCAGGGCGGGGCGGACCTTGACGGTCTTTTCGCGCTTGATGGTTACGCTGCCGGGTTTGGCGCCGCGTGGCTTGCCGACGTGCTTGGCCTCGGTGTAGTTAACCGGAACGGTTCCGGCATTGCGCGCCTTGGAGTGCCATGCGGCGATGGCGGCGGCCTGTTTGATTGTGGTGTTGCCGGGCTTTTCACCTTCCGGATGGCGCAGTACGACGTGGCTGCCGGGCAGCCCGCGCACATGGAACCAAAGGTCGTTCGCGCCGGCGGTTTTAAGGCTGAGCAGGTCGTTGTCGGCATCGGTCTTGCCGGCCAGTGCTTCGAAGCCGCCGGGGAGGCCGTATTTCCAGCAGTCGGGTTGGATGTCTGTTTTCCGCATAAGAAAAATGAGGGTTGATAATTGTTGGCACCCTACAGGGAACGAGGCCCTGCAACCAACAACTATCAACCAACAACCGGCGTTGTGCGCCTATCCATTCAGCAATACGAGTGCGCGAGCGTTGTCGCTGGTGGAGAGTACGACGAGACACGTTTCGTTGGAAACCGGAGCGCTGGCATACAGGTAGTGTATGTTGACTCCGCCGCTGCCAATCTTTTCGCACACGCTGCTGAGCATTCCCGGCGAATGGTGCATGAGCACTTCGACCGAGTCGATTTCCGTGGGGGCATAGTTGTGGGCGCGCAAGGCGTCCAATGCCCTGAGGTTGTCGTCGGTCACAAGCCGGACAACCCCTTTGTTTTCGTCTTCGACCCACGCCGCGGCCGCGCGAATGTTGACTCCTTTGTCGGCCACGATCTTGGTGAGCTGGGCGAGAATGCCGATATCATTCATCACCCGGACGGAGACTTCCTTGCAATGTTTTGCGGCAATCATCTTAACCACCTCCCTTCGCTTGTAATCTAAGTCCGAATCGGTGGGTTGTCGAGGGTTGAATCCCGTGTGGAATAGGGCTTTTTCTTCATTGCGGTCCCGGATAAAAGGCCTATGCTTTGGTGCATGGGGCGGGGAGTTGTACAGGGGGTAGCTTTGCGGAAGGGGATGAATCCATTCTTCCTTTCGCTGGCGTTTAAGTTGAGCCTATCGATCTTTATCGTCTCGTCGGTGCTGCTATCGAGCCTCGGTATCTACTATATCAAAAAGTTTGCCGATGAGATCGACAGGCATTTGTATCTGAAGGCGCAGATTCCCGGACGGTTGATGAACGAGGGCGCATTGCGCCGCACTCAGGTTTGCGACCGCGACATGCTTACGCACCTGGTGGGCGAGGAGGTTCTTTTTGCGGTGATCGCCCGGTCCGATGGGGTGGTTCTCTTCAGTACCGATCCGATGCTTGAAGGCCGGCATTCGGATGAATTCCTTCCGCATATAAAGAGGGAAGAGATGGAGGTGGTCGGGCAGGGATCCTCTGTGGCCCACCTGCGGCAGAATGGCGGCGGCTATCTGTATGTCTCCTCGGTGCTGGAGTCCGAAGAGGGCGGCTCCGATCGTTTGTTCATGAAGGTATATGCGGGAAATGCAGAAAGGCAAAAGCGGTGGACGACCCTTGGTTTTGTTGTCGGGTTTTCGCTTTGCATCGTGCTCATTACGGCGGTTGGCGCATTGTTTATGCACTTGATGACCGTCCCGCGGCTCAGCGACACCGCCCATTGTCTCAAGGCGGTGGAGGATGGCGATTTGGATGTGCATGTCGCATGTGTGGAATCGAAGGACGAGCTTGGCGCGCTGGGGCGGGGGGTCAACCATATGGTTGGCGAACTTGCGCGGCAGCACGCCGAGCAGGAGCGCTTGGACATGGAGTTGACGCGGGCCAAGGAAGGTGCCGAGCAGGCCAGCCGCAGCAAAAGCGAATTCCTGGCCAACATGAGCCACGAAATCCGAACCCCCATGAACGGCGTGCTCGGCATGTCCCAGCTTCTGGCGGCGACCGATCTCCAGCCGGAACAACGCGAGTATGTCGATACGATTTCCGCTTCCGCCGACAATCTGCTCAAGATCATCAACAATATTCTCGATCTCTCGCGAGTGGAAATGGGCAAGTTTCAGCTTCAGGTTGACACGGTTGATATTAGCGCCCTGCTCGAAGAGCTTCATACCTCCTTTATTCCGGCCATAAAAGAAAAAGGGTTGGATCTGCAGGTCGACTGCGCGGAAGACCTGCCGCTGGTCCGTACCGATAAGGGGAGTCTGCGGCAGGTTCTTATCAACCTCATGGCCAATGCCGTGAAATATACCCCAAAGGGCCTGGTCCATGTCGTCGTCGAGTCTCTGGAGCAAACCAGCAAGGAGTGCACGCTGAGGTTTTGTGTTTGCGATACCGGGATTGGAATATCCCGGGAGGTCCAGGAGTTCATCTTTCAGGAATTCACCCAGGTCGATGGCTCCCATACCCGGGAGCATGGGGGCTCCGGCCTTGGTCTTGCGATTTCCAAGAAGATCGTCGAGCAACTCGGCGGGGATCTCCGTGTTTCAAGCGAGCCCGGAGAGGGGGCTTCGTTCAGTTTCAACATAACCGTGGATGTTGAGCAGGGTGCTTCCGATGCCGCCGATACCACAAAAATAGAGGATCAAAACTTCTCCGGTTGCACGGTTTTGCTGGTGGAGGATAATAGGTTGAACCTGCGCGTTATGATCAAGATGCTTGAAAGGCTGGGGTGCCATGTCGATCCGGCCGAGAATGGGCGGGAGGCGCTGTTGAAGCTGAACCTTGCGGCTTTGCCGGAGGAGCGGGGACGGTATGACATCGTCCTCATGGATATCCAGATGCCTGTGCTTGACGGGCTAAAGGCCACCGCAATGATTCGCGCCCAGGAGGGCGGGGGCAGCCATATTCCAATTGTGGCGGTAACGGCCCATGCCATGAAGGGGGATCGCGAAAAGTTTCTGGCCGCCGGCATGGATGGTTATCTCCCGAAACCTATTCGGCACGAGGACCTCGTCGCCGTTCTCAAAAAGCATTGCTAATCTGAGCTTTCCATGGCTTGCATTCCTTGCATTGCACCTGTGTTGCCAGTATAAAACCCGCTGTTTTCGCCAAGAAATATGTAGTTCCGTCTTTAGACGGAAGAAGGAAGATCGCCATGACATCGAAGGAAATCCGCCAATCGTTTTTTGATTTTTTTGAATCGAAGCAGCACACCATTGTGAAATCCAGCAGCCTGCTTCCCGATGCGCCGAACTTGTTGTTTACCAATGCGGGCATGAACCAGTTTGTCCCGATCTTCCTCGGCCAGGCAAACTGCCCCTATACCCCGGGTCGCGCGGCCGACACCCAGAAGTGTATCCGTGCCGGCGGCAAGCACAACGATCTCGAAGACGTCGGGGCCGATACCTACCACCACACCTTCTTCGAAATGCTCGGCAACTGGTCCTTCGGCGACTACTTCAAGCAGGAGTCCATCGACTGGGCGTGGGAGCTGATCACCGACGTATGGGGCTTCCCGAAAGAGCGTCTCTATGCCACCTACTTCGGTGGCGACGACAAATCCGAAGCCGACCTCGAGGCCAAAGAGTTCTGGCTCCGCTACCTGCCCGCCGAGCAGGTTGTCCCCGGCAACCGCAAGGACAACTTTTGGATGATGGGCGACACCGGCCCCTGCGGCCCGTGTTCCGAGCTGCATGTCGATCTTACCCCCGAAGGCAACTGCGGCCCGGGAATGGTTAATGCCGACAGCGCCGACTGCATCGAAATCTGGAACCTCGTTTTTATCCAGTTCAACGCCAATCCCGACGGCACCTTCAGCCCGCTGCCCGCCCAGCACGTCGACACCGGCATGGGCTTTGAGCGCGCCTGCTCGATCATCCAGTGCACCAAGAATTTTACCGATTTCTCCGGCGTCATCTCCAACTATGAGACCGACGTCTTCACCCCGATCTTCCAGACCCTGGGGGAACTGAGCGGAAAGAAATACGGCAGCTCCATGACCGACCCGGTCGATGTCGCCTTCCGCGTCATTGCCGACCACATCCGCTGCCTCGCCTTCTCGATTGCCGACGGCATTATTCCGTCCAACGAAGGCCGCGGCTATGTCCTGCGCCGTATTTTGCGCCGCGCCGTACGCACCGGCCGCATCCTCGGCTTCAAGGAGCCCTTCTTCTACAAGCTTGCCGACATTGTTGCCGAGAGCTATGGCGACGCCTTCCCCGAGTTGCGTGAAAACAAGGACCGCGTCGTCAAAACCCTCAAGGCCGAGGAAGACTCCTTCAGCCGCACCCTCGACAAGGGGATTGAGCTCTTTGAGATCGTTGTAGCCGCGATCAGGGATCGCGGTCCGTCCGAATCTGTAGCCGAGGTCCGTGACCTCGGTCCGCGATCAGGGATCGCGGCTACATTCCCGGCCGATGAGGCATTCAAGCTTTACGACACCTACGGCTTCCCGCTCGACCTCACCCAGGTTATGGCCCGCGAGCGCGACCTCTCCGTCGATGCAGATGGATTTGAAACGCTCATGAACGAGCAGCGCGAACGCGCCCGCGCCGACCATGCCGCAAAGAAGTCGGTCGTCCTCGCCGAAACCGAAGGGCTGGACGTCAACCCCACCGAATTCATCGGCTACGCCGACCTCGAAGCCGAAGCACTGGTTGAAGCGGTTACTGTAGCCGA
>JBDLJW010000134.1:0-4678 GCA_039714135.1 Verrucomicrobiota bacterium
AGCTGCTTCTTGTGCCGGGCGCCGCGTTTGCGGACGGCGCTGGGCAGGACGGTGCGGACGGCGGCTTCAATCGGTGCGCAATAATAGTCGGCAATCCAATAGGCCAACTTCATGATCGGATCGGGAATGAGGGGCTTATCGCCAACGACCCCGGCAATCTCCTTAAGCTTGTCGCCAAAAGCGGAATGGTTGGCCAGCCCCACCACAAAGCCGCGTAGCTCGCGCCCATGGAACGGAACGTTCACCTGCGAGCCGACGCGGATGGAGGCCTGTAGATGCGCAGGAATCCGGTAGTCGAACTCCCGGTCCAGCGATATCTCCACCACAACTTTCGCAATTAACGCCATAGCGGAAATATTTACCACGGAGACACGATGGTGCAGAGTTAAAAGACTCTCATTCTCCGTGTCCCCGTCAAAAAGGAACCCCGCTTAGAAACGGTAGTTCAGGTGTCCGCTGAGATTATGATAGTACCAGCCATCGGAAATGACCGGCTCATAGGAAAGGCTGACACTCCACTGATCTGAAATAAACCAGTTTTCAGTAATGCCCAGCACAAGCGCCCCTGGGCTGGAGTCCGCGCTTTCAAATATCTGGGCAACCCCGCCGATCGCGGCATTGTTGATCGCGACCTGGTTATCGAGCCACTCATGTAGCCAGCCGATTTTCACGGTCAGCTCAACCTCGTCATTATTGCGCTTGCGATGCCACGTTTTTCCGACCCGCAGTCCTAGTTCCGTGGCGAGGTTGTCCACTGAATTGTCGCCGACCGTCAGGGTGACGGAGCCTCCTGAATCGGTATAGCCGTCATGTTCAGCGCCGAGATAGGCGAGGCGGCCATACGGCTCGATCCGCATGGAGTCTTTAATGATGGAGTAGCCGCCGTCCATCCAGCCGCCTAGGTAGGAGGAATCAAAGTCGCCGGAATAAGACGTTCCACCGGTATCCTTTCGTTCGGTGTCGGTTCCAGAAACGGCAAAGGTCAGGCCTGCGCCGAAATGCCAGGCATCCTTGATCCAGTTTCCGTACAGGTTGGCTGCAATCAGATCCGATGTACCTTCCTGCGCACTGATGTCGCCGGCAAAGCGGGAACCAAGATATCCGGCACTGCCGCCGATCAGGAATTTTTCATTGATCACCTTTTCCAGACCGAGCAGCAGTCCGAGGGAATGGAAGTCGTAGCCATCCACGCCATCCTCTTCATCCTGCTGCCCTATATGATTGATCTGATGCAGATAGACCGTCCACTTGCCGGATGCGGACCCTGAGACATCGGGGCCGAGGGTTCCCACTGGAGTAGCGTTGGATTTCGGGTCGCGTACCAGTGTGCGAATTCCCTCCGTGCGCGAAGAGATATCCGCCATCAGGCCCAATCCCGTTCTGCTGAGTGCACGCATGGCATTGGCCACCGCCGGCGTGCCTTCGCCAACCTGCTTGACTACGCCATCAATAGTGACCCACACGCCATCCGCTTTATTGGTTGAGCTTAAGATGAAGAGATCCGAAGACACCTCGTCAAATTCTCCGGTTACGCCGGAAGAACCTACCGCAAGATATGAATTGCTGAGTACACTGCCGCCAGCTGAAGTCGCCGATATAGTCACATCAAGCGCTCCGGTTTCCACAATCGTTACAGTTCCAGAGACCGCGAGAGCCGTAGCATAGGTATCTGCCGTCGTCAGCATAACGCCAAGCGTTGCATTCGAGCTAACCGTCAGATTGCCGCCCAGAACGGATTCTGGCTTCAGGAAGGTCAGCGAGGCGTCTTCGGAAACCATTGCATCGCCAGTCGATGTAATGTCGCCCCAGATCGTAGTGTCGCCGGAGACCGTCAAGGTGGATGTTCCGCCAGCAATTTCCCCAATCACATTTACATCCCCGAAGGCAATGCTTCCTAAGCTTGCGCTGATCGCCGTTGCCCCCGCTCCATTGGTTTCCGCAATAATATTTCCCGAAGCCAGATCCAGATTGATCTCATTGACAGCGGATAGTGCTGTTGCGGACGCGGTCGTTCCGACAGCCCGGGCGATAATGCTGCCGGAAGTCAAGTTCAGCGTCAGATCGCCAGAGGAAGCAATGCCCGTTGCCGTTGCAACCCCATCATTCTCGATTCCATTAACCGTGCCAGCCGTTGCCGAAACGGTAACAACAGCATTTGTGCCGCCGGTGATTGATGCCGCGCTTCCAATAATGCCGTCCGCCGTTGCATCCGCATGTGCACTCCCGGAGGAAGCAACGGTCCCGCCGGTGGCCGCAACCTCAACCCGTCCGGAAAAGTTTGAAGCGGTTAAACCGCCGGCAATGCCAGTTGCGCTTGCATCTGCAATTGCAGTGTGGGTGGAGGTTTCACCGCCTCCGCCCGTTGCAGTAGCGCGAATAATTCCTGAAAGGTTTCCGCCAAGCGTCCCAACCAAAGCGGTAGCTGTGGCAGATGACTCTATGTAGACGTCGTTGCCATTGATAGCTCGCCCCCCCACTGCCTCAGCAACGACGGATCCAGTCACATTGCCGACAATATCTCCGCCGATCGCTTCAGCCTCGGCATCTCCGTTCGCCCAAGAAAGTCCGCCTTCCAGTTCGCCTCCCGAAGCACTTGCCGCAACAACCGAGTCGACATCACCAACGACATCACCGGTGATGGCATATGCTTTCCCGGTTCCGTGGGCCCCATTCGCTTTTACCTGTCCGCCGACAGAAGATGCGGTTACATTTGCCAGAATATCTCCGAAAACACCGCCCTCAATTGCTGTGGCAGTAGAGTCAGCCGTGTGAGTAGCAGATCCAGCTCCCCCGAGAGAGTCAATTACGGTTCCGCCAGTTGCCGCAACCAGAACGGCCTCGGTGATACTTCCATCAATATCTCCGTTAACTCCATACGCAGTGACGCTGAAATCGACAGCAACACTTTCCCCCGTCAAGTAAGTCGCTCCTTTAAGTAGCACGTTTACCCCTCCGGCAAGATCCCCGGACACATCCGCTTCGATGCCGGTAGCAAATCCTAAATTGTTTCCCGCACCACTAAAAGCAGACAGATCATTCACTACTTGAAGCGTTCCGGTGTACTGGTTGGTTATGGTGCTTCCGGTTATGCCGATCAGGGTTGCGGCTCCAGCATCGGAAGATGTGGCGATATTTCGAACCGTTACGGCACCGGTCCCGGTCAGCGTCCCTTCACCGCCCGAGAATCCAACCGCGAAGGCTTCGGGCTCGACCGACGCCGGATCGGTGGAGAGGGTCATATCCGCTGACAAGTCAACCGTCGCCCCCGAAGTTGCGTTGGTGTAGAGTTCGGTTGTTTGCGCATAAACACTATGCAGGAGAAGTGAAACGGCAATTGCTACAACAGGCTGTTTTTTCATCAGTGGCTCTCCTTTGCTTAATCAAACCTAGCGTCGACATCCACGCTCTCTCATTCGCAAGAAGGAATGCTACAATCAATAGAGATAACCAACAACCCGATAATCATGCCAACATTTAACAAAACCCAGATCGGCGAGGCATCAAATACCCTGCGATATCTCCACCACAACTTTTGCAAGCGATGCCATAAACAAGGGGGAAGCCCCCCCCAACCTTTGGAAAAACAGTAAAAAAGCAATTGCCATATTCCGCGGAGCTTGGAAGATAGGAGGTTCTATTTACCAATTCGCTGGGGAAGAGGATCGGCTATGAATCTACAGGACTTGATTAAACTAAAAGAGAAGGCACTGGGCGAGGCCCGGGGAGCCACGGACGCGGCGGCACTTGAGGCGGTGCGCATTGAATATCTGGCACGCAAGGGGCTTTTGCCGAAGGTGATGCAAGAACTGAAGAATGTTCCGAACGAAGAAAAGCCAATGTTTGGCAAAACCGTCAACGAGCTGAAGAACGAGCTGTCGGAGCTGATCAAACAAAAGCAGACGGAGTTTGCCGGCAGCGGCGCAACCAGCGGCGCGGGATTCGACCTGACCCAGCCGGGACAGTGGCAGGGACTGGGTACCCGCCACCCGATTACACAGATCACCGACCGCATCACCCAGATTTTCCAGACGCTGGGCTTCACCGTGGCCGATGGCCCCGACATCGAAACCGTCTGGAACAACTTCGATGCTCTCAACACGCCGGCGGATCACCCGTCGCGCGATGAACAGGACACCTTCTATCTAAACAACGGCGACCTGATGCGCTGCCACACCTCGCCGGTACAGGTTCGCTACATGATGGAGCACAAGCCGCCGGTGCGGATTATCGCGCCGGGCCGCTGCTACCGCCGCGACACGCCGGATGCCACGCACAGCGCCAACTTCCACCAGGTGGAGGGGCTGTATGTGGACGAAAATGTTTCGCTGGCCGACCTGAAGGGTACGCTCTCCTACTTTGCCCGCGAACTGATGGGGCCGGATGTGAAGATACGCTTCCGCCCGCACTTTTTCCCGTTCACGGAACCCAGCGTGGAGGTGGACTTCACCTGCCACGTCTGTCACGGCAAAGGTTGCCGGGTATGCAAGAACAGTGGATGGATTGAAATCCTCGGCGCCGGAATGGTCGACCCCAACGTATTCCAGTCGGTCGGCTACGATGCTTCGAAAATGACCGGCTTTGCTTTCGGCATGGGCATCGAGCGCATCACCATGATCTTGTACGGCATCCACGACATCCGGAACCTGTATGAAAACGACGTGCGGTTCCTTTCCCAGTT
>JBDLJW010000135.1:0-4659 GCA_039714135.1 Verrucomicrobiota bacterium
CCCTTTTCCATTGTTCCAAAACAGGGGTGTAAAATAATTGACTCATATGCCGATGGGCGTAAATTAGGCCGCGTTTTACCGCTAGGGGTGTCTACGGCGATTGCCGGGGACTGAGACAAACCCTTTGAACCTGTTCGGATAATGCCGGCGTAGGGAAGCGATCTGCCTTCTCTCCGTTTCCGCATTGTCCTCAAGATAGAGGAAACGAAATGAGTCAGGAAAAGCACGCATACAACGATTACGGGGAAAACTATCCCAACTCGCGCAAAGTCTACACCATGGGAAGCCGTCCCGATCTTCGTGTTCCGTTTCGCGAGATTAAGCTGTGCGGCAACAATGAAAACCTGCGCCTCTACGATGTGAGCGGCCCCTATAGCGACCCGTCCTTCGAGCTCGACCTCAAGCAGGGGCTTCCGTCCATTCGCAGCGCATGGATTCTCGAGCGCGGCGATGTGGAGGAGTGTGTTTCCGGCGTCGAAATCCTTTCCAATCCCGAAAAGGCGTTCAAGGGGCTGGAGCGTCAGCCGTTGTGCGCAAAGGATGGCAAATCGGTTACACAGCTGACCTACGCGAAGCAGGGCATTGTGACACCCGAAATGGAGTTTGTTGCCATTCGAGAGCAGGTCGAACCTGAATTTGTCCGCGACGAGGTCGCCGCCGGACGCGCTGTTATTCCGCTCAACATCAATCATCCCGAAGCCGAACCGATGGTTATTGGCCGGAAGTTCCGTACCAAAATCAATGCCAATATCGGCAACTCCGCCCTTGGCTCCTCGATCGAGGAGGAGGTTGATAAAATGCAGTGGGCGGTTACATGGGGCGCGGATACCGTGATGGACCTTTCCACGGGCACGGACATCCACGACACGCGCGAGTGGATTGTGCGCAATTCACCGACGCCCATCGGCACGGTTCCGCTTTATCAGGCGCTCAAGAAGATCGACGACGATGCCGACGGACTGGGTTGGGAGCTCTATCGCGATACGCTCATCGAGCAGGCGGAGCAGGGGATTGATTATTTCACGATCCATGCCGGTGTGTTGCGCAAGGATATTCCTGCCGTCAAGGCCCGCAAGCTTGGAATCGTCAGCCGCGGCGGTTCCATCATGGCCAAGTGGATGGTCGACAACGATCAGGAAAACTTCCTCTACACCCACTTCCGCGAGATCTGCGAAATTATGCGCGCATATGATGTTACCTTCTCTCTCGGCGACGGCATGCGCCCCGGTTGCATCGCCGACGCCAACGACGAGGCGCAGCTGAGCGAACTCAAGACGCTGGGCGAGCTGACGAAGATCGCGTGGGAATATGGCTGCCAGGTCATGATCGAGGGCCCCGGCCACGTGCCGCTCGACAAGATCAAGGTCAATATGGACAAGCAGCTGGAGGAGTGCTTTGAAGCACCGTTCTACACCCTCGGCCCGCTGGTGACTGATTGCGCGGCGGGTTATGACCATATCAACTCCGCCATCGGCGGCGCAGTGATCGGATGGTACGGTACCTCCATGCTTTGCTACGTTACGCCAAAGGAGCATCTTGGATTGCCGGATCGGGACGATGTGAAGGAGGGCGTTATTGTCCATAAAATCGCGGCCCATGCCGCCGACCTTGCAAAAGGGGTTTCCGGCGCAATCGACCGCGACGAGGCGATGCGCATGGCACGCGGCGAATTCCGTTGGGAAGACCAGTACAACCTTTCCTTCGATCCCCGGCGTGCCCGCGAATACCGCCTTGCGTCCCTTCCGCCCGAAGAGCGCGACCAGGCCGACCAGCACTATTGCTCAATGTGCGGCGAGCGCTACTGTTCCATGCGCATTTCCAAGGAACTTAGCCAATAAACCAATGTGCAGAATACCGAGTTTGCGGAAAATAGACCGATGAACCTCGAAGCCCGAACCGTTGCCATCATGGTCCAGATCTTTTGCCGTGCCCATCACGGTGCGGGCAAGGATCTGTGCGGAGATTGTGCCGCCCTTCTGGCATATGCGAAGGCGCGGATTGCCCAGTGTCCGTTCGGCAGCGACAAGCCGGCCTGCAGCAAATGCACGGTGCATTGCTATGATTCCGAAATGCGTGAACGCATCCAGACGGTTATGCGGTATGCCGGGCCGCGCATGCTTTGGCGGCATCCAATTCTGGCGATCCGCCATTTGATCCAGTTGAAGCGTAATACGGGGTAGGGCGCTGGGGGATATGTACCGCCGCCATCCTGGCGGCCCTGTTTACATGCGACAAATAAACGCAGAAATGCTCTAGGATTTCGGCCCTTACTCTTCGGGCTCTTCGGGGTACTGCTCGAAATAAACCACGCCCTTTTTGTTGCAGATGGTTACAACATAGGGCTCCAGAAGTTTGCGCCCGGCCCGCGGCGGAATGGTTTTTCTTGGCAGTGCAAGCGTCGGGACATCGTTGATCAGCATGTGGCCCAGTTCAATATAGCGGGTTGTGTTGGTTTTAATACCGCCGCATGCCAGGCTGTAGTCCCCTGCAAAGTCCAGGATGATCGGGGTTAGTTCGTCGTCAATGATTCCTTCGATCGCCAGACCATGACCGGGAACCCTGATGATTTTTGCGGTTTCAACCAGCAGGGCGTCGTTTGGCCTGTAGGGCTGGGTGGCGGAAAAAATGATCGTGTCGTCTTCCAGATCAAACTGGATATATTCAAAGCTCTGCAGGTTGTCATAACCCAGGATTGCATCAATTCCCGGTTCGTCGATTCCCCGGATCAGCGGGCCGAGCGAACCCTCGGCCATGCGGACATAGAAGGGAACGGCCTCGATGAATAGGTTGTCGATGCGCAATTGGGTAACGATTGCGGCAAAGGCCGGGACGCCTCCGGTGTTGTAGTTGCCGCGATAAGGAACCACTTTGCCGTTTATGCCCATGAAGATGGCCTTGAAGTCCTGCGAAGTTAAAAATTCCATCCATGAGACGGGAGAGCTGACATCAATCAGCACATTCATTCTGTCCCGGGAAGAACGCCCCCGCATTCGAATGGCCGGAATATTTTCCTCCAGCACTTCCGCAGAAGAGAAGTGGTTGGGATGAAGCCGCCCTCTGCCAATATAGGAAATACCGTCTTGCTGGGCGAAGACCTGAAAACCAAATTGCTGCGGAGGTTTGGCCCGTTCCAGGCATGCCGAGATTTGTCCCGAGGAGAGAGGGAAGTCCTTTTGCGGGTCGTCGTCGGTGTCGTTGGTTGCACAACCGGCAAGCAATAGACAGGGCAGGATGAAGAGGGCTGTTTTTTTTGCAGGGATCATTTGAGCTTCCTTTGTTCCATGGCGTTGACGGAGAGGATCCGTTTGTCGTAGGTATCCAGCAGGTAGAAGATGTCCGCCGGGTTTTCCGACAGGCAGGTAATGAACAGGTTGTCGGTCAGGGAAAGGGTCAGGCTCATGCCGCGCGCAATGTCTGCGGTCTCATATTTCCAAACCGGCCAAACCGAATGTTTTCCCAGAAAGGAAAACCCTTCCGTCCGGGTTTGCTCCAGCTTCCAACGCAGCCAGGGGCTGCGCCAGCCCACCCAGCTTATCGCCACCCATGACTTTGGCTGATCGGCATGGCGAAGCGGCAGGGTTGCCACTGCAATCTCGGATGACGCGGTCAGTTTGACCCAATCATTGGAATCCAGCAGGACTTTAAGCGAGTTGCCCGCACCAAGTGCTTTATCAAGCTGGGCGCACACCGGGCTTTCCAGAAGTTCATCCAGACTCTTTACCTTGTGTTTGAAGGTAGCCTGCACGGGAACCGCGTCGTAGACCGCATTGGGGATGAAGGGCTGGTAGAAGGAGTAGAAGATTGCGACCGCTACAAGCACGACCGCGAGCACAATGCTTCCGCTGAGCCTCAGCCGTGTCATGCCTTGACCGTTCCTACAATGTCGCTTACCGAGCTGTGGCCTTTTTCAACAAGATAGGCCTCGATGCCGTCGATCACGCGGTTGATGGTGGAAGGATCGACAAAGTTGGCTGTTCCGACCGCCACGGCGGTCGCACCTGCAACCATGAATTCAATGGCGTCCTCCGGCTCGAAGATTCCGCCCATGCCGATGATTGGAATCGTGCAGGCCTTGGCCGCGTCGAAAACCAGTTTCATGGCGATCGGCTTGATCGGCGGGCCGCTGAGGCCGCCGAACTTGTTGGCCAGTTCCGGCTCGAGCGTATCGATATTGATCGCCATGGCAGGCATTGTGTTCATGATCGAGATGGCATCCGCGCCGCAATCCCCGGCCGCTTTCGCAAAGGCTCCGATATTCGGGACATTCGGCGCAAGCTTGGGGATGATCGGTTTTTGTGTTTTGCCGCGAACCAGTTCGATCACGCTGGAAAAGGTGGCCACATCCGTGCCGAAGGCCGAGCCGCCTTCCTTTACGTTGGGGCAGGAAAGATTGATTTCGTAGGCGCTGACGGTTTCTTCGTCGTCGAGCATTTCAACCACGCGGCCATAGTCGTCCTTGCCCTTGCCCCAGATGTTCACGATCACGGGCGTGTCGTACTGTTTTAGAAACGGCACATATTTTTCGATGAATCCCTTTGCGCCGGGCCCCGGAAGGCCGATGGCGTTGAGCATGCCGCCGCGCGTCTCGAATGTGCGCGGGGTGGAGTTGCCGACGTGCTCCTCTGCGCAGATGCCCTTGACGGTGATCGCGCCCAGCCG
>JBDLJW010000136.1:0-4628 GCA_039714135.1 Verrucomicrobiota bacterium
ATGGCTGCACAGTGCCTACAACACCTCCAACGGGGTCTATGCCCCGCAGTTTGCCGGCAACAAGGATGGCGGAATGGTTGCAAGCTGCCAGGATTGCCATATGCCCGATATCCTTGGGCAGGGTTGCGATCCCGTACAATTCAGCAACGTAGTGGAGCGCGCCAACCTGCCGCTACACGACATGACCGGCGGTAGCTCGTGGCTCTCCAGGATTCTTCCCGACCATGCCGGGCTGGATGCTGAAACGGCGGCGGCCCTTTCCAACGGCGCCGTCCGCGCGGAATACATGCTCAGCAAGGCTGCGCGCATGCAGGCCGAGGTAATCGATGGCGACCTGCGGGTAACCGTCATCAACGATACTGGCCACAAGCTCCCGACCGGCTATCCGGAAGGACGCCGCATGTGGATCAATGTCCGCTTCTACGATGATGGTGATGCACTGCTCGACGAGTTTGGCGGCTACGACCCCGTGGACGCCGTGCTGACCAACGATACACAAATCTATGAAATCCATCCCGGCATTGGAACAAACATGGCATCGGTGGTCGGCATGGATCCCGGCCCATCGCTCCACTTTGTGCTCAACAACCAGGTCTACGAAGACAACCGCATTCCACCGCGCGGCTTCACCAATAGCGAATATGAAAGCTTTGGCGGCGCGCCGGTCGGCCACCACTATGACGACGGGCAATACTGGGACGAGGTCTATTATGCCATGCCTGCGGAAGCGGTGCGTGCCGATGTTCGGCTCTACTACCAGAGTACCAGCAAGGAGTTTATTGAATTCCTGCGGGATGAAAACAGGACCGACAGCAATGGGCAGGATCTATACGACCTGTGGGAAGCGAACGACAAATGCCCGCCGGTGCTCATGACCGAGGCCATCTGGCCGGAAAACTTCTCGATCCAATCGCTGGGCTGGACAATCGACGAAAAGCTGGGCATCGCCTTCAACTCCATCTCCGGCTACACCTACTGGATCGAGTATGCCGACGAGCTGGGCACCAATACCATATGGACGCCCTTCATCAGCAACGGGATGCTCGACTCCGTTGGCGGAACCAGCATCTTTACCGACGACTTCACCACTGCCACATCCGGCGGCGAACCGGCTGAAGGGCACCGTTTCTATCGAATCCAACGTTAACGCACATCCTTGATCTTTTCCGGGGTTTGGAGAACCTCCAAACCCCGGATTGCCTATATTTTTCGCATATTTGCAATGGTTTCCTGCTTTTCAGCACTTCCGAGCCTATTTAAAATAGTTCGCATATTGTTGCAATTATTTCCATAAACAGCGATCAACCTTCAATTCAATGCGACTGGCACATGTATTGCTTTAATGTATGGGTATTTATGAAAACAACAACACCCCAAAAGAAAAAGCCGACCATGAAACAACGCGAGAGAAGGAATCGGGAACGTGCCGGAACAACAATTGTTGAAACCCTCGTGGCTCTGGTTCTTTTTGCAACCTTCATTGCGGGCGCCGTGCGCGTTGTCATGGCCCAGCGCCAGGTTTCGGACAAGGCGCGTATGCACTACACCGCCATCAATATTGCCAAAAACCGAATTGAACAGGTGCGCAACATGCGCCATTTAGACTATGAACAGATCAAAAACATGGATGAACCAGCCCCTGGGGTTCCAGTAAACCAAGATGGGGACCCTGTCGGCGCCAATGAAGGAAAATTCCGAAGAATTACCACAATTACGCCTGCCGCACACAACAACTACCGACTCGAAATTAGAGTTGAAGTCAAAATCAGGAACCCCATCACCTTAAATTTTGGAGAAGAAAATGAGCATGTTAAATCCTACATGGCCAAGCTTCTCTAGCTACCAACTTAGAGGAAAATATGATAAGCAAAGCTAGCTCCAAAGGTTTTACACTGGTTGAGGTCATGGCAGCCATGGTCATTCTCGTAGTTGCAGTTGGCTTGGCTCTTTCCGGCTACCTCTTCATACTGAAAAAGGCCAATCAGGCCGATATCCAGCATGAACTCGACATCAATGTACAAACGGCCATCGAAAGACTAAAAGCAGACCTGCGCCTCTCCTCCATGGATGAAATTGTCTATTATCCGGAAGGCTCTAACTCCTATACGGCTCTCAGCTTCCCAATCGCATACGACAGCGACGGCGACGGTTTGATTGAACGAGATGCGAATAAACATATCATCTGGGACGAAACCATCGTCTACCATATTCGCCCCGGCACCCCGGATGAACTGGTACGAACAACCTTAAAACCACGCAATCCCAACCTCTCCAACGACAAGACGGCCCTGCAGAACCAACTCAACGCCATTGTAGCGGACGGAGATGGTGAAGATGCAGCAACGGGAAGCGAAGTCGCAACATCCAAGATAATCTTTGCCAACCTGCTCGACTGGAAGCTGAACCCGCGAGCAGGAGAATTCAGCGGCTATGCCCCGGAAGACAAACTTGAAGAGGTTTCCCTTGGCTATGCCCTGCTCAACGCCGGCAATAACACGTTCACATTCAAGGTGACTGGCCAGCATCCATATGCTACCGGTGATTATATTGGCATCGATAAGTTCATGGGTAGCCCATGCTATCATTACCGCGATGCAGAAACCCTTACAGTGATCGATGGGGCTACAGTCAATGATCTCTACCCGTCCTACGGCAACAGACACCGCCTTCTTTTCAAAGAAGGAGCAGGCAATTCTTTTACCATACAAGTCGACAACGACACTTGGCACGAAACCGACTTTGATTTTTCAAGCAGAGGGCTGGCGAATAAAGAAAATGCGGTTACTGAAACCGACCATGTAAACAACGATGAAATAACCCGCCTTGAAGGCAACGAGCTAACATGGGAGGCCGAAACTCAGACCTGGGATTATTCCGGCGGACAGAATCCGACAAACGCATGGGTATCCACCGCTGTACGCACCCTGTTAAAAGGAGGCAATATTGATCCTAACGGAAGTCTTCTGGGCCATAATGGCGCGCGTTGTAGGTTGATTTTTAAAGCAGCTGATGAGCCATTGCAAATCGGTCAGGTTTTCTTTGGCGAAAGCGCTTCTCCTAATACGATTGATTTTGACTTTAACGGTATTGGCATCACAAACGAGGTAACGTTCCTTGAGTATGGCACCATTGTTAGGGAAATCACTATTCCCGCAACCGAAACCAAGATGTCAAACTGGATTGATGTACCAATTGATACAGAGAAAAACTACATTGCCTCCTATGCCATCACAGGCGACACAACCAAAGACGCCCCTAAAATATGGCATGACACCCGCGGGTATGCAGGTCCACATGAATGGCCAACCCGAATCGTCAAAGGCGACCCAACCAACGGAAGTTTCCCCGGTTTTATAAAAGGGTTACCCGGACTATTAAGCTGGATTTCAATCAGCGAACCTGACCCGGCTCACCCATACATACTTGAGAACAACGTATCCTCTCGCAAAATTGCGGGTTTGGCCGGGGTTGAAGTCAGCTATGTGGAAAAAGGCACCTATACCTCGGACATTTTTGATACCATGCTCGACAACGCAGCCCTCGGATATATTTCATGGAATGCCGATATTCCAGCCGGAACGGCAATCGGTTTTGATGTCAGAAGCAGTGACAATCCTTTCTTTACGGGTGTACCGGATTTCGGCACGGTTCCAGCGTCCGCACCAAATGCATCCTCTATGAACATCACAACCACTGGACGTTATATCCAGTTCAGGGCTTATCTTCAATCCTCGGCAGACCACCAGCAAACCCCTATTCTAAGGGATGTAACCACCGATTGGACCGGAGTTCGCCGAATAGTCAACATCACCGGCAAATTCGATAAGGGTCCGTCTTTTGGGAATTTCATACTTTCCGTAAACGGAGATCCTTTGCAAACAGCACTCCAGGTCGACCTGAAGATTTATGAAAAAAGCGCAGCCATGAACCAGCAAAACCGAGAGGTTTCATCTGAGGTGAAAGTCGAAATCACCCCACGCAACAGCGGCCTTTAATACAGCAGGGAGAGTTGAGTATGAAAACAACCAGAAAACAGGGCTATGCGCTCATTACAGTAATGGGAATTATGGCGGTGCTTGCCATCACATTTACCATGATGCTCAAAATGGGAAAACAAAGTGCATTCACGGGAAAGCTACTTGTAGACCGAACCAAGGCTGCCGCCTACGCCGAAGCCGGAATCGAATATGCCTACTCCATTATTCGCGACAATTATAGCAATCGCACCAACCCCGCTGCATTCTGGACCGACACAAGCATTCCTTATACAGATGGAGCACAACTCCTATCCACCTATGGAGAAGGAACCTTTAACCTGACACTCACCAATATAAATTCCGGTCAGTATATAATTGTCAACTCCGTTGGAACGTGCGGACAATCGTCGGTTGAAGTCGAAGCATTCATTGAAGATACAAACCACCCTCCCCCGGGGCCTATACCTCCTAAAAAGCCCTATGAATATGGTGTTTTTAGCGTAGGGGGAAACGATGGCAAGCCGAACAAGTTTGCTGGCGGCGGCCCCATAGAAACCCCTCCGAACCCGGACTTGGAAATGTTTTTCGGCGGATTGCTGGAAATAAAGGGAGGCATTGAGGTTGGAGTCAGCTTGGTTTCAGCAACCGGAA
>JBDLJW010000137.1:0-4599 GCA_039714135.1 Verrucomicrobiota bacterium
AGCGTTCCGTCATAATGAAAGATCTTGGAATACAGCTCGTGCAGGCGCGGAGCAACCGTCGTGCCTCCATAAACACCATCCTGGACGATGAAGGCCACCGCATAGCGCGGAAAGTCGAACGGGGCGTAGGAAATCATCCACGTATTCTTTTTCCCCAGTTTCTTTGGGCCATATTCGGCGGTTCCCGTCTTTCCGGCGATTACGATATCCCCGACCTGAACGCATTTAGCCGCTTCCCGTCCCCCCATCACCACATCGTGCATGCCGCCGCGCACGATTTCGAGGGCTTCACCCGGGATTGGAATGTAGCGGATTTTCGATGTCGGATTAATGTCGTACGGCCGATCCTGCGCAAACCTGAATTTCTTGATCAGGCGCGGGCGATACAAATGGCCGCCGTTGGCAATGGTTGCGGCCACCATCGCCATCTGCAGTGGCGCCACGACGATTTCGCCTTGCCCGATGGAAAGGTTGCACGCCCCCGCAAGCCCGACCGCTTTTTCCGGAAGGTTGCCGTATTTCGACCCCTTGGTCATAAAGGAGCCGGAAAGATCCTCGACATCCGGGAACAGGCCGACGGGTTGGCCAAGGCCAAAATCCTTCGCCATCCGGTAGATAGGGTCGTAGCCGATCTCGATGGCCATTTGATACATATACGCATTGCACGATTTTTCGAGCGTTTGCCGCATCGACAATTTTTCCCCGTGAGTGGAATGGCAGTGCATCCTGCGCTTGCCGACCATGTGATAGCCCGGGCAATCGTGGTGCTCTTCCGCATATTCCGGATGCTCCCGCAGGACGCCGAGGCAGGCGACCGGCTTGAACGTGCTGCCCGGAGCATACTGCCCATAGACCGCGCGGTTGAGCGTCGGGGCGTTTGTATTGGTCATTAGCGATTGAACATATTTCCCCGAAGTCATGTATTTGTTGGGATCGAACAGGGGCGAGCTGACCATGGCGAGCACATCGCCATTGTTCGGATCGAGCACCACAACCGCCCCCTTCACCGGCCCCTTGAACGGATCGGTTTCAAGATGCATGGTCAGGGCTTCCTTGGCAAATTGCTGGATGTTCCTATCGATGGTCAGTTGAAGATCCCCCCCGGCCAGGGAGGGAATGGTTTGAAGGTCGCGGTGGTGGAAGCCATCGGCGTCGATCTGAACAAGTTGGTAGCCCGGCTCGCCTTCGAGCAACCCGTTGTAAAGCCCTTCCAGCCCCTTTCTCCCCTTAATGCCGCGCACATCGTAGTGGAAAGGCTCATTCCCATCCTGCTTTACGGTATCGGCCTCGCGGGTAAAACCGATTAGATGGGCGAGGTTTTCGCCTTCGGGGTAGGTGCGGGCGGGCAGGCAATAGATGTCGGTGGCGGTCAGATCGGAACAGGTATCGGCCCACTTCGCAATGGTTTCCTGGTCGAGGTGCTTCCAGGCCAGCAGCGGCACGGGACGCTGGGATCTGATATGCCGCTTGATGGCACGCAGACCGACGGGAAGTTCTTCCATATCAACATGGCCGTTGAGACGTTCGTAGATCTTGTAGACCAGCTCCAGGGTGTTGGCGGCCGTGGAGGTTGCGCGTTTTTCAAGCTCCGCAGTCTGGATTATGATCCTCCCGTCAATCACCGGATCTTTCAGTTTCAACCCGGGAATCTTATAGCGCTTGCTCCACCCTTTCGGCGGCGCCGTCCATTTTTCAAATTCAATGCGCCACTTCCTCGTCTCCTCCGGGGTCAGGTTTTTATAGACGGTCATCGGGCGCTGGGGCGAAAAATGCAAATGGCGCAGAATATCGCGGTAGCTGACATCGGGCTTGCGGCCGACGCGCATCCAGATTTCGTGAACCAGCTCCAGGGTTTTGGCCACCATGGATTTTGGCGCAAAAAGCTCTTCGGTATAGATCGCAATGCAATAGTTCGGCACACTGTCGGCAAGCACATCGCCGTTGGTGTCGTAGATTTTTCCGCGCACGGCGGGCAGGCGAATGCGGCGCACGCTCTGCTCGAACAGCTGGTCATCAAAGCTGCCCTTGGCACGCACCTGCAGCTTCCACAGATTGGAAACAAGGACGCCCATGCCCATAATCATCAGGCCGAAGACGACCCAGATCACCAGCAGGCTGACCTCTCTTTTACGTTTTACCTTTATTGCCATCCATACCCCCGGCGTTTGGGGAGGGCGGCCTCCAGCTTGCTCATCGTCAACGAAACCAGCGGCAGTGTTGCCATGCCCAGCAATCCCGAGCCGATGAGGCGCAGCAATGCATGGCCAAAATGAAACGGGCGCTGCCCGGTGGCCACATAGATGAAAAGGGTGGCAAGCGTTACCATCATGGCCCCGGCCGCGCCTAGAACCATTTGCGTTACCAGACCATCAACAAAGATTTCCGAACGGATGCGATGCGCCAGAATACTGATGAAAGGGAACCCGAACAAGGCCGGGCCAAACGGGCCAAGAGCAAGGCCGTCGTGCAGCAGCGCGGCCCAGAATACGGCCATCCACATCCCGCGCGACGAGCGGCGCAACGCATAGTACAGCGCAAAGGCCATCAGCACCGGGGGTTTGGCGCCACCAAAGATCGACCACGGCGGGAGAAAAAGCTGGATCAGCGCACCGATGAAGATCCCCCCCATCATGAGAACCTGCGGCATCATGGCTTCACCTCCGCATCGGCCGAAACCACAAAAACATAGTCGAGCAAACTGACCGTCGCGCTCGGGGCAATCTCGGCATATTGAAACAGCCCCGATTTATCCTTACGAACCTTGGTGACATAGCCAATATGCACGCCCTTCGGCGAAACACTCCCCTCGCCGGACAAGCCGGAGGCAACCACCTCGTCCCCCACGCGAATCTCGGCATCCTTGTCGATGAATTCCATCCGGGCAACAGGATGACCCTTGAAATCGACGCCCGCGCCCCGAACCAGCCCAAAAGTGCCCGCTCGCTCGACCTTGGCGGAAACACGGCAGGCGGGATCGCAGACCAGCAACACTTCGGCCGTGTGTTTTGAAACCTCGACGGTTTTACCAACGAATCCATCGGGGCTGATTACCGCATGGTTTTCACGGACACCGCCGACCGTCCCCTTCCCAATGCGAACCGTATTCCACCAGCCGCTGATACTCCGGCTGATCACATCGCATGGGATCATGGAATAGGATTGCTGATGACGAAACCTGAAGGCACGGCGCAGGCGCAGGTTTTCGGCCTCGACATTGCGGAGCTTGTCGAGCTCGACCTGAACGCGGACGAGTTCGTGGCGAAGATCGCGGTTCTCCTCCATGGCGCCGCCAATACCACGAATGGCGGAAATCGTCTCGGAAAAGCGCTGCCGGATTCCGGATGTACCGCGCTCCGCCGGCGCCACAACGCCCCGCACCGCACCCTTTCCCTTTAAGGAAAGCGAAGAGGGCAGAACAAACGCCACAGCGAGAAGCAATCCTGCTCCCCCGGCATAAATAAGTTTTCTGTTCCTCAGCAAAACAATCCGTCCCTATCGATCAGGGAGGACGAGGAAACAGCACATCGAACTGGCCTAGCCGTTCGGCCCAGCCATCTTACGAAGGAAATTGATTTCGTGAAGAACAATTCCGGTACCCTCAGCCACGGCGCTTAGCGGATCGTCCGCAACATGCACCGGAAGGCTGGTTTTATCCGAAATCAGGGTATCCAGTCCACGCAATAGCGCACCGCCCCCCGCCAAAACCATACCGCGGTCCACAAGGTCTGCCGAAAGTTCGGGCAAACAGCGCTCAAGGGTTACACGCACGGCTTCCACAATCTGGTTTACCGGTTCCTGCAAGGCCTGGCGTACTTCCTCGGAGCTGATCGTCAACGTCCGCGGCAACCCGGCCACCAAATCACGGCCCTTCACTTCCATGGTGCTTTCTTCGCCACCAGTCAGGGCCGATCCCATCGTAATCTTGATTTCCTCAGCGGTTCTCTCACCAATCAATAAATTGTATTCCCGCTTAATGTGCTGAATTATCGCCTCATCCATCTCATCGCCACCGACGCGCACACTCCGGCTGTAAACAATGCCGGCAAGGGAGATCACAGCAACTTCCGTCGTGCCCCCCCCGATATCCACGATCATGTTTCCGGCGGGTTCCTGTACAGGCAGGCCCACACCGATCGCGGCGGCCATCGGCTCTTCAATTAAAAATACATCGCGCGCGCCCGCATGCATTGCGGAATCCTTCACTGCGCGCTTCTCCACTTCCGTAATACCACTCGGTACGGCAATCACCACCCGGGGCCGGACCATTCTTCTTCTGTTATGAACCTTCTGAATGAAATAGCGGAGCATCGCTTCGGTAATTTCAAAATCCGCGATTACCCCGCTCTTCAGAGGGCGAATTGCCACAATACTGCCTGGCGTGCGCCCGAGCATTCTCTTTGCCTCGTCGCCCACCGCCAAGACCCGGTTGGTGCCGGCCTGTACCGCCACCACCGAAGGTTCGCGCATCACGATACCGCGGTCGCGCGCATACACGAGAGTATTCGCGGTTCCCAGATCAATCCCGATATCGCTGGAAAACATTCCCATTACACGATTTAACATATTGCGGTTTCCTTCTTAATAAAATGATTCAAATCG
>JBDLJW010000138.1:0-4588 GCA_039714135.1 Verrucomicrobiota bacterium
AAAGATCGTCGGGATATTGGCGCGCATGGCACCCATGATCATGCCGGGCACAATCTTGTCGCAGTTCGGAATGCAGATCATCGCGTCGAACGCGTGCGCACCAACCATGGTCTCTACCGAGTCGGCGATCAGCTCGCGGCTTGGCAGGGAATATTTCATTCCGGCGTGGCCCATTGCGATACCGTCGCAAACCCCGATCATATTGAACTCAATCGGCGTACCGCCCGCCTCGCGCACGGCTTCCTTGACGAGCTTGCCCACCTGGTCGAGATGCGCATGCCCCGGAATGACCTCGTTGAACGAATTGCAGATGGCAATGAACGGCTTTTTGATATCTTCCGTCGTCATACCCGTCGCCCGCATCAGGCTGCGGTGCGGTGCCCGTTCCAATCCTTTTTTTGTCCTGTCGCTACGCATGGCGGTATCCTTTCCTTAAAATAGTTAATAACGGCGCATTCTACCCAGAGCCCGCCGCGAAGTAAACCCCCGCAAACGAAGAAAGCCGCCCAAATGGACGGCTTTCGCTACATCTAAAAATCCAAGCTAGAACTTTATAGCAAGTACTGCCGCAGCGCGAATACCGCCGCCAGAGAATGTGACCTCTTCGGAAGTTCCTTCAACTTCAGCACTTGAAGAGAACCCTTGATAGCCAGCTTCTATCCCGAGTTCGACCCTGTTACCAAGCAGAACAAACGCTCCTCCTTTAACTCCGTAGCAGATATAGGAAGCCCCTGAATCATCTTCCAGGCCACTTGCCAAGGTTATGGTCTGTGCTGCTCCGCCTGCACCAATAAAGGGGGTTACTTCCAAGATGACATTGTTACCGATTTTTACTGCTCCCCCCCCCTCAAGAACACCTGCAAAAGCGAATACTTCGCAGTCAGCATCCTCGATAAAGGGTCCCGTTGCGACAGGAGACATACCGCTGTGACCGGCAAAAAGGAGACCAGCGCCAGCTACCCAGCCGAAATTTGGATTTTGCTCTCCCCAAAACCTTTTAACGGCCAAAACCTCAAGCTGTCCACCGCCATCTTCTTTCATCGCAGATGACCCAAAAAAGTCAACTTCATCAATCCCAGGGGCACTTCCAAGTGAAACACGGATCGAGAAATCCTTTTGCTCCTCTTTTTGGACTGCTTTTGCAGAAACTTTGGGCTGAGGGGCAGGTGCTCTTCTTGCCATCCGCTCTTCCGACATACGGATTCCTTTTTGGGCTTCGGCATCGTTGGGTTTAAAAACAAGAGCGTTTTGAAAGCTATCTCTGGCCTCTTCCAGATTTCCCTGCGTAACCTGATTTTTGCCCTGCTGCATCCATTGCGAATATTGTTCCTCATCCGTTGCCGCATAGGCCAATGAAGACAGAGCGATTAATAGACATGCAATTGATATTTTTTTCATACTTCCCCTTTTGTTTTGTTTCCCACACTCAACCCTGACGCCATCCCAAACGACACAAACGCCAATAAAGCAGTACATGTTTTCAGGATTAAAAAACAATGTCAATGCATGGCATTAGAAAATTGGAATATTCATGGGAACGCTTCATGTGAAATCAGATTTCACAAATATTTTTATATCATATTGTATATATTTTCATGGAAAAACATGCCGTTCGGGCCAGTTTTATATCGTATGTGATATATTAAAATGGCTTCTAATGAATGGTTTTGCGCGAGGGTTTTAGGCTAAATATGCCAAAGTTTTTCCGAGTGATGTCAGGCATTGACGAGATGGCCGAGTTCAAAGCCGGCGTCTTCGATCATTCGCTTGTCGTCATTAAAGTCCTGCCCGCCGGTGGTTAAATATCCATTGGTGAACATGGAATTGGCGGGATAGAGCGAGAGCGGCTGAAGATCGCGCAGGCAGGTTTCGCGTCCGCCGGCAATGCGCACCTCGGCATAGGTCAGCACAAAGCGGAACATGGCGAGAGTGCGAAGGCAGTCGTTCGGCGTCAGACGTTCCTGTTCCTCAAGCCTGGTCCCTTCCCGAGGGTCGAGAAAGTTGATCGGTGCGGAGTCGGCCTTGAGCTCCTTGAGGGCCAATGCCAGATCAACGCGATCTTCAAGGCTTTCCCCCATGCCAATCAGGCCGCCGCAACAGAGGTCGAGCCCGACCTTCTTGACGGTGCGGGCAGTTTTGACGCGGTCTTCGAATTTGTGGGTCGAGCAGATGGAGGGATAGAAATTGGCGGAGGTTTCAAGGTTGTGATTAAACCGATCGACACCGGAATCTTTTAATCGCCGCGCCTTTTCCTCTGTCAGGAAGCCCATGGAGGCGCAGAGTTCGAGGTGCGGATATTCCTTTTTGATGCGGGACGCCGCGGCGGTAATGGTTTTTATCTCGCTCTCGGATGGCGCGCGGGAGCTGGTAACAACGCAATAGCGCAATGCCTGCATGTCGGCGGCATCTTGCGCACCGGCCACGATTTCGTCGGCCGACTGCATTTCATATTCCTCGACATCGGCGGAAGAACTTTTCGACTGACTACAGAAGGAGCAGTCTTCCGGGCAAACACCGGATTTGGCATTCTTCAGCACATGAAGGCTGACCTTCTTGCCAAAAAAGTTTTTGCGGATCATATAGGCTGCCTGCAACACCTCGAGCAACTCATCGTCCGTCGACTTTAAAACAGCCAAGGCCTCCTCGCGTGTAATCGATTTTCCACCATCCAGAATTCGTTCCGCCAAAGCTTTCCATTCCATCAAATCTCTCCTCAAACCCTGCCTTTTAAATACATGACCATATCACTCACATAATATTGCATGCCAAGGCAAGGCTGGAATTGGCTGATTTGGTTATTGAGAGCCGCGACTGGATTTGTGCTGGAATTCGGGCGGCTTGGAGTCCCACGAGTAACCAGCCTCCGCCTTTTTATAGGCCAGATTGAAGAGTTCCTTCATATAGGCGGGTTCGAAGGGCTCTTCGGGGTCGCGGAAGTCGGAGGGCATGTAGGCCAGATGGTACTCGATGCCATTGTCGACGGCACTTTGATAGATGTGGTGCATATCCATCAACGCCATGGAATTCACAAGGGAAAGGGCGGTTTTCATGAGAATGGGAAGTGTACGAGGCTTGACCGGATCGGTTTTCGGAATGATGAACGAATTGCGCAGAACGTAGATATGGGACGGACCGTTCAGCCCGACCTCCTTTAAGGTACTCTTCACATCATAGCTGATTGGAAAGGCAAAGATCTGGGTGGTCGGACCTCCATCAACATGCAGTTCCTGGAATTCCCTGCCCTCCTGCTCTACATCAAAAAGAACTGGAGGGAAGACACCGGGAAAGGCGGACGAAGCAAGAATCACATCGATAATCAATTCGTAGGCATCGGGATGTCCACTGGACGCAATGGCGCCAATGTCCCAAATCACGGGCCGGATGGAATCAAGGTCGGTGGAACCGATGAAAAGCTTGCGGCCGCGGGCATATTCCCGAGCAACCTTTTCCATTTCCACTGGCGTAAAATGGCTCTCCAGAATTGCGCGCAACTTATTGTTGTCGCTCAGGGATGCCCCGCGGAAAAGGGAGGAAAAGATCCGCTTGTTGACAATGTCCTTGGTGGAATAGTCCGAAAACAGCGCTTGGCAATCCTTGTCGTAGTCGGAGCCAAGAAAGGCAAACGGTGCAAGCATCGCACCCGAACTGACCCCGGTCACTACGCGGAATTCCGGCCGGTCGCCGGCAGCGGCCCAGCCGGCCAACAGGCCTGCCCCGAAAGCACCCTCCTGCGCGCCGCCGGAAATGGCCAGAAAATGCACCGGGGCTGTGGAATCATACGCCGGATCAGACTGAACCTGCTCCTTGAGCAACGCGGTACGCCGGACCACATCCACAGGCGGACCGTCGCCCCACATGCGGCAATTCGGGATTCCCGGAATCCGGGCAAGCGCTATCGGATCATCCGGCGGAGGCAACCGCTTCATCGAGGCGCAGCTACTTGCAAAAACAATGGCTACAGGAAGTGCAACATACAAAAGCTTTATCTTCATCTATTCCCCACCCAATCATGTCCGCAACAAAAAACATACTCCCGCAACCACGCCGGCATCGGCAGCGGCATGGGTAAGAATCGGCAAACCGCAGCCGCCAAAACGATCTTCCGCCCAGCGCCAGAAAACCGAGCTACCCACAAGCACTCCGAAAACAAAGAAGAGCCAAGGCCAATGAAGCAACTGGAACAGCACCAGCACATGGTAGCCTGCAAACAGAAAATCCTGCCGGCAGATCCCCATTGTTTTTCCAGGCGCAATCCCCCTCCAATGGATTTCCTCCAGCACGGGATGGACAATGGAAAAGTATGGAATCATCAAAAGCCACGACCACCCCGTCAACCCGAACCGCGCCATCCATTCCGGGAGGACCGACTCCGAAGCCGCAAGCCACGGCCACATGAAATAGACGACCGGAGCCGCCATGGCACAGACCAGCATTCCGGGAACCACCAGCGGCGCCTTGGCACCCGCCCACAAACGCCTCCCCACTTCCTTCGGCCTGCGAAAAACAAGAAAGACCAGAATCCCCACATGATAAAGCAGAATGGACAGCCACGCGCTATGGAAGAGATACATCCCAAACAACACGGCAA
>JBDLJW010000139.1:0-4527 GCA_039714135.1 Verrucomicrobiota bacterium
TGGATGGAACCCTGATTGATTCAGGGAAATACCATGCCCGGGCGTTCGCGGATGCCGTGCTTGAACAGAGTGGGTACGCATTGACACCGAACGAGCACGATGAATTTTTTGCATCCCACAGCAAACCCTTCTCCAGCGTGTTGAATAAACGGTATGGCCTTGAGCTTGAGCCGGAAAAGGTTCTTTCCCAAAAGCGGCGGCGCATGGAAGAGATCTTTATTGCGGAACTTTTTGCCGGCGCACACGAGTTTCTGGAAAAATGGCACAGGAAAAAGCCGATGGCATTGGCGACCAACTCGCCGCTCAGCTTTGTTGCCCCTACTCTTGAAGAAGCGGGATTGATGGATTATTTCGAGTGCATCACAACCGCCAATGATGTCGAGAACAGAAAGCCTGCCCCGGATATTATCGAAGTAACCACTCAAAAACTTCGGGTTGACCCACTGGATACCCTGGTTTTTGAGGATCAACTAATCGGCATCGAGGCTGCACGCACGGCAGGTGCCCATGTGGTCGCCGTAGACAATGGCCAGTCGGTTCAATTTCCTTCGGATGTTCCTGTGGCTACATGGAAGGAACTCTTGCACGCATGACACCACAGCTGATTATTTTTGATTTGGATGGAACCCTGATTGATTCGAGAGCCGACCTGACGGCGGGAATCAATCATATGCGCGGGCATTATGGACTCGAACCGCTACCGCTTGAAACGGTGAGCCGTTATATCGGCAACGGGGTTCGCCTGCTGGTGGAACGTTCGCTGCAAGGTGCCGACGTCGATTTGGAAGAGGCGCTGCAAATCAACAAGGACTACTACTTTTCGCACCTGACGGTTCACACGACGCCCTATGCCGGCATCAAGGAAGGTATTCCGCGTTTGGCGACGGCTGGGCACAAGCTGGCACTGTTGACCAACAAGCCGGGGGATCCCAGCCGGGAAATCCTGAAACATTTCGGATTCGACGGATATTTTGGCTCCATTCTTGGCGGCGGCGATATTGAAAACCTCAAGCCGGAACCCGATGGCGTTTTTCGATGCATGGAAACCGCCGGTATGGAAATCCCCAATGTCTGGATGGTGGGGGACCACTATACCGATTTGGCCGTGGCAAAGAATGCCGGCATTAAAAGCGCCTTTGTAAATTATGGGTTCGGCGAAGAGCGGGGCTATGAAGCTTCCGAATATTTTTCTTCGTTTCAGGAACTCGTCGATTACTTTATTGAGCCATGAAAACGTATCTCTCGGAAATTTTCAGCTCAATACAAGGTGAAGGCCCCTATGTAGGGGAGCGGCATCTCTTTCTTCGCTTCTGTGGCTGCCACCGCGACTGCGCCTTTTGCGATACGGATACAGAAAAGACGGAAACGGTTGTAATCGAAAAGAGAGCGGGCTCTGGAAATTTTGAGCAAATCCCCAATCCGCTAACGACGGAAAGGCTTATGGAAATCATCCGCGAGATGGATGGTAAAAGAACCAACCGCCGTGTTTCGCTGACAGGAGGAGACCCTCTGCTGCAAGTCAACTTCCTGCATGAACTGCTGCCGCAGCTTTGCGGCAATGGCTACAGCATCTATCTGGAAACGGCGGGCGACCTCCCGCAGCAACTCAAGTCGATTGTCGAATGGGTCGATATTGTGGCCATGGATGTAAAGCTCGAGAGCGTAACCGGCGAAAAGAGCGTCTTTCCGGCGCATTGGCAGTTCTTGAAAACCTGCCGCGACTGGAATGTGGAGGTATTCGTTAAGCTGATCCTTTCCGCCGATACGCATGATGGGGAATTGATGGAGGCGGTAAAGGGGATCAAAAAGGCGGGCGGCGAAAAAACGCTTGTTGTGATTCAGCCCATGACCAAGTCTGAAAGAAGCGATGCCGTCCCGACCGTTGAACAGCTTTTTTACTGGCAAGACAAGGTTTCCAGGTTGCTGTCCGATGTCCGGGTAATTCCTCAAACCCATAGAATGATGGAAATGCTTTAATGGCCGATACAAAGAAAAAAGCGGTAGTATTGCTCAGTGGCGGACTTGATTCGGCCACGGCAATGGCGATGGCATTGAGCGAAGGTTTCGAGGTCTACGCAATGTCGTTCAACTATGGACAGCGCCACTCGGTCGAACTCGACTGCGCCGCCGGGCAGGCCCGCGCCAGTGCAAAAGAGTTCAAGGTGGTTGAAATCGATCTGCGCGCGTTTGGCGGCTCAGCCCTGACGGATGAGATTGATGTGCCGAAACATGACTCGCTCGAAGAGGTGTCCGAGGAGATTCCCGTCACCTATGTTCCCGCCCGCAACACGATCTTTCTTTCCTATGCCCTGGCTTGGGCGGAGGTGCTGGGAGCCAGTGATATCTTCATTGGGGTGAACGCGCTCGACTACAGCGGTTATCCCGACTGCCGACCGGGGTTTATCGCGGCCTATGAAAAGATGGCGAACCTGGCAACCGTCGCCGGAGTGCAGGGGCAAAAGCTGACCATCCACACGCCGCTGATCGACCTGACCAAGGCCGAAATTATCAAGCGCGGGCTTGAACTCGGAGTGGATTACGCTAAAACCACCAGCTGCTACGACCCCGCCCCCGACGGGCGCGCCTGCGGGCACTGCGATTCATGTCTGCTGCGGCAAAAAGGTTTCATGGATGCGGGCACCAAAGATCCGCGTCCTTATATTGAGGATTGAGTTATGCCGAAAATGAGAATCTATAAGGAATTTAAGTTTGATGCCGCGCACCGCCTGACCAAGGTCGATGCGGAGCATAAGTGCGGGAATCTGCACGGCCACACCTTTGTGTTGGAGGTCCATCTGGAAGGGGAGGTCGATCCAGCCAAAGGATGGATTCTCGACTTCAATGTCCTGTGCGATGCCGTCAACCCCATTATCGACCAGCTCGATCACACTGTTCTTAACGAAGTCGAAGGACTTGAAAACCCCACCAGCGAGAACCTATCGGTCTGGTTCTGGGGGAAACTGAAGTCGCAGCTTCCGCAGCTTTCGCAGATCGTTATCAAAGAAAGCCCGACCTCCGGCTGTGTCTACTGCGGAGAGTAGAGCGAATCAGATTGATCTGTAGCCGCGATCCTTGATCGCGGAAGCGGGTTCGCGGAACCCGCCCTACACCTTCTGCGGGACGCTGCCCCGCCAAAAAGATGGCCATTGTCAGGCATCGGCCGAGTCGATCTTTACCGAAGAGGTGATGCCGCCGCGCGCGGTAAAGTCGCCGTTCACAACCAGCCGCTTCGGCTTGAGCAGCTCAAACAGGTCGGTATAGATGCGGTTGACGATTTCCTCGTAAAAGGTGCCGGTCTGCCGAAACGAGAAGAGGTAGAGCTTTAGCGACTTGCTCTCCACGCACAATTCGCCGGGAATATACTCGATGGTGATTGTGGCAAAATCCGGCTGACCGGTAATCGGGCAGAGCGATGTGAATTCCGAAGTCTGGAACGTAATCCAGTAGTTGCGCTGCTTGTTTGCGTTCTCGAAGGTCTCCAGCTCTGCCTCGTCCGGCGAGGTGGGATAGCGGGTTTCGCCCTTCTTCAGCAGGGTCAGTCCTGTAAGTTTTGTTTCGTCGGTCATGCTGGCCTCCAGTTCTTAGGAAATTCGCGCGTCATAATATCCAGCCAACGGAAATGGGCAAGCCCGATATTCAACGCAATAACCGCTTTCGTGTCGGAAACTTAAACGTATGCAAGATTGACCGGACCCTATCGGTTTCGGTCTACTCTACGGGATTTTGGAAAGGACATCATGAATTTTGGAGAACCAAGAGATATCGGAAACATGCGCGGGATCACTCCTGCGGTAAAATATTTATTGATCATCAACATTGTCGTATTTGTTCTCGAATTTTATTTCGGAATTGGTCTGGGCAGGGTGTTTGCCTTGCGGGCGGGTTGGTATCGCACCTTCGAGGTTGGCCAGCTTTTCACCTACATGTTTATTCATGGTGGACCGTGGCACTTGTTCGCAAACATGCTCGGCCTCTACTTTATCGGCCCGACTGTGGAGCGCACGCTGGGGTCGTATAGGTTCTTCATCCTCTACTATGTCAGCGGCATGCTCGGCGGGTTGGGTTGGTCGCTCCTTGCCGATCCCATGGGACCGCCCTGCGTTGGCGCTTCCGGAGCCGTGATGGGAATCTTAGGCGCGTTCGGGGCACTCTATCCCAATGCAAAGCTGTTGCTCTATTTCATTATTCCTGTCCGGGCATGGGTGCTGGTACTCGCCTTGGCGATCTGGGAACTGCATGAAACAATCACAACGCCAATGATTGGCGGCATCGCCAACGCGGCACACCTGATGGGCGGCATTGCCGGATTCTGCTATGCCTTTTCCCTCAAGCATCCGCATGTCATTGCCGAACTTAAGGAAAAGCTTCCAAGCATTGGCAAACCCCGCACCAAGCGTAAAGCGCCGGGCCATCAGGCTCTTTCCAAGGCCGAGATCGACCATATCCTCGACAAGATCGGCAAGCAGGGGATGGGATCTCTCACGCCACGCGAACGCGAAATGCTAAAGCGCGCGACTCATTAAAGGC
>JBDLJW010000140.1:0-4507 GCA_039714135.1 Verrucomicrobiota bacterium
CTCAAACCCGACGAGCGCACATGGCGGCCGCAAATCCTCGCACTGAGCGGCTCGCCAAAATCGCGCTGGCACCTTGTTGAAATGGCGCACTCGCTCACGCGGCACAGCAGCGAACTCACGGTGGCCAGCATCCTGCCCGTGGAGGATTGGTCGGCCGAGAAGGTTCAGTCCATGGAGGCCTCCATGCGCGACTACCTTGAAAAGCGCGAAGTCGACGCCATGGTGAAAATCCTTCCCTCCCCCGACAGGCTGTCCGGCGCAAAATCGCTGATCCGGGCATATGGCTACGGCCCGCTCACCCCCAACACTATTTTGCTTGGCGACACGGAACACCGCGAAAACTTCACGGCCTTTGCCGAGTTTATCCAGCTGGTCTACCGCACCCGCCGCAATCTTGTCATGCTGAGGGAGGGCGATGCCGAAGCCTCCGAAGAAGCCGACGAAATCCATGTCTGGTGGGGCGGCGACAAAAGCAATATCGGGCTGATCATGACCCTCGCCTACCAGATCCAGAAAAGCCCCGTCTGGAAACAATCCAAATTGATTCTAAAAACCATTGTCGCCAACGAAGACGAACGTGAAACCGCAAAGGAACGGCTGGAAGGCTTTATCGAAGAGCAACGCATTCCGGCTCAAACCGATGTGCTGATCAAGCAGCTTCCAAGCTACTACGACACCATCCGCCAATCCTCCACCGATGCCGGCCTGGTCTTCATGGGCATGCGCCCACCGCAGGAAAACGAATCGGTCGAGGAATACAGCCGCTACTACGGCAACCTGATGGAAACCACCCGGGGCATGCCCCCGCTCGCCTTCGTCCTCGCCGCCGAGGAAATCGAATTCCGGGAGGTCATCGGGATTTCGGAGCGTAGATAATCGCCCATGTAGCCGCGATCCATGATCGCGGAACGTACGCAAAGCCGCTCAACTACCAAAGCGGGGTCTCGGCCCCCGCCCTACATCATGAATCAATCCAACCCGGCCTGGGTCAGAATCACGCTCTTGAGTTCATGATAGGCCTTCTCAAGGTCGTCGTTGACGATCTGAAAGGAATATTCCGGGGCACATTCCATTTCGGCCTGCGCGTTGGCGAGCCGTTTCCGGATCGTCTTTTCCTCGTCCGTCCCGCGCCCACGCAACCGCTCTTCAAGCTCTTCCATGGAGGGCGGCGAAATAAAGACATCGGTAAAGCCGCGGCGGATGGGATGCCGCGGATCAAGACGAACAAGCGCTTTGCGAATCTGGCGAGCGCCCTGCACATCGATATCGAGCAGGACATGATTACCCTCCTCCATGGCAAACAACACGCTATCTTCAAGCGTGCCGTAGTAGTTGCCGTGCACCGTGGCATGCTCAAGAAACTCGCCATGCTTGATGCGCTCCTTGAACTCCTTCTTGGAGAGAAAATAGTAGTGCACGCCATCCTTCTCCTCGCCCCGGGGGGCGCGGGTGGTGCAGGAAACGGAATGGATCACCTCCGAGAACTCGTCCACCAACCGGTCGCAAAGCGTACTCTTTCCGGCACCCGATGGCGCCGAGACAATAACCATCAACGGCCGTGTCGAAGATCGTTCAACCGGAGTTTCCGCAATTAAGCCGGAGTCGTTTTGTTCCACTGCCTTTTCCTCTGTCATTTTACCTACTCAACGTTCTGAACCTGCTCGCGGATGCGCTCGAGCTCGGTCTTGAAGGCCACCACCAGCTTCGTAATCTCCACCTCGTTGGCCTTGGAACCGACGGTATTGATTTCGCGGAAGAGCTCCTGGCAAAGAAAGTCGAGCGTGCGGCCGGCCGGCTCGACCGCCCGCAGCAGCTTGCGCGCCTGCGCGAGATGGCTCTTGAGCCGGGTGAGCTCCTCGCTGACATCGCACCGGTCGGCAAAAAGGGCCACTTCCTTGACGATGCGTTCGTCCGAAGCGAGGTCGCCGAGATCCGCTTCCTCCAGGCGCTGCAATAGTTTTTCGCGGTGGCTCTTCACCACCCCCGACGAAAGCTTTTTAATCTCCTTGGTCCACTCTTCGAGCAGGGCCAGTCGTTCACGCAGATCCGTCGCCAACGCCTTGCCCTCGGCCAGCCGCATTTTTGCAAGACCGCGCAGCGCCTTGTCCAGCGCTCCGGCAAGCACGGCCGAAGCATGGTCGGCATTGAGATTTTCCTGCTCCACCGTAACCAGCCCCGGCAACCGGGCAATGGTTTCCGCGCCAAGGTCATCGGCCAGCTTGAGCTTCTTTGCCACCTTACGGATACCATCGACATACTGCGCCGCCAACCCGGCATCAACCTTTACGGTCCCGGCCGAACCATTGGCCGCCTCCACCCGAACCGTGCCGGAGATGCGGCCGCGCGAGAATTCCTGCCGTATGCGGCTCTGCACCTGCGCATCGAGCGCCGTAAGAGTGCGCGGAAGGTTGATGTTCACATCAAGTTGCTTGCGATTGACGGAACTGATCTCCACGGCCACACGAATGCCGTCGGCAGATGCCGAACCCTCACCAAAACCAGTCATGCTTTTTAGCGCCATACTTCTCCTCGCAAATATCTCTACTTGTCTTTTTGCTCTGCTTTCCATTCGGCGATCTGCTGCACATCCTTGTCGCCGCGGCCGGAAACATTGATGATCACCAGATCGTCTTTGGAAAACTGTTCGGCGTTCTTGATGGCCCAGGCAATGGCGTGCGAGCTTTCGAGCGCGGGCAGGATGCCCTCCCACTGCGAAAGCTTGTCGAATCCGCCCACCGCCTCAATGTCGGTGACGTGGGAATATTCGGCGCGCTTGAGATCGCGCAGCAGGCTGTGCTCGGGACCGACGGCGGCATAGTCGAGTCCGGCGCTGATGGAATGCGTCAACGCAATCTGCCCTTCGTCGTCCTGCAGCACATAGGTTTTCGTTCCTTGCAGAATACCAATCCTATCCTCGGCAAAACGCGCGGCATGCATGCCGCCTTCGACTCCGAAGCCGCCAGCCTCGACGCCGATCATGCGGACGCCGTCATCCTTGATGAACGGATGGAATAGGCCGATCGCATTGCTGCCGCCGCCAACACAGGCAACGAGCGCATTGGGCAGCCGCCCCTCCGCCTTGAGAATCTGCTTGCGCGCCTCGCGGCCGATCACGCTCTGGAAGTCGCGCACCATCATTGGATACGGGTGCGAGCCGAGGGCGGAGCCAAGGATGTAATGCGTATTCCGGATACTTGAGACCCAGTCGCGCATCGCTTCGTTCACGGCCTCCTTCAGCGTCTGCTGGCCGACCGTCACCGGCACGACCGTCGCACCGAGGCTTTCCATGCGGAAGACGTTGAGGGCCTGCCGCTCCATGTCGACCTTGCCCATATAGACAACGCACTCCATGCCAAACATTGCGCAGACCGTTGCGGTCGCCACGCCATGCTGCCCTGCGCCGGTTTCGGCAATAATGCGCTTCTTGCCCATGCGCTTGGCCAGCAGGATCTGCCCCATGGAGTTGTTGATCTTGTGCGCACCGGTGTGGCAGAGATCCTCGCGCTTGAGGTAAAACTTCGCAGTGCCGAGTTCGCGGCTCATGCGCTCGGCGAAATAGAGCGGCGTCGGACGGCCGACATATTCGCGGAGGTAATACTGCAGCTCCTTCTTGAACTCGGGATCCTTGCGGACCTCCTTATAGATGCGCGTCAGCTCGTTCAGCGGCTCCATCAGTGTTTCCGGAACAAACATTCCGCCATACGGGCCATAGTGGCCATGCGAATCAGGTTGGGTTGGCTTCATCGTAAGAATCCTTATGTAAAACGAGCACGGATAATCATCCGCAACGCCCCGTATTTCAAGGCAAATCGACGACTTCGCCTAGTGTTGCGCCATGCTTGCAATGTCGTCCAGAAAGCTCCGGCACATACTGCCGGCATGCACCGGAGCTTCCCAGGCACCCTGCATTGCTCCCATACCTCTAGATGTACGGGAATATTGAATTTATAATATACTTGAATAAAATGACTTATAATTTGAATATCCATTTATCGTCCCGCACATCTAGAGGTATAAAGAAAAGGAGGCATTCCGATGAGTCGATTACGTCCGACGCTGTGGCGCACCTGCCGTGTTCTCGCCAGCGAAACCCGTCTCGATCTGCTTCAACACTTGTTTGGGCAAGGGGAGCTTTGTGTATCCGAATTGGCGGCACTGACGGGGATATCTCCGCACAACGCCAGCACTCAGCTTCGCGCGCTCAATGCCCGCGGGCTGGTTACTTCGCGGCGCGAAAACCAAAAGGTAATCTACCGGGCCGAGGCTAACAAAGAGCTGGATGACGCCCCTGCCCTGCTAAAAGCAGTTCGCGATGCATTCGCGAAAAAAACACCCCGCCGAACCGTTTTCCATTTGTGCACCGGATTCACACATGAACGGCGTATTGAGCTGGCTCGCGTTCTCTCCGCCGCCCCGCGAACCTTTGGCGAACTGCGGGGTTGCACCGGAATCTCCGGCTCCGCGCTAGCCCTCCATCTGGAAAAATTGTCGGCGCGCGGATTTGTAA
>JBDLJW010000141.1:0-4477 GCA_039714135.1 Verrucomicrobiota bacterium
AAGTCGTAGCCGCCCATGAAGTCCTCGATGGAATCCTCGTCGGTCTTGCCGAGCAGGCCTTCGCTAACGAGGTTAAAGACTATGTTCCCGAAATCGACGCATTCCGTGATCCCCCACTCGGATAGGACGCGCTTGGCGACCGGACCATATTCCTGGAGGGCGTGTTCGCGCATGCCGTCGAGCAACTCCTGCCCACTGACGTGACGGGGTTTTTCGAGCTTTTTCACGGTGTGGTCGAGCCCTTCGCGGACAAAAAGATAGGCCTCGGCCGTGTAGCGCGCGTCTTTTTTCAGAACGGGTTCCAATAGTTCATATATGCTTGGATTGCTCATCGTTATAGCTGGTTTTGTATTTTTTCTGCCAATTCGGCCATTTCGTCAAAGTCGTCGTATTTTTTTGCGTTCCAATTCCAATGGTGTCCATCAGCGCTAAACCGCGGAATCACATGCACATGGATATGCGGAACCTCCTGCCCCGCCGCTATTCCGTTGTTTTGCATTATATTGACTCCATCGGCCCCCAATCCGTTCATTTGCGCCTGGGCAATCCGCTTGGCGGTAATGTGCAGCCTGGACAACAGTCCATCGGGCGTTTCGGTAACCGGATCATAATGCTTCTTTGAAACCACAAGTGCATGACCCTTGATAATCGGACCAATATCCATGAACACCAGCACATCTTCGTCTTCATAGACGATCGTTGCTGGAATTTCCTTATTCACGATTTTACAGAATATGCAATCACTCATGGTTTTGTTCCACTTCCTCGATTCCAGCGGGCGTGTATACCTCGGCCTTCTCGTTTTTCAAGTAAAAATAGCGGGCGGCAATGCCCAGCAACGCAAGAGCGCATATGACAAGGATGTAGCGCTTTTCCTGCGCCGTTAGCCAAAAACTGGCCTGCAGCGGGCTGGAGGATTTATCCGGCATGAAGTCAGTGTTTCAAACCCAGCCGACAATGGCAATCCGATATGGAACACCCTAGGGCCGGTTTTCGAACGACGGCGCAGGAACGGGTGGATTCCTGTGCGGATTTTCCTGTCCGGGAATCGGAGGAAAGCCAGGCCGTGGAGGGAGTGGAGGCGTATTGCGGCGACCATGCTTTTTGAATTGCTTGCGGGCATTCTGCATAAACAAGGCATACTTTTCCTTGCCGAGAATGCGTTCCATTTCAATTCGGTTATGCACAAGAATCCTGAGTTGCTCGGTCTGGGCAACGGAGACTTCCTGAATCGCGGCCTCAAGCTCCTCCATTGACGCCCCGTCATCCTGAAGCAGTGAAAGATTTTTGCGGGCCAAGGCGATTTCCCGGGCATTGGAGGCCATTTTTTCCTTATGTTTTTTCTGTAGTTCGATGATCTGCGCCTTTTCCTCTTTGGTAATACCGATTTTCCTCAGCTCGCGCTCCATAAACGGAAGGCGGCGCTGTTGGCGGTCCGAATGCTTTTCCCCGGCCTGTTCCCGGTTTTCGGGGCGGGGCTTCTTTTTCTGGAGGGAACCGAGCTCGTTTGTTGTCTGCGCCATTGCGGAAGCGGCAAAGGCCAAAGCCGCAAGAATCATGAACTGTTTTTTCATCGTTGTATCCTTCCCGATCATTGTATCGGCCGTATAACGCAACATATCAGGCGGTTATTGCCTATAACAGTTCAAATTTTTTCGGGCACGCCGCCAGATAGCGCCAACCTTTTTCGGTAACGACGATGGTATCTTCGATGCGTACGCCGCCCAGATCGGGATAGTAAAGGCCGGGCTCAATGGTAACTACATTTCCGACCTCCAGCATTTCGCCGCTGGCTCCTACTCGTGGAAGCTCGTGAATATCGAGCCCTACCCCATGCCCGGTTCCATGGATAAAGCCAACATGCGTCCCGTTTTCTATTTTGGTCTCATAACCGCGCTGCTCGAAAACCGCTTTTGCGGCTTTATGTGCTTCATCGGCGCAAATGCCCGGCCTGACGGCCTGGAGCGCAGCGGCCTGGGCGGCTTTGACGGCGTTGTAGAGCCGCTTTAACTCCGAAGAGGGCTTTCCGCGGCAAACCGTACGGGTGATATCGCCCCAATAGCCGCTTTTTTCGCTGCGCGGAAAAATATCAATGATGATCGCTTCGCCGGCGTAGAGCTGTCCATGTCCGCGTTCGTGGGGATCGGTGGCTTGATTGCCGCCTGCTACAATGGTTTCAACGCCGGCGCAATCGTGATCTATCAGCGTTTTATGGATCAAATGGCGGACTTTTTCGGAGGTGAGAAACTCTTTTCCTACTACCAAGCGCTTTTCACGGTCGATTTTTGCCAACCCGATCAGTGCCGTCGCGGCATTCATCGCGGCAACGGCGGCACGCTGGCTGATGCGAATCGAGGCAACCTCCGCTTTTTCCTTTATCTTGCGCTCCGGACAAACCGATTTTTCGGCGATTGAAATCTTGATTCCCTTTTTCTCGAGAATCCTGAAAACCCCGGCAGGAAAGTCGGCTGGAACCTTGATCTGGCGGATTCCGGCTTTCTCGATAAGTGCAACGATCTGATTTTCCACTTTCGTGGATTGCTTGCGGGTCAGCCCGATGTCGGCCGGCGTAAAAACCTGGGTTCCCGGCTTGGACTGTTTTTCGGCGCGCCCTTTTTCCATGGCGGAAACAACAAGGTGGCAAGAGGATTTTGTTTTTAGGAATAAAAAGGGGTCCGGAGCCGAAAACCCGCTTAAATAACGTATATTCGTATCGCTTTGCGACGATCCTGCGAGAAAAACAAGGCCTGTTAATTTATTCATTTGGGCACAACCTCCTTGCGCTTTTGATTTTACGGAAGATGGGCACTACCCGCACAAATTTTTTCCGCTAATTTTTTCCGTATTCCGATCGCCTATCTTGTGCTTTGCCAACGAACGAAAACCATATTTAGTGGCAATGCGTTTTTTTTGCGATTTTTTTTTATAATCCCTTGAGTGAAGAATCGCATTTTCATACCTTTCCAAACCTAGTTATAAAAACAGGAAGTCATTGCCTGTTAATAACTTGTTAACAAATCCTATTAACCTGTTAGCGAGTACGATTTTAGAGGAAAATGGAAAATAATACGTGCAATATTTGGGATGAGGCGTGCAAACAGCTCAAGGGGATTCTTTCCGGCGATATCTATGACCGCTGGATTGCGGTGATTCGCTGTCAGGAAGCTTCCGAAAGCATCATGCGCCTGGTGGTCGCCAACGACTTCTATAAAGACTGGCTCGAGGAAAACTATTTCCCCATGATCCGCAAAGCGGTGATGGTTGTTAGCGGCAAGGAAATGGAGATTTCGCTGGAAGTCGACTCCAGTTGCTTTGAAGAAGTAAAAAAAGAGCCGGAGCCACAACCCCATTCTCCTATTTCTCTTCCAACTTTTGGCAAAAAACCGACCCACAACCTGAATCCAAACTATACTTTTGATTCCTTCGTGGTCGGCCCTTCCAGCCAGTTTGCCCATGCGGCAGCGATTGCGGCAGCCAATTCACCTTCGCGCACCTACAATCCTCTTTTTCTCTATGGCGGCGTCGGGCTTGGTAAAACCCATCTCATGCAGGCCATCGGAAACCATGTCGCCACAAAGAAACCACGGGCCAAAATCTGCTATATCAACTGCGAATCGTTCACCAACGAATATATTGAAGCACTGCAAAACAACAACGTGGCGAATTTCCGCAAGAAATACCGTAAAATCGACATGTTGATGATCGACGATATCCAGTTCTTGGATGGAAAAGCACGGTTGCAGGAAGAATTCTTCCACACGTTCAACACCCTTTTTGAAAACCACAAGCAGATCGTTCTGACTTCCGACCGCACCCCAAGCGAAATGGCCGGCCTTGCACCACGCCTTATTTCGCGGTTTGAATGGGGGCTGGTTACCGAGCTTGGAAAACCGGATGTTGAAACCCGGATCGCCATTTTACGGAAAAAGGCGGAATTGCTGAACCTGAAGGTCGATCACGAACTGATTGATTATCTTGCGGAACGTGTTTCTTCGAATATTCGGAGCCTGGAAGGCGCTCTGATTCGTGTGGCCACCTATATTTCGCTGACAAACCAGCATGTGGATGTTGCAAAGGTGGAAGAACTGCTGCACGACCTGCTCGATAAAGAGTCTCAAGCCATTGTTAACGTCGATATTATCCAACGTACCGTCGCGGAACATTTTGACCTGCGCCAGTCCGACCTACTCGGTAAAAAGCGTTCAAAGGATATTGCCTGGCCACGCCAGATTGCCATGTATCTTTCACGCACAATGACTTCGCAATCGTTCCCTGTGATCGGCGAAGCTTTCAGTCGCAACCATGCCACAGTCCTTTATGCCAACGGTCAAGTATCGGACAAGGCAAAGGAAGATCGCGGTTTACAGCAAACCCTCACTATTCTTGAAGAAAAAGTGAATAAGAACTGCGTTAAATCCGCTCAATAACACCTCTTGCTGCAATTTGGTGGATAGATCTTACCTAAAAGGGATTGCGC
>JBDLJW010000142.1:0-4371 GCA_039714135.1 Verrucomicrobiota bacterium
AGGTTTGGCGCGAGCCATTTTTCTGCCTCTTCAGTTGTCCAGCCTTTGCGCCGGGCATAGTCCTCGACTTGGTCATGGTCGATGCGGCCGAGTGGAAAGTAGCGCGAGTCGGGGTGGGCAAAGTAGAGGCCGGAAACAGAGCCGGGCGGGTTCATGGCCATGCTTTCGGTCAGTTCGATGCCGGTGTTTTCTGTGGTGTCCAGTAGTCGGAAAATCGTTTGCTTTTCGGTGTGGTCGGGGCAGGCGGGATAGCCCGCCGCCGGGCGGATGCCGCGGTATTTTTCATTCACCATTTCATTGGGGGCCAGGTTTTCGTCTTTACCGAATCCCCACGCGTCGCGTGCCTGTTTGTGCAGGTATTCCGCGAAGGCTTCGGCAATGCGGTCGCCGAGTGCCTGGATGAGGATGGCGTTGTAGTCGTCGTGGTCGGCCTTGTAGTGGCTGGCCAATTCAACAACCTCTGGTCCGGCAGTAACGGCAAACGCACCGATGTAGTCGGCGAAGCTCGATTCTTTTGGTGCAATGAAATCGGCGAGGCTGCGGTTGGGCGTGCCGTCCTGCTTGACCATCTGCTGACGGAGGAAGTGCAGCGTTTCAAGTTTTTGGGTGCGCGATTCGTCGGTGTAGAGTTCAACACTGTCGCCAATACGGCAGGCGGGGAAAAAGCCGTAGACGCCGCGCGGCCGGACGAGGTTTCCATCAATGATCCGCTTAAGCATGGCCTGCGCATCGTCATAGACCGAGCGGGCTTCTGGTTTTTCCAGGATGGCGGGGTATTTTCCCTTTAACTCCCATGTCCAGAAATAGGGCGTCCAGTCGATGTAGGGAACCAGCTCCTCAATGGAAACCTCAACCGTGCGCACTCCGATAAATCCGGGGCAGGGAGGAATATCTCCACCCGGTAAAAACGCATTGGCGCGTGCATTTTCCAAGGGCTGGAACTCCTTGGACAGGAGGGTGGCGTTGTGCTCTTTGCGGATGGCCTCGTTTTCGATCCGGCTGGCACGGCGGTAGTCTCCTTCGTCGTTCAGGATCGACTGCACAACGGTAACTGCGCGCGAGGCGTCGAGCGTGTGCATGACGAGTCCGTCGTATTCCGGAGCAATCTTCACCGCCGTGTGTTTCTTGCTGGTGGTGGCGCCGCCGACGAGCAATGGAAGTTCCAGCCCTTCGCGTTGCATCTCTTTGGCCACATGCACCATTTCGTCGAGCGACGGCGTGATCAGTCCTGAGAGGCCAATGATGTCCGCTCCCCAGTCCTTGGCTTCCGCAAGGATCGTTTCCCACGGAACCATCACGCCGAGATCCTTTACCTCGAAATTGTTGCAGGCGAGCACTACGCCGACAATGTTCTTGCCGATGTCGTGGACGTCGCCCTTCACGGTGGCGAGCAACACCTTCCCGGCGCTGGTGGCTTGCCCCTCTTTTTCCGCCTCGAGGTAGGGCTGGAGATAGGCGACCGCCTTTTTCATGACGCGCGCGCTTTTGACTACCTGTGGCAGGAACATCTTGCCCGAACCAAACAGGTCGCCAACCACATCCATGCCGGCCATCAGCGGCCCTTCGATCACCTTGAGCGGACGACCGAGTTTTTGGCGCGCCTCTTCAGTGTCTTCGTCGATATGGTCGACAATACCTTTCACGAGAGCATGTTTGAGCCGCTCTTCAACGGTTCCGTTGCGCCACTCCTGGGTTTCGGCCTCTTTTTTGCCGCTGCCCTCGGTCTTGATGGCCTCGGCGTATTCAATGAGCCTTTCGGTGGCGTCGTCGCGGCGGTTGAGCACGACGTCTTCAACGAGTTCCATCAGCTCCTTCGGCACTTCGTCATAGACCTCCAGCATGCCGGCATTCACGATCGCCATGTTCAGCCCGGCCTCCATGCCGTGGTAGAGGAAGGCGGCGTGGATTGCCTCGCGCACGCGGTTGTTGCCACGGAACGAGAACGAGACGTTGCTGATCCCGCCGCTCACCAATGCGCCCGGAAGCGTTTCGCGGATGACCTTCGTGGCTTCGAAGAAGGAGGTGGCGTTGATGCGGTGCTCCTCCATGCCGGTGCCGATTGGAAAGCAGTTTGGATCGAAGATAATGTTGGACGGGTCGATGTCCAACTCGTCGACAAGAATGCGGTAGGCACGGGTACAGATGGATATGCGTCGTTCTGTGGTGTCGGCCTGGCCCTTTTCGTCGAACGCCATCACCACCATGCCCGCGCCGTAGCGCCGGATCTTGCGGGCGTGTTCACGGAAGGCGTCTTCGCCTTCTTTCATGCTGATGGAGTTGACGATGCCCTTGCCCTGGATGCACTTGAGTCCGGCCTCGATCACCTCCCACTTCGAGGAGTCGATCATGATCGGGACCTTGCAGATGTCCGGTTCGGCCGCGACGAGGTTGAGGAACCGAACCATCATTGCTTCGGAGTCGATCAGCCCCTCGTCCATATTGATATCAATCAGGTTGGCACCGTTCTCCACCTGCTGGCGGGCAATTTGCAGCGCGGCCTCGAGGTCGCCCTCGCGGATAAGTCGTGCAAACTTGGGCGAACCGGTAATGTTGCTTCGCTCGCCGACCATCACCAGATTCATTTCCGGGGTGATGCGCAGGGGTTCAAGGCCGCTGAAATGCGGCATAAAATCTATTCCTCGCAGAGGCGCAGAGACGCAGAGGTTTTCTGGGTTTACTCTGCGTTCTCCGCGGCTCTGCGAGGAAAAAAAGCGCGGAGGATGTTTTTTGACGGCTTCGGCCATGGCGCGGATGTGGGCGGGGGTGGTGCCGCAGCAGCCGCCGTAGATGTTGGCGAGGCCGTGTTCGGCATAATCGTTGTATATGGCAGCCATCTGTTCGGGCGTGTCGTCGTAGCCTCCGAAGGCGTTGGGCAGTCCGGCGTTGGCGTAGATGCTGACGGCGCACGGGGCAACAGCGGACAGTTCTTCGATGTAGGGGCGCATATCTGCTGCGCCCAGGGCACAGTTGATGCCGACGGAGATCGGATTTGCGTGTTCGATGCTATACCAGAATGCGGTCGGTGTCTGGCCGGAGAGCGTGCGGCCGGATTTGTCGGTGATGGTGACCGAAACCATTACGGGCAGACGTTGTCCGGTTTTTTCAAACACCTCTTCAATCGCAAAGAGTGCGGCCTTGGCGTTGAGCGTGTCGAAGACGGTTTCGACGAGGAGGACATCCACGCCGCCTTCAATCAGTGCTTCCGTCTGTTCAGTGTATGCCTCCACCAGATCGTCGAAGGTGACGGCGCGATAGGCCGGGTCATTTACGTCCGGCGAGATGGAGGCGGTGCGGTTGGTCGGGCCGATGGAGCCGGCGACAAAAAGGGTGCGTGAAGGATCTCTTTCCATGGCCCTTTCAACGGCGCGGCCCGCCGTTTTAGCCGCTTCAATATTCAGCTCGCGAACAAAAGATTCGAGGCCATAGTCTGCCTGCGAAATGGAGGTGGAGCTGAAGGTGTTGGTTTCGATAATATCCGCGCCGGCTTCAATGAATTCGAGATGGAGCTGTTCAATCAGCTCCGGTCTGGTTAGCGCCAGAAGATCGTTGTTGCCCTTCAGGTCGGAAGGGTGGTCGGTAAAACGCTTGCCGCGGAAGTCGGCTTCCTCCAGCTTGTGTTGCTGGATCATGGTGCCCATGGCTCCGTCAAGCATCAGGACCTGTTTTTCAAGAAGCCTTGCAAAGCGTTTCCCATTGTCAGCGGTGTACTCTAAATCTGATTTTTTATTCATATCCTGCCATCCTTGATCTGATGGCGGGAATATATCCGCTTATCCGGATATTGCAATATAAAACTTGTTTTCCTTTAAAATCCGCATGTTTTACAAACAAAAACGGTGCAAAGATGGGAAATCTAATCCTTGCACCGCCTACCGAACTTCATGGCTCGAAACTATTTTTCAGCTTCAGTAGTTGTCGGCGCTTCCGCTTGGCTGGCTGCTTCGGCGGCCTTTTCGCGGAGGTGTTCTTCCCAAACTTCCCGTACGGCCTGACGTTCCTGTTCGGAAATCCGTCCGTCGCCATTTAGATCAAAGAGTTTAAGCATTTTCTGGTGCCGTTGCTTCATGCGCTTGCGTTGTTCCGGGGACGGTTTCCACTTTTGGAAAGACTGCCTCCCGTCAGGTTTGCGCTGACGGTATTGCGGTTCACATGCGCCGGGTTCCCGCTGGGGGCCATGACTCCTCTGTGGTCGGAAGTTTGGGTTGCCGCAGACGGGGCAACCTTGCCTTTGACGCTGAACCCGAGGGCTCGGTTGTTGCCGTTGTCCATGGCCTTGCGGATGTGGATGTGCTCCTGCGGCCATCGTGCCCGCGAGAAGTGCTGTGAAGATTGCTGCTGTCTTGATTCCGGTTTTCATTTTATACCTCCTAG
>JBDLJW010000143.1:0-4279 GCA_039714135.1 Verrucomicrobiota bacterium
GTTGTTTTGGATGAAGCCATGATATATTCTGTTTTAAATTTTGAGTGCGAGGTTTGGACGGATGGATAGAAGATTCGGGAAGGTTGCGGTTTTAAAGGGCGGGGTTTCGTCGGAGCGGGAGATTTCGTTGCGCTCCGGAGCGGCGATTGCCCAAGGGTTGCGCGAAGGCGGCTATGAGGTTGAGGAGGTCGATATTGTTTCGCGCGAATTCACTGTTCCGACCGGTGTTGAGGCGGTGTTTGTTGCCCTGCACGGCGAGTTTGGCGAGGATGGTGAAATTCAGCAGGCACTGGCGGGGCTGGGTCTGCCGTTCACCGGATCCGGCGCAGAATCGTGCCGTGTTTCGTTCGACAAGGTGCTGACCCGTGATCGGCTGGAAGCGAATGGGATTCCGGTTCCGAGGGGCGAGGTGTTGACGTCTGCTGCCGATCTGACAATTCCTGTTCCGCTGGTGGTGAAGCCGCCGCGGGAGGGGTCGAGCGTTGGGATTCATATTGTTTCGAGCGAGGCGGGCTGGGAGCCTGCCTTTGCCGACGCGGTGCGGTTTTCGGGTGAGGCGCTGGTGGAGGAATATATTCCGGGGCGTGAGTTGACGGTTGGTCTTGTGGACGGGGAGGTGCTGCCGGTGGTGGAGATTCTGCCTGCGAGCGAGTGGTATGACTATGAAGCCAAGTATGTGACGGGTGAAACACAGTACGCTGTCCCCGCCGAGCTTGATGCCGCGGTTGCATCCGAATTGCAGTCGATTGCGAAAAAAACCTTCGAGTGTCTGGATGCCGAGGGTTTCGGGCGGGTCGATTTCCGCCTTTCGCCGGAGGGAAGGCCTTATGTGCTGGAGCTGAATGCCATTCCCGGCTTTACCGCAACAAGTCTGCTGCCCAAGGCCGCCGAGGCCGCCGGGACCGGGTTTTCAGAGCTTTGTTGTCGAATCATGGAGCTGGCTCACCTATAGTGCCAAGACGATTTGAGGAATTTTAAATGGCAAGGCAGAAAAAGACACAAAAGCGGGGGAAACCGCAGTATGTCAGGAGCAGAAAACGCAATGGGGCCGACTCTTCCGTTGTGGCGCAGCGGACGGTTGTCGTTGTTCTGACCCTTGTGATATTGGTCTCGCTCATTGTTGGAGTTGCAATGGGATTCAAGTGGATCGGCCGCAGGCTCTATTCGGAAAATCCGCACTTTGAAATCCAGCATTTGGTGATTTCCAGCGACGGCAAGCTGACGGAGGACCGCATTCGCGAATATACCGGTCTGGCGGAGGGCATGAATCTGTTCGGTGTCACGTTCAAGGAGTTGGAGAAGGCTTTGGTGAAGGTTCCGGTTGTGGAATCGGTTCATCTTGAGCGCAAGCTGCCGCATACGTTGATTGTGAAGGTGAAGGAGCGGTTGCCGGTTGCCCGCATCAATGGAAGGACGGCGCGGCGCTTTCCGTTTGTCGTCGACCGCTACGGGGTTGTTCTTCCACCGCGCCAAAGTGCATCGGTCCTGCCGCTGGTAAAGGGGCTGGATGAGGATCTTCGGCTTGGCTTGTCTGCCAAGCATACCGATGTGGAGACTGCAATCAGGATTATCGCCCTGTGCGAGAGCACCAGCTATCTACACACCTATATTCAGATTGAAAGCCTTGATGTAAAGTATGCCGACTTTATCGATATGCGGCTCAAGGGGGGTATTCGCGTCCGGATGCCGCGTTTTTCGCTTAAGCCCAAGCTGGGCAATCTGGCGGCGGTCCTCGAGATTGCAAGAGGGCAGGGCAGGCGCGTGAAAGAAGTCGATCTCACACTCGATTCGGCCAAGGTGCCGGTGACGTATTATTGAGGAATTTTTGGTTTAATAGGTATTAAGTTTTGAAGGGTCGCACTTCACGCATCCCTGTCACGAATCGGGTTTCATGAGCATTGAATCAATCGCAGTATTGGAAATTGGAACAAGCACCGTACGTGTGGTGGTGGGGGAGTTGCGCGACGATGATATCGTTACGATAACGGGGCTTGGCGAAGCGGAATCGCGCGGAATCCGCAAAGGCGAAATCATCAACCGCGACCATGCCATTAAAAGTGTGCGCGCCGCGCTTAAGTCTGCCGAGGAAGATGGCCGTAGGGGCATCCATTCCGTCGTTTTCATTACCTCTGGCGGTCAGGCCGAGAGCAAGTCCAGCACCGGCATCCTCAAACTGGTCGATCCCGAGGACAACCAGCTTTCGGAGATCGGCACGGACGATGTGGACGATATTGTCGAGGTGGCCCGCAAGGTGGCGCTTCCGGAAAACCGGATCAAGCTGCACACCCTCCAGCAATATTTTCAGGTCGACGACATGTTTAATCTGACCAGTCCGGTCGGGCTGGCCGGAGAGGAGCTTCGTCTGGATATGCTCACCGTCCACGGCAAACGCAGTACGGTGGATAATTTCCGGAAACTCGTTGAGGATACACCGATTGCCTGCTCCGACGCTGCTTTCAGCGGTCTTTGTTCGGCCATTGCGGTTGCGAATGATGAGCAGAGGAAGGCGGGGGTTTTGGTGATTGATATCGGCGGTGGAACCACCGATTTCGTGCTCTATCACGACGGGCTTGTTCAGACGGCCGGCTCGCTCGGAGTCGGCGGAGAGCATGTAACCAACGATATTGCCATTGGGCTCAAGATTCCCTCCAGCCAGGCGGAGCATGTAAAGCTGCGCGATGGCAGTGCGCTTACGAACCTGATGGAGCGCGATCACAATATTTCAATTCCGGCCCAGCAGGGCTTTCCCGGCAAGATGGTGCGCGCGGTCACGCTGAATACAATCATCAACGCCCGCATGGAGGAAATCTTTATGCTGGTGAAGGAGTCTGTTGATCAGCGTTGCCCGAATGTGCCGCTGAGTGCCGGTGTGCTTCTTGCCGGTGGCGGTTCGTTTTTGGCGGGGGCCCGGGATCTGGGGCAGAAGGTATTCAATGTTCCATGTTCGCATGGAAAGCCAAATGATGTTCATGGACTACCCTCGGCGAAGGATGCTCCGCGCTATGCCGCCCATGTCGGTTGCATTCGCTATGCTGCCTCCCTGCAGGAAAAGGAGGAGAAGCCAACCTTGGGAAAGAAACTCATAAAGCTGTTCTGGGGAGGTTCCCATGGGTAGTGCGGCCACCAGCGATTCAGGCACGGTTCTTGCGCCGCGCATTCTTGTGATGGGAGTCGGCAGTAGCGGCTCGCAGGCTGTTGCCCGCATGTGCAGGCTCAACCCGGGGCTGGATGCCGTTGTAATCGACACCGATAAAAAGGTCTTGGAAGCTACGGCGGCGGAACGTGTGATCCATGTGGGAGGTTCCATCACCAACGGGTTCAGTGCCGGGGGTGATGTTGAGCTTGGACGGCAGTCGATTGAAAAGGATTCATCGGCAATTCGAACACAATTGCGCCAGGCCGATTTGCTGATCATTGTTTCAGGGCTTGGCGGTGGAACCGGGTCGGGGGCGGTTCCGGTGATCACCCGCATCGCGCGCGAAGCCGGAACGCTGGTGTTGTGCATGCTGACCCTGCCGTTCGCCTTTGAGGGGAAACCAATCCTCACGAAGGCGGAAGACGCTTTGAAAAAAATCCGCACCCATGCCGATGCCATTATCCGCATCCCGAACGAGTTGATGGTGGACCGGGCCGATGCAGACCTGCCGGTTGACAAGGTGTTTGCCCGGAGTCAGCAGGTGATGATGGACGGCATTCAGTCGCTGTGGCGCATGCTGTCGGGGAATGGGGTGTGCGGGCTCGATTTTGCCTGTATTCAAACCATGTTGCGCAACTGCGATGGGTTTTGCCACTTCGCAAACGCTTCTGCGGAAGGTGCCGGGCGTGCCGAAGCCGTGGCCGATGGAATATTGAACCACTGCCTGCTCAACAGCGGAAAGGTGCTGGGCAAGTCGTCGGGAATCCTTGTTGGGTTGACGGGCGGAGACGACCTGAAACTGGGCGAGGTTGAGATGGTGATGAACCGGATCCAGGAAAAGTTGCCCGAGGATGCATGGGTGAACTTTGGCGTTGCGGTCGATCCTGCCTACAAGGACCGCCTCTCGGCCATTGTGCTGGTGGCCGAGCAATGGAAGGAGCCGCTGATGGATGACGCCCGCCGCCAGATGGGCTTCACCTTCAACCGCCGCCTGTCTGCGGAGCAGGGAGAACTTCCGCTCGAAACCGTGGGCAAGGGGCGCTTTGCAAACATTGATTCCACCATCCACGATGGACAGGATCTCGATGTGCCTACCTACATTCGCCGCGACATCAAGCTGCCGAGATAGTGTTGGTTGATGGT
>JBDLJW010000144.1:0-4254 GCA_039714135.1 Verrucomicrobiota bacterium
AACGGATGGCTGATAATCCCGGCCTGGTCCGTTGTCTCCGCCGTTGCCCGCCTTCAGCCCGGGTGGGGGATCGGGGTGGTGGATGAGCTCCGCAAAATCCAAGGTGCTTTATTTATTATGTTTGTTGTGGTGCTGCTGGTTTCATTCTTTACCAGAGCCAATTTGGCCACCAGTCGAGTCGTGTTTCTTTTTACCTATCTGGTTTCCGCTGTTCTTATTCCGCTTGTTCGGGTCATGGTTCGAGGGCTTTTTGTGCGAGCTGGTTGCTGGGGGGTTCCTGTCGCGGTCTATGGCGATGTACGGTCGGTTGAAGTGGTGACGGAATGCCTTCGGAATGAAATGGGTCTGGGCTATATCCCTGCCGCAGTGTTTTCGAATGATCTTCCCCAGGGGGCGGTTGTCAATGGTGTGGCGGTTCTTGGCCATCTTCGCAATACAACATTCCGGGCCCCGGTTGCCATTGTGGCCATGGGGCAGGCGACGCGTCATCAGTTGATCGAAACCCTGGAGGGTCCGTTGGAAATCTATCGGAGGGTTGTGGTTGTTCCCGACCTTGAAGAAGCTCCGTCGCTCTGGGTGGTGCCACGCGACCTGCAGGGCATACTTGGTCTCGAGATCACCAAGAACCTACTTAATCCTTTTGCGCGGTTCTTTAAGCGGTTTGTCGATATTGCCGTGGTGCTGTGTTCCGCTCCGTTATGGGGGCCGTTGATGTTGCTGCTCTATCTTTTGATTTGGCTGGAGGATCGAAGGAATCCCATTTTTCTCCAACCCCGCGTGGGGAAGGGGGGGGGAGTATTTCGTACCGTCAAGTTCAGGACCATGGTCCCGGACGCTGAGCAGGTGCTTCAGAAAGCGTTGCAGAAGGATCCTGTCTTGCGTGCCGAATGGGAAGCCCATTTTAAGCTGAAGAAAGATCCGCGTATTACCAAGGTAGGTAGTTTCTTGCGTAGAACCTCTCTGGATGAAATCCCCCAGATTCTGAATGTCCTGAGAGGTTCTATGTCGTTGGTTGGCCCGCGTCCGTTGCCGGCCTATCATTTTCAGGATCTTCCGGAACTGGTTCGCTTTCTTCGCGACAAGGTTCAGCCCGGCATTACCGGCTTGTGGCAGGTTTCCGGGCGGAGCGAGGCAGGAACTGCCGGTATGGAAAAATGGGATCCCTATTATGTGCGCAACTGGTCGATCTGGCTGGATATTGTAATTATTTTCAGGACCTTTAAGGCTGTGTTCTTTGCGCATGGTGCCTATTAGGTATGGGAGTAAATTGTTTGCGGTTTTCGCCCCATCAATTCCGATGGCTTCCAAGACTGTTTGCGTGTACTTTGGTTGCAACACGGCGAGTCGATGGTTGCGGCTAGAGCGTATCAACGGAAATTGTAGCCGCGATCCTTGATCGCGGAGGCGGGTTCATCCCGTGACCACGTTGTCGCGTAGAGCGGGACTCACGAGGAGGAACCCGCCCTGCAAATTCTGCGGCTATGTCATTTCTTGATTTGCTCTAATCCGGCAACGACTAACCAGGTATCGGTTGATAAAAATTCGAGGTTGGCAAAAAGGATGCTTCCTGTGGGTTCCGGCGGAGCGCGGTTTTCGGTTCGGTCAAAGGAAGTTAAACCCCAGTAGAAACAGTATGTTTAGGTAGGATACACGATGAAATCATTAGAAAAACTAACAACAGGCGAGTCGTCGGAGGTTGGAGGAAACCGATCCTTCTTTGCGGGATTGTTCGTGATGGTTCCTCTCGTGGCGGCGTTGTTTTATGGCGTTATTGGAGCGGACAAGTTTGTTTTGATCTCGCCGTTGGTGATATTTGGCTACCTGTGTCTTGTTTTGTGGATGCTGAAGGTGCTGTTTTTCCGTGGCGTGGTGTCGGTTGCCCCGCCGGGCTTCTTTTTATTCCTGCTGTTTTTCATCTATGGCGCGGTGATGGTTCCGTTTGCGGCCATTCCCTATGAAGCAAAATTGCGGATGCTTCTGATCGGGTTGTTTGTGGGGGCATACTATATGTGGGGCAATTCACTGACCCGGTTTCAGCATAGTCGAAATGTGCTGGGCTTGGTCATGTTGTTTGCCTTGCTGTCGTGTTTCTACGGCTTGATCAACTTTTTTAAGCAACCGGAGATGGTACTTTGGGTTGAGCGCTATGCCCCGTATGTGGGCCGTTTGGCCTCGACCTATATCTGCCCCAATCATTTTGCCCATCTGTTGCAGATGTTGCTACCGTTTTGCTTGGCGTTTCTCTTTATTCCGCAGGCCGGTTGGTTTTGGCGCATGTTGTCCGGCTACTGCATTATTGCCTATTTACCAACCATTGTTTTGACCGAGTCGCGGGCCGGTATGCTTGGTTCCATTGCTGCGGTGGGGGTAACGGCTTGTTTGCTTGCATTGCGTAGGAGCAAGAAGTTGTTCCTGTTGCTGGTTGTTGTGGTTCCTCTGCTTTCAACCATTTCGCTAGTGGGTGCATGGAACTATTCTGAAATGTTCAAGCGTCGCATGGAGCCGGTTGTTGTATTTCTGACCGAGCTCCAGGAAAAAGGCTTTGAGAATGCGAAAATCAACGATTTCCGCCCGCAGACCTGGCTTGATACCATCGAAATGATCAAGGAAAAGCCCGCAACTGGTTTTGGGCCGGCCAGCTATCACTATGTCTTTCCTGAATACCGTACTCGTTTTACGGCCAACCAGGTGGTGACAGGTCACCCTCACAATGAATATCTGGAGATGGCCGCCGAGTATGGGCTCTACGGCTTTGGCCTGTTTGCGCTGGCTTGGTGCTACGGTTTAATACGGCTACTGGTGTTTTCGCTCAATACCCCCAATCAGCACCATGCCTTCATGGCCATGGCCTTTGTCGGCACGGCGGCGGGAACCATGGTGCACTCCTTTTTCGACTTCCAGATGCTCATTTTTCAGAATGCACTGCTTTTCTCCTTGCTTGCTGCCATTGCGGCGGGCCCGATCTGCGGGCGGCGTCAGGAAAAATTGCTTCGGCAGGATAATGTCGGGGGGGCTGGGAAATTGTTGCGGCCGGCCGGAGGGATGGTGTTGGTGCTTCTGTTGCTTGCAGGGATGCTTTTGTCGCTTCAGTCGTTTTCATCGGCTTTCATCCGTGCGGCAGCTCTTCATGTTGAGGAAGAGCAGCCTGAAACCGCCAAGCACTACTATCAGCAGGCCATTAAGGTTGATCCTTCAAATTGGCGTGCCTACAAGGGGATTGGCGGAGTCTATTACAGAGAGCGCTACTACACGCTTGAAAAGGATGAAAAGTACAGGCTTGCCCAGGTTGAAAACGACTTTTATGCCGATGGATATTTGTATAATTCATATGATCCCGGTCTTGTTTTCAACTATGGAATGGCCTGCCTGTTCTTGGGGGATGAAGATGCGGGGCTTGGGTTGTTGGAAGAGGCCACGCGGTTGCGTCCGTTTAATAACGAGTATTGGTGGCGGCGTGGAATAGAGCAACGGAAGCTCGGGCGGTATGACGAGGCGTTGGAATCTTTTAAGTATTCCCTGCTAATCCAGAATTCGGCGGTGGCGCGGGCAAATATCAAATGGCTAGAGCGTCGGATGGCGGAAAAACCCGCTCCGGAAACTCCGCAGAAACCTGCGCGGGAACTCTCGCAAGAGGAGCCTGTAACCTTTGAGATGCAGGAATCTCCCGTGCAAAAGGATGCTGCGCTGGATGAGTTGCATCACCTGATGGATGTTCGTTAGGCGTTGTTTTTCGAAATTCTCATAATTGCCCGGTTAATCCGGGCTTTTTTGTTCAAGAAGCTGGAGGTATTAAGCATGTATCGGCGGAGGTGAACCACGGGAGGTGCCATTTGCGGTTGCAGTTGGCGGACCCAAAGAATTGACGAGATGATGAAATGCAAGTATATATAGCCGGATGAATACAAAAAAGAGATTTTTCACTAGCCATTCGAAGTCGAGTGCGGCAGTCGTAAGTATTGCCTTGCATCTGATCCTGCTTTTGATTGCAGGTACATTTGTTGCCGTGACGGTGGTCACGAAGAACGAGAAAAAGTTCGAGACACGGCAGGTCAGCCGTCCGCGGATGCCACCGAAAAAACTTCAGGTTCCGGTAAAGGTCAAGAAACAGAGACGTAAGCCGAAACTGCGCCAACGTATTGTTGTAAAGGCCAAGGCTCGGAACATGCCTGATATTAAAATGCCGGAAATCAGCGGAATCAAGGGTGGTCTTGGCGCGATCGGCAACGCAGGGTTTGGTGATGTCGACAGCATTGG
>JBDLJW010000145.1:0-4244 GCA_039714135.1 Verrucomicrobiota bacterium
CCTGCTCCACAACTTTACAAAAGCACGCCATCGGGGATGGCATCGTCGTCATGGTCCCACCAGCGGCCGGGTTCGGAATCGATGTATTTGATGCTCTTGGTGCTCATCCGATTGCCACGCGACTTGACGCCCTTGACGGCAATGTCGGCCGGGCTGAAGCGCTGCTGGTGAATACGCTGCCCCTTGGCCTTGTTGTATTTCACATAGATGGCCTCGGGAGTGCCCTCGGCCAAAAACTGGAGCTTCGATTTTTCGCCCTGCGTCAGGTAATACTCGCGGTTCATGATGGCGCCGCCGATCTTGAAACGCTTGAGGTAGGTAATGCGTGAATCGGTGTAGACGGCGGTGTACTGCTTGTCGCGATCGAACACCTTGCATCGCTCAAGGTTGCCATCAACAAACATTTTTTCCGGCGGCTGGATAACCTTGTACTGACCGTTCTTCAAGACAATCAGAAGCTTGTCGAGCGAAGAGCATTCAAGAATCGTATCGCCTTTGACCGCCGTACCGATGTAGCCGTTTTCGTCCTGCTTGATCTGCAGTTCGGTCGCGGTCAGCTCGCGCACCGCGACGTCCTTGAAACTCGCAGCTTCGGTGCATCGCGGATATTCGGCCTTGTATTCCTTGATGAGTCGTTTGAGGTAGCGCGTCGCGTAGCCCCTGAGCGCCTTGAGATCCTTCTCAACCTGCGCCAGTTCGGCGAGAATATCGTCGATGTCCTTACGGTTCTTTTCGATGTCGAAGAGCGAGATGCGCTTAATGCGCACTCCGAGCAGCATTTCGATGTCTTCGTCGACAACCTCGCGCCTGAGCTGCCCCTTGAAGGGCTCAAGCCCCTTGTAGATGGCGGCAACAACCGATTCATAGGTCTTGCACTGCTCGATCTTCTTGTAAATCCGGTTTTCGACAAAGATCTGCACAAGCGTCTTGTTGTGGAATTCGTCGAGCAGCTTGTTTTTCCTGAGTGTCAGTTCACCTTCGAGGATTTCGAGCAACTGGCGCGTGTTTTCGCGCAACACCTCATCGACTGACATTTCGACCGGGCGGTTTTCGCGCAGGCAGATGAGGCGGCTGGAGACCGAGGTTTCGCACTTGGTAAAGGCATAAAGCGCCTGGATCGCCTTTTCCTGCGATGCGCCCGGGGAGAGCGTCAGTTCGATTTCCACCTTTTCGGCAGTAAAGTCGTCGATGGTGCGCACCGGCACCTTCTTCTTTTTCACGGCATCCTCGATGGAGGAAGTCAACGTGTCGGTGTTGGTGCCGTGCGGCAGTTCGGTAATGATGAGGCGGTTGCTCTTCCGCATTTCGATCTTGGCGCGCAACCTGACCTTGCCGTTGCCCTTGTTGTATTCCGAAACATCCATCAGACCGCCGGTCTGGAAGTCGGGCAGCAAGTTGAGTTCGACAGGCGTGCGTTTCTTTTCGCGCAGGATCTCGATTTGGGCTTCAAGCAACTCGATAAAGTTATGCGGCAGAATGCTGGTTGAAAGGCCGACGGCAATACCGTCCGCGCCGAGCATCAGCATTAGCGGCAGCTTGCAAGGCAACGTAACCGGTTCCTTGTTGCGGCCATCGTAGCTGGGGATCCACTCCGTCAGCTCCTTGTTGAAGATTTCGTTCCGCGCGAGGTTGGTTAGACGGCATTCGATATAACGCGAAGCCGCCGCGCGGTCGCCGGTGAAGATGTTGCCGAAGTTTCCCTGTCCTTCTATGAGGTAGCGCTTGTTCGTCAGCGTTACGAGCGCATCGGCAATAGAGGCATCGCCGTGCGGATGATACTGCATCGTGTGGCCGACAATATTGGCCACTTTGATGAAGCGTCCATCGTCCTTCTCCTTCAGCGCATGCAGGATGCGGCGCTGCACCGGCTTAAGGCCGTCCTCCAGCGCGGGAATCGCCCGGTCGCAGATGACGTACGAGGCATACTGCAGAAAGTTAAAGTCCACCAGCTTCTTCAGCGGCCCGTGCTCCTCGTGCAGCGGGTCGAAGCCATTGTCTTCTACAACTTCCGGAGCCGCCTCTTCTTCGGCGATCAATTCAACCGCTTCCTCGAACAGTTCCAGTTCTTCGTGTTTTTTCTTTCGTGCCATGTATCAAAGTTTCCCTAAAGCATCTCGGCATCGACAACGAGGTGTTCCATGATGTATTCGCGGCGTTCGGGGGTATTCTTGCCCATATAGAAGGAGACCACCTCGGAGACGGAGTGGTCGCCCTCGATGGAGACAGGCGTAAGCCGCATTCCGTCGTCGCTGATAAAATCCTTGAACTCGCTCGGCGAAATTTCCCCAAGCCCTTTAAAACGGGTAATCTCCGCGCCGCGCCCAAGCTTGTTGAGTGCCTTTTCCCGCTCGGCATCGGAGTAGCAGTAGATGGTCTTCTTCTTGTTGCGGACGCGGAAGAGCGGCGTTTCAAGAATCTTCAAGTGCCCCTCTTTCACAAGCGACTCGAAAAAGCGCAAGAAGAAGGTGATCATCAGGTTGCGGATATGCAACCCATCCACATCGGCGTCGGTTGCAAGAATAACGTTGTTGTAGCGCAGATGCTCAATATTTTCCTCGATGTTGAGACTGCGCATCAGATTGTAGATCTCGACGTTTTTGTAGAGCGCATCGCGCTTGAGATCGCAAACATTGAGCGGCTTGCCCTTGAGCGTGAAGATCGCCTGGTTGCTGGCATCGCGGCAGCTGACGATCGACCCGGCGGCCGACTGCCCCTCCGTGATGAAAATCTGCGTTTCGAGATGCTTCTGCTTTTCGCGGTTGAAGTGGTTCTTGCAGTCCTTGAGTTGCGGAATGCGGATCGAGACCGACTTGGAGCGCTCGCGGGCCAGCTTCTTGACGGTGTTCAGCTCCTTGCGCAGCTTCTGCGTCTCTTCAATCTTGGTGATGAGCTTCTTGGCCTGCTCGACATCGCGGTGCAATGAATCGGCGACAACCTGAGAGACCTTGGCAACAAGGTCGGAGCGAATTTCGGAATTGCCGAGCTTGTTTTTTGTCTGGCTCTCGAAAATAGGTTCCTTCAGGCGAATGGCAACCGCACCGAGTACGCCCTCCCGGACATCGTCGCCGGAAAACTTCTTATTGGCAAAATCGTTGATGCCGCGCAGAAGGCCTTCACGGAAGGCGGAAAGGTGCGTGCCTCCATCGGAGGTGTATTGACCATTCACGAAGGAATAGTATTCCTCCGAAAAACGGTTGGTGTGCGTGAAGGCGATTTCGAGCGTCTGGTCCGAATAATGAAACGGAGTATAGATCTTCTCGTATTGGCTCTCGTCGCGGATCAGGTCGAGCAGACCGCCCTTGCAGTGATAAAGCTCCCCGTTGAACCAGATTTTCAACTTGGCGTTGAGATAGGCATAGAAGCGCAGGCGGCGCGCCAGATGATCCTCGTTGAACTTGAATTTCTTAAAGATGGCCGGATCGGGCAAAAAAGCAACGAACGTGCCGTTGGGCTCATCGGTCTTGCCCGACTCCTCACGCACCAGGCTTCCCAGTTCGAATTCGGCTTCCACATACTTGCCGTCACGATGGGAGCGAACAAGGAAGTAGGTTGAAAGCGCGTTGACCGCCTTGGTGCCAACCCCGTTGAGGCCGACACTGAACTGGAAAACATCGTCGTTGTATTTCGCGCCGGTGTTGATCTTTGAAACGCAGTCGACCACCTTGCCCAACGGAATACCGCGGCCAAAGTCGCGGATGGTCACCATGTCGTCCTCGATGCCCACATTAATCCGGTCGCCGTGCCCCATGATGAACTCGTCGATACCGTTGTCGATGACCTCCTTGACGAGAATGTAGATCCCGTCGTCATAGTGCGCACCGCTCCCCGTCCGGCCGATGTACATACCCGTACGGAGACGGATGTGCTCCAACGACGAAAGCGTCTTGATCTTATCCTCGGTGTATTCGTGCTTCTTCTTCGCGGCCATTTCCCTAAAACCTTATAAAACCACAAGATATGGATACTATTTCCCTAAAACCCACAAAATGTAGCACCTCGCCACGCCGCCTTCAAGCGGTTCCCCCGCTTTTTGCGGGAATTGGGAAATCATGATGCGGAGCCGATGAAAAACCGGCGCCCCTCCCGGTCTCGAGAGAAGGCGAAAAATGGAGCCAATGATCCGAGTCGAACGGACGACCTATTCATTACGAGTGAATTGCTCTACCAACTGAGCTACATTGGCCCTCGAAAGAGGTGACGTGTTTACGAAAAAGTACCGGATGGGTCAATTCACATTTGCCCAT
>JBDLJW010000146.1:0-4097 GCA_039714135.1 Verrucomicrobiota bacterium
TTCAACTCGCCGATGATGCCGAGGCCCTTGAGGGTCAGGTTGGGGTCGATGGTTGCCTCGACATCCCAATCCTTAAAGATCCATCCGGCATAGCCGCCGGTACAGCAGACGGGAAGATTCTTTACACCGAATTCCTTTTGCAGGGATTGAAGGACTTCGCGCACCATTCCACGATAACCAAGACGCGCGCCAATCTGCATCGCCTGCTTCGTATTGCGCCCCACCACCGCCTTGGTCTTGACCGGTTCGACATGCGGCAGCAACGCCGTCTTTTCGGCGAGATAGTCGAACATGAGCGGAAGGCCGGGGCAGATAATACCGCCAACATAGCCGCGCTTTTCATCCAAGATATCAAAGGTCAGCGCTGTGCCGAAATCGCAAACCACCGACGGCGTGCCAAGCAACCTTGCCGCGGCGGCGGCGTTGGCCAAACGGTCGGCACCAATCTTTGCGGGATTTGGATAGTCAACCGGCACCCCCAGCTCCAGCTCGTGGCTGACAAACAACGGAGCAGGCAATCCGGCGCTCTTGACAACGCGCTTCCAGCGCGCATTGACCGGAGGGACAACAGAAGCAATTACAACCGCGTCAACCGACTTGAGCGTGATGAGCGGATGCACTTCCCCAGCATCCCGAAAGCGCGACTTGCACCGCCCCACCCCGGACACCCTGCCGTTGCGGCAGTAGCCGATGGAGGTGCTCGTGTTGCCGATGTCTATGACCAGTATTGAATTCATATTCTTTCCCCTCGCAGAGCTGCAGAGGCCGCAGAGGGTTTAAATTTCAACTCTGCGCACTCTGCGCCTCTGCGAGGAACGTACTCTATTATAAACTTACTCTACAAAGTCGAGCGCAAGGTCGATGGACGGAGCGGAGTGGGTCAGGGCTCCTACGGAGATGGCATCGACGCCGGTCTGGGCGATGTCGTGAATCGTGTCGAGGTTGATCCCGCCGGAGGCCTCGGTCTTGCAGATGCCATTGCAGAGCGCGACGCATTCGCGCAGAACGGGCGGCGGCATGTTGTCGAGCAGCACCCAGTCGGGCTTGGTGGTCAAGGCTTCCTTGAGTTGCTCAACGGTATCGACTTCGACCTCTATTTTGAGCGCGGGGTATTTGGAACGAGCGGCGGCGACGGCCTCGCCAACGCCGGTGCCATGCTTCTTCGCCCAGGATGCCAGGTGGTTGTCCTTAATGAGCACAGCATCGAACAAGCCATAGCGGTGGTTGGTTCCACCGCCGCAAAGGACGGAATATTTCTCGAATGGGCGCAGCGCAGGCGTCGTCTTGCGCGTATCGAGCAGCATGACATCCGGATTGCCGGCGGTCTTCACGTATTCGGCGGTGACGGTGGCGACGCCGCTCATACGCTGGATAAAGTTGAGTGCGGTACGCTCCGCCGTGAGGATGCTTTGTGCGGAGCCTTTGATCACCAGCACAGTGGTTCCCTTTTCAACAATGGAACCGTCGGGAACCCGGATTTCACATTCGAGTTCGGAATTCACCTGTTTGAACACTTCGACAGCAACGGTGACGCCGGCGAGGCGGCATGCTTCGCGCGCGACCATGTGCGCCTCGGCATATTCCTCCGGCGGCACGAGCGAGTCGGAGGTGACATCCACATTGATCGGCCCAAGGTCTTCAACGAGCGCCAGCTTGATTAATTCCTTCACTTCAGGTTTTTCAAAAATATCAGGTAGTTCCATAGCTAATTCCTATTTAAAAATCTAGCGGTTATCAATCGGTGACAACCCCTTCCTTCATAAAGCTTTTTCCCGATCCCATGAGGATGCTGATGGGCTTCAACGCTTCGATGTTTTCGCAAACAATCTTGATCGTGGCGGCAAATGGAACGGAAAGCAAAGCCCCGATAATCCCCCACATCCAGCCGAAGAACACCAGTGAGAGCAGGATGACGACCGGGCTAAGGTTCAGGCTGTCGCCCATGATTTTCGGCTCGATCACATTACCCATTGCCATCTGGATCAGCAAAAGAACAACAGCGGTAAGGACGGGGGTCCAGATGGATGGATAGAACTGCACAATAGCCAGCAGGATCGGGGGAATCGAAGCAAGGATGGACCCAATGCTTGGAATAAAGTTAAGGAAGAAGGCCAGCGCCCCCCACGTAAGCGCAAATTCCACCTTCAACAGCGTCAGCGTCAGCCAGACCAGCACACCGGTCGTTCCGCTGATTGCCACCTTGACCACAAGATATTGCCCGATCTGCTTGGAGATCGAGGAGGTTATCGAAGTGAATTGCCCGGCGCGGTCGGCAGGAAACGCCGCCGCCACCTTGTACTTGAAATAGGGTTTCCCCAGCAACATGAACACCAGAAAGATCAGGACCAGCAGCAACTTGCCGAAAAAGTTGCCCATAAACACGGCGAGCGACCCCGAAAGCTCGGCCAGTTTTGGCCCCAGTTTTTCCGTCCAGTTAATGCTCGAAAGGTAGTCTTCCGGAAGGTTTAAGCCAGAGGTGGCATCATCGTAGATGCTATTCAGTTGCGCCACGTATTTTGGCGATTCCGCCAACACATCGCGCACACGTCCGTAAAGGAATATTCCGAAGAAGTAGCAGATGAACAACACCAAGACCAGCACCGCCAGCACCGCCAGACCAAGCGGCACCTTTTTGTGCACCAGATAATTGACCACCGGGCCGCAGATATAGGAGAGCAGCCATGCAATCATCAGTGGAATTACCACGGTATACGCAGCCTTGAATGCGGCACCAACGGCAAAAACCACCAGCACACTCAACAGGCCAACCATTAGATTTGATCGCTTCATTCTATTTCCTTTCAAAGTAGGTGTATTGATAAACCACATTCACGGCCATTGGAAGTGCTGAATTGATACGAGACCGCAATCTTACCATTCGGAAGGGAAGCATCCACAGATTACGCAGATTTACACAGATTCTCTACAGGGGAATGCGAATTTTTGCTCATGTCACCCTCTCACACGAAATTAATTTGAATGGTATTGCTTCCGCCACGTATCCAGAATTTGAAACCAACGGATTAATGTAAATTGGATCACTCTTATTTCGGCATCCCATTTACATTAATCCGTTGGTCTTTTGTTCATGCCTGAATACTATTCAAATTAATCTCGTATCACACGCATCCAGATAGAAAATCTGCACTACTATCCGCCATTTTCTTGTTTTCCTAACAAGTTTTTCAACACGAAGCCTCGAAGAACACCAAGCACCACAAAGGAACCATAAGGAATACTTTGAGAACCTTGGTGCCCTTTGTGTCTTGGTGGTTAATTTTTTTGGTTGCGGCTATGCCGCGCTAGGTAATCTGTGGATTAAACACTCTGTTCCGTTAATGCCACGGTACGAGATGCGGGAGGCGGGATGCTTCACCGAGCCGTCCGCACGACTGGGCGGTGCGCGTGTCCGGCTCGCCCGGCGGTCGAGCCCTACCCCTCTCACACAGAGCCACGAAGCCACAGAGAAGAAAAGCCGCATTCCTTTGTGGCTTTGTGCCTTGAGCTCTTAAAGAGAGCGGGTGTGAGTGTAATACTGATCAAATTAATCCCGTATTACTCGTCAAAACGTCCCCATCCCCGTGGTTTCCATCAACCATGCGCGACAGCGGCGGCGCAGGGAGGGATCAGCATAGGTTTCATATCCGGTAGTATAAGTGCGTCCAGCAGGGTTGCTCCACCAACGGTCGAATGTGTCGCGGGCACGCTGCAGGCTGGCATCATCCACCGGAGCAGTTATGGCCAAATTGGATTCGGCATTGAAGTTGTCCATGTTTCGGCGGGTATAGTTGCAGGAGCCAAGCAACAGCGTGGCCGTTCCGTCGGCGTGCTCAACATAGATCAGTTTGACATGGAACTGCTCGCCATGTGTATCCGCCCAGCGCAACGGGATGCCGGCTTTCACCAGCTTCAAGGCGGACTGCCGGTTCGGGACACCGTTCTTCTTGCGCCCGAAGGCATCCTTGTTTGGATCAAGAATCACCCGAACACTGCAACCCCGTTTTTTTGCCTTAATGAAGGCTTTCAGAACATTCCTGTCGGAGAAATAGAACATCGAGAGATCGATCCGTGCGCCCGGTTCGGCGGACTCCAACAGA
>JBDLJW010000147.1:0-4050 GCA_039714135.1 Verrucomicrobiota bacterium
GTGCCGATAAGGATATCGACTTCGCCGTCGAGGGTTTGGGCAAGGCTTTTGTTTTGCTGGGCGCGGGTGCGGAAGCGGCTGACCATGTCGACGCGGGCGGGGAAGGCGGCCATGCGCTCGACAAAGGTGTCGTAGTGCTGCTGGGCAAGTACGGTGGTGGGAACGAGCACGGCAACCTGCTTGCCGTCCATGATGGCCTTGAAGGCGGCGCGCATGGCAACCTCGGTTTTTCCAAAGCCGACATCGCCGCAAAGGAGGCGATCCATCGGGCGGAGTTTTTCCATGTCGTGCTTGAGTTCATCGGAGGAGGTGAGCTGGTCGGCGGTTTCGGTGTAGGGAAAGGCGGCCTCGAATTCGGCCTGCATGGCCGTGTCTTTGGAGAAGCGGTAGCCGCGCTTGGCCTGTCGCTCGGCCTGGGTTTGCAGGAGCTTTGCGGCAAGATCCTGCACGGCTTCCTGCGCACTTTCCTTATCGTTGCGCCACTTGCGGCCGCCGAGCGTATGCGGCCGGGGCGTCTGCTTTCCCATTCCTTTGTAGCGGGTGAGAAGATGGGCCTGGGTGACGGGCAGATAGACTTTTTCGCCCTTGGCGTACTCTATGGCCAGCACCTCCATGCTCTTTCCGCTGAAGCCGGTTTCGACAATGCCGAGGTATTTGCCGACGCCGTGTTCGACATGCACCACGAAATCACCGGGCTGGATATCGGCGGCTTCGGAGACGCGCTCCTGTTTCTGGAAGCGCTTGGCGCTGCGGGCATGGGCGCTGCGGTTGGTGTGGTAGGCGTAGAAGTCGCTTTCGGTAACGATCAGGATCTTCCGGGCGTGGTCGACCGCGCTTCCGTGCAACACGCCCTGATGGAGGCTCAGGTTTTTGAACCCTTCCAGCTCTACGTAGAGTTCGCGGAAGCGGGCGAGAGTTCCCTGGGTCTCGAAGAAGAAATGAATGTTCCAATCGCTGGAAGTATCGGCACAGCGTTGCTCGACAAAACGTCGGCGCGCCTGTTCGGCCTCCTTGGGATGGGTGTCGTAGGAAACCGCAACAAGGTTGGTGTCGTAGAAATCGAATCCTGAATCTATTTTATTCCCCGCAGAGGCGCGGTGTTCGCAGAGGTTTGACTCTTCTCTGCGACCCTGCGAGGAATCCTCGGGGTTGACGATAAGCGTGTCTTCGGGAAGCAGGTCGATGAGGAGGCAGGTTTCGTTTCCGGCGAAACCAAAGTCCATTTGCGGAAGCTGGATGGAGTCGACCTTTTCGATGGAGCATTGGGTCTGGTCGTCGAAGTAGCGGATGGAATCGATTTCGTCGCCGAAAAATTCGATGCGGACGGGGCGGGGGGCGCCGGGCGGCCAACAGTCGAGAATGCCGCCGCGCAATGCGGCCTCGCCCTGGGAATAAACCTCCACTCCAAATTCATAGCCCGCTTTGCTCATCCAACCGGTCAAATCGCCGAGCTTGTGTTCTTCGCCGACATTGAGCGTCCGGACCGCTTGCTCCGACCTTTCGGCGAGTGGAAGTTCCTGTTCCAATGCCTGCGGGCAGGTGACGATAATAAAACGTTCGTTATCGGTTACTCGCTGAACCAGCCTGAGATGTTCGCCAAAGACGGCGGGATCTTTTTCCATGGGCTGGAAGAGCAAAGGCAGGCTGGAAGTCTGCGGTACGGTATCGCCGGCATCCTGCCGGCCCTGCAGCGTTTGGATGGATTCGTATAGCCGTTCCATTTCGCGGACATCGGCGGCTATCCAAAGGACATTGATCTCCCGGCTCTGAAAGATGTCCAGGCTCAGCAGCGCCTGCGCACTGACGGGTGCGTCGGCCACCTGTGCGGTTCCGGCTGTAACGCCTTTCAGCACCGCCCGGTCGACCCGGGGGGTGCTGTTGTCTGTCTGCTCAATTGACATATGTAGGAATGTATCAAGGAAATGGGAGATTGGAAGGATGGACTTTATGCGGAGGATCGCTATTATCGGCGAACAAATTGGAAAGGGGAGTAATCGATGGCTACTGGTAAAAAACTGAGTGATATTTCGTGGGCGGAATTCAATGCATTGCCGCTGATTGAAAAGGGCGACTATTTTCAGGGAACACCGCCGCATACGTTGATTGCGCAGCAATTCTCGCGCGAAAAGCTGGAGGAACTCTGTGCGTTGGCGACAAAGATCCGGCAAATCTCAAAACGCCGCGAGGGGGCGAATTTCCTGAAGACGCTGCTTTCGGACAAGCAGGCCATGCTCTACTTTGCCCAGCCTTCATCGCGAACCTATCTTTCGCACAACACCGCCTGCCAAATCCTTGGGCTCGACACGATGGATGTGCGCGACAGCAAGACTTCGAGCGAGGTAAAGGGGGAGTCGCCGGAGGATACGATCCGCACCTTCAGCTCCTATGCGGATATGATCATCATGCGCCATCCGGTCGGTGGCTTTGCCGAGCGCGTGGCATGGATGCTGGCGCATACCAATCGCGAGATTCCGGTTTTGAATGCTGGCTCGGGCGCGGATCAGCACCCAACACAAGCATTGTTGGATATCTATACATTGGACCGCAGTTTCGAAGATCTGGGCGGCATCGACGGCAAGAGTGTTGCTTTCGTGGGCGACCTGAAACGCGGGCGTACGGTACGATCGCTGGCATGGCTGCTGACGCTCTACAAGGACATGACACTTTACTTTGTCGCGCCGGAGCCGTTGCAGATCAGCCAGGACATCCTGGATCTGCTGGATAAGGCCGGAACAAAATATGTTGTAACGCAGGACTTCGCTTCGGTAATGCCGATCGCCGATGCCATCTATATGACCCGCATTCAGGATGAATGGGATACGGAGGGCGAAAGCAGCACGATCGACACGACCCAATTCAGTATCGGTGCCGAGCATATGGATATCATCAAGGATACGGCGGCGATCCTGCACCCACTGCCGCGCCGGTCGGAGATCAGTACCGACATTGACAACGACCCGCGGGCGATCTTCTGGCGTCAGATGCGCAACGGAATGTGGATTCGGGCCGCCCTGATCCTGACGACGTTCGGCAGGCAGGATGAAGTAAACCAATATTACGACGACGACAAACCGGCTTAATGCTGGAAACCTGAAATTACGAATTATTCGTTACGAGGCAAAATATGGAACATTTGATTTCCCTTAAGGAATGGAGCCCAAAGCAGATCCGGGAGGTGCTGGATCTGGCCAGGGATGTAAAGGCCGATCCGGCAAAGTATCAGGATGCCATGGCACGCAAGACGCTGCTGATGATTTTTGAGAAGCCGAGTCTGCGTACGCGCCTCTCTTTCGAGGCGGGCATGACCCAGATGGGCGGCCACGCGATCTATTACCACACCGGCAACTCACCGATGGGCAGCGGCAAGGAAACGATTAGCGATTCGGTCAAAACCGCATCGCGCTTTGTTGATGTAATCATGGCGCGGCTCTTCAAGCATGAAGACCTGCTCGAAATGGCGCAATATGCCACCGTGCCGGTAATCAATGCGCTGACCGACGACAGCCACCCGTGCCAGATTCTTGCCGACCTGCAGGCGATTGAGGAAAAGAAGGGAAAACTGGAAGGGCTAAAGCTGGCCTACCTCGGCGATGGCTTTAACAATGTGACTCATTCACTGATGTTTGGCGGAACAAAAATGGGCATGCACGTTAGCGTTGGCTCGCCCGCCGGTGCCGACTATTCACCGCGTGCCGATGTGGTTGCGGGCTGCGAAGAATATGCGGCGGAATCCGGCGGTTCGGTTTTCGTGACAGACGATCCGGTCGAGGCGATCAAGGATGCCGATGTGGTCTACACCGACTCCTGGATGAGCTACCATATTCCGAAGGATCAGGAAGAGGCGCGCATCGCCAAGTTCATGCCGTATCAGGTGAACAGCGAGCTGATGGCGCACGCCAAGCCGGACGCCATCTTCATGAACTGCCTCCCGGCCATCCGCGGTTGCGAGCAGACGGCGGAGGTGATCGACGGTCCGCAGTCCATTGTTTTCGACGAGGCCGAAAACCGACTCCATGCCCAAAAGGCAGTGATCCTTACGCTTTGCAATGC
>JBDLJW010000148.1:0-4042 GCA_039714135.1 Verrucomicrobiota bacterium
GATTGATCTACCCCGTTCTGCAAGAGCGCTATTTTTCTAGCGGGTACACCGAGATCTTGGAACAACTGAACATGAAACGGCGACAACGCCCACACCTGATCTGCAAGCTCGAAGCGACCTCGGTCACACTCTTGCGGCACGTCATGTGCCCAGAAGAACACAGGATATCGACCCTTTGCAGCAAGCCGCGCCCCATTGAGGAGTTCCGCTCGCCGCCACACAACCAACGCGTCGCGCGCCGCCATCGGGTCGAAGGTGTCGTAGTGGTGCCACCACACGCCCTTGTAATACTCGAGCTGCTTCAGGGGCTTGACCCACACGTGTACGTCGAAGCCGCGTTTCACAAGCCGCGGCGCGAGGTGACACACTGCCTGCTCTGAACCCCCAACGTGCCCAGTCTCAAGTGATCTGGGTCCGAATTCAACATAACCATCAACTATGATATCGATCCGCGGCCGGCGCGTGCTGTCAAGCCCCTCAAAAGCGGCGTTGTAATAAACCAGGCTGTTGTCGTCCCTGTCCGGTTTCATAGCTGCTGATAAGCGCGCGATGTCGCCGTCGTACCCACCTAGTATATGAACAAGCTCGTGAGCTGTGAAGCACCGCACGTGCTCCCGCCCCTCTGACACGGTCCGCGCCAAGTCATCAGCGACTACATCCACCCGCCGCGCGGTCGGTACGAGGAGGTGATACCACTCAGCATCGGGTACCGTTACGTACACGCGATCAGCGCGTAAGATATCAAACTGTTCGACGAGCAAGTAGCTTTCTGTGAAGTGCTCTAGAACCTCAGACGCGCATACAGCGACCTCAGCAGAGGGGTCCTCATGACAGCGACTAATCGATCCGATCGGTGCCACATTGAACTCAACGTAGGTTCCCGTAAATCGTGAACGTTCACGAGCCTCTGCAATCCGCTGCGCGCTAATGTCAAAGCCGTAGACCTCACAGTCTGGAAGCGCGGCCTTCACATGTAAGGCGAGCCAGCCCGTGTTACAACCCAGGTCGTAGAACACATCTGGTTTCTGCTTAACAACATCGGCCAGGATGTGGTGTAGGTGCCGCCGCCCGCCCACTTGACGATCTACAACATTCAAACAGTTGTATGTCGCACCTAGCTCTAGCGGGTTGTTCACCGCATCTAGACGCCGCTGCACCATGTAGCGAGCTGTCTTGAACGGCTCCAGCTTCTGTAGATGAATAGACGCGGCGGCGATGACACCCGCGGCCTTATCCACGTGATCTAGGGAAAGCAGATACGAGACGAGCACGCGAAGCGACTGTACCGCGTGCCAATCTCCCATTTGCGCGCTCACAGCGTGTTCTACGTGATCCCACACAGCGTCCCGCATCGCCTCTGGAACGTCACGTAAGACGCGCGCTGCGTTGTCGAGCTGCCCGCAATCATCAAAAACCAGTGCAGCCTCAACACGCCCTAGACCGTGGAAGTCTAGGGGGTTGATCCTGTACTCAAAACCTGGCGTGGTATTAAAATACACCCGCACAAAATAGGGCGCCGCCTCAGCAGATTGCGACTCAGCAGCATAAGCCCGCGCAATTGCTAGGTTCAACTGCGGCTCGTCAACCCAGTAATCCAAGAGTTGCCGCGCCACCTGTCGAGCTTCCGAGCACCGCCCCTGCGCCCGCATCAGATCACTGAGATCGACTGCGGCACACAACGCATGTACAGAAGCAGGGTTGCGTCGCATGACCTCGTTGAAGAGCTCCTCAGCAAGACCTGGGTCCTCCCCCGCAACAGACGCCCCCAGAGCGTGCCGAAGTTCTGAATCCTCATCTTCAGTCAGCGTTCCGGACTCTATAGCTTGTAGCGTGATTTTCACGTTTCGTTCAGTCCGTACACCAGGATCACCAGCAAAGTGCTTAATGTAGTAAACAGAGATCGTCTTGTCGATCGTCAAGTCCAGAAGCCCGACCCCCTCATTACGAGGAGTTGCCTCAACACGTTCATGAACAGGTTTGTGCCAGCGCCACCACGCGTGCCCGTCTTCAGACCGCCAACGCCACATACAGACTCGGGTCTGTTGGCTCCACACACCCGCCTCATCCGCCTCGTAGTCGTAGCGTACATTGATTTGATTAGTCCAGCGGGGGAACCCGTACTGTGTATATGTTTTGAGCAGGGGAGGATCGTAGTCCCCAGAGAATGCAAAAACATCATCGCTGTCGAGGAATAGGTGCCACTCCCCTGTCGCGAGTGAGTGGGCGAAGTTACGCGCGGCAGCAAAGTCATCAATTGACTTTGACCCGTCACTGAGCGCGATGTATTGCACTGGACGATAATCGGCTTTGACCACATGGGGCCGCAGCCGCGGAAGATCGCCCCAGTCCACCTCATGTGTCGCGACGAGAACGATCTCATCAACATGTTGCTCAACACTGCGGAGCATGCGGACCAGGTCCGGACCTATGTCACGTGTGATCGTCACAAGAGATACCCGCGGAGAACACGTGCACAACTTTTCTACATCTTGATAGTGTGCGGCCTCCGCTGGGGTCTGCTCTTCAGGTGCCGTGGCGAGTTGAGCAAGAAGGTGCGCTTTCACATCAGGGTCATACCAGGTCCTGGCAAAACGGATCGCAGCAACATCCGCAGGCACCTTGATCTGCCTGGTTTCAGCAAGCGCGGCTCTAGGAACCGCAACGGGACACACCACGTACCGCCAGTCCCAACCGTGAGGCCAGTAGACGCACCGCCGAAGATTATGCACCTCAGCAAGATGCTTCGACTTCCCTTCAAGGATCAATATCACAGGCGTTTCAGTATCACGGACCTGCTCGGCCACCTGATCAAGGAATGCCCGGAATACCTCAGGGGCGCACACGAGCTCCTCCCAAGGCTCGAGGTAGAGAACCCACCGCGCGTCTTCAGGTATCGCTGCGTTGAGCTCCTCAGTAGTAGCAGTCTCTAGCTGCACCCACGATGACCTCGTCAAGTAGGCCACGTTCTCGGCTTCTAGTCCCACCACAACATCACGCACGCTAGGAGCCTCTTCTTTCTCAATCACGGTCAACCTCCAATTCATCAGCCGACTCCTGATCCCGAATCCACACATCTAGAACGTCGACGAGATTGTTTACGTGATCCGATGCCACGATCCGGTGCCGTCGACACAGCTCACGCAGCTCCGTCACCGTCTCTTTTCGTTGCAGATGTACTTCAGCAAGATCCAGCGCTAGCATATGAAGCGCGTCGCGCGCATATTGCGCCTCGGCCATTATTGCCAGTAACCGCCGCACATCACGCACGGTAATTGTCACACCGCTACTCCCAACTACAGGCACGATACCGTAACCAGGAAGCTGTTCCTCTACAGCTACCACAGCGGAATCGCGCGTGGACGGGGGGCGCGCCGTTCGCGTTGAAGACAGGATCGCTCGACAGCGCCGCCACAACAAGAAATCAGCCCACAATGCCCCGGCCGCGATACTAGCCGTAATAGCAATAAGTGCCCACGCGATCACGATACCTCCTCTACCTGAATCAGCTTTTTTATCAGTGCGTTATATACCAACAACGTGAGGAACCCACCCTGCCTGATTCTGAATTAGACGAGCCAAGACCATTATTTCTTCACCGAAGAATACAGTATTTTCTGGCAGGCCCGCCGCTTATCGCGCACGATAGATACGACGGGAAGGGTGAGCATGTATGAAGACTACCAAATGTAGTCTATGTTGACAAGGCAGGACTACTTAATGTGAGTATGAAGCACCATCGCTGTCGCCATTCCGTGCATTGTCGCGCCACCCAAATTCTTGAACACGATGTTGGTTGCGTCAACCGTAGTTGCAGCAATCACACCCTGCAACGACGTGTTGCCCGTTGCGCCCATGTTGACCACGGAGACCAGCTCAGGAGTCGTGGGGAGTCCGTGCGCCACGGTTTCTACTGAAGTTGCAGACAGAGTGAGTGCAGTGATACGGGTGCTCAAAGACCCGAGAACAGTTTTTGTAACGGCCATGAAAAATCCTTTCCTTTCTAGGGAAGGATCTCACAGCTCACTCATCGGAGATAAGTTGG
>JBDLJW010000149.1:0-4025 GCA_039714135.1 Verrucomicrobiota bacterium
ATGGAACAAGTCGGGGCGTTGGCGACATGTTGTCCGGTCAGGTGGTTGATCAACCACGTCATGGAGGGATTGTGCCCGATAAGCATTGTGCTGGCATGGCACTCCTTTACCGATTTGACGATTTTCAGCAGGTCGGCCGTTTCGGCTTCATAGATGTTTTCATTGAAGAGGATGGAGTCTGTCGACAGGCCGAGTTTTCGCACAATAATCTCTGCGGTTTGAGTGGCTCGGAGTGCCGGACTGGAAATAATGATTTCGGGCTGAATGCCGGTTGCCTTGAGCTTTTGGCCCATCTCCGCGGCGTCGTGTTTGCCCCGGTCATTGAGCGGGCGGTCGAAATCGCGTTGCCCGGCCTTCATCCAGAAAGCTTCGGCATGGCGCACAAGATAGAGGGTCTTTCCGTCACTCATTGGAAGAGCCTTTCTTTGGGGTGAAGGCATGCGGCAGCAGTTCGCCGAGAGTGGTGGAGTCATAGCCGTCGCCCTTGGCGATATGGATCGGGAAGTCCGGCCCGCAAAACTCGGCCATCACCTGGCGGCATGCGCCGCAAGGGAAGGGGGTGGGCTTGCCGGAGGCTGCAATGGCCATGGCGGCGAACTCCGTCTTCCCTGCGGCAACGGCGGAAAAAATGGCCGTGCGTTCGGCGCAATTGGTCAGCCCATACGAGGCGTTCTCGATGTTGCATCCCTTGAAAACCGTTCCATCGGTGCAGATCAAGACGGCACCGACTTTGTAGTTGGAGTAGGGGGCGTGCGCCCGCTCCATGGATTTTTTTGCCACAAAAATCAGCTTATTCGGGTCCATTGGCCAGTTCCTCCAAAAATGCGGCAATCGTGCTTTTCATGCGGGGCATGGCTGCGGCGGCGGTTTGATTTACATCTTCATGGGTCAGCTTGACCGGGCTGATGCCCGCCGCCCAGTTGCAGATGCAGGAGAGGCCGGCGACATGCATGCCAAGCGCGTTGGCGACGATGGCTTCGGGCACGGTGGACATGCCGACGGCATCCGCACCCATCGACCGGTATTGCCTGATTTCCGCCGGCGTCTCGAACGTCGGGCCGCTGGTGGCGATGTAGACGCCTTCGGCATCGGCTCCGGCTTCAATCAGTTTCTTGCGCAGTGGCTTGTCGTAGACTTCCGATTGGTCGGGGAAGCGGGTTCCAAGTTTTGGATTATACGGGCCGATCAGCGGATTCGACCCCAGCATGTTGATATGGTCGGCGATCGCCATCAGCGAGCCGGGCTTCAGATCGTCGCGAATGCCGCCGGCGGCATTGGTGAGCAGGACCGTGCGCGTGCCGAGTGCATGGAGCAAATAGACCGGCAGAACCACTGGCGTCCAGCCTTCGCCCTCGTACCAGTGGCGCCGTCCTTGGAAGATGAAAACCTCCATGCCGCCAACGGTGGTGGAAAGCAATTTGCCCGCATGGCCCATCACCCCGGTTTTTCCCAGGCCGGGAATCTTGGAGTAGGAGAGTTCATCTCCTGGGAAGTCCGCAACGGCCTCTCCCCATCCGGAGCCGAGGATTAGTCCGCACTTGGGCTTGGAGCCCGGCCATTTTTTCCGAACAACTTCGGCGGCGGAGTCGAGTACAGCTTGGCTAATCTGCGGGTTCATGCGCTACTCCATTATAGTGAAAAGCGGACACGGTCATTTAGTAATCCTATCAATAATTGCAGGCAATGTTTAGTAATACTTCGCAGGCGGTGAGGTATTCCTTGATGTCCACATATTCATCAATGGTGTGGAAATGGTGCGTGCCGGTGCCGAGAGTGACGGTCGGCAATCCCTTTTCATTAAAGTTGTTGGCATCCAGTCCGGCATCCATGATGAGCGGGTTGGGCTTGAGACCAACGGCTTCCACTGCCTTTGAAGCAATTTTGACGCACAGTTCCGATTTCTTCAGCCGGAAGGCGCGGTAGTCGCTGATGGTTGTGAATTTAACCTTGCCGCACTTGCCCGCATCGTTGGCTACGCTTTTGACCGCCTGCTCAAAGCTGGTTTTGTAGACCTTGACGATCCGCTCCAGAAACGCCGGGCTATGGCTGCGGCATTCGCCGGTCATGATGCAGTGATCCATTACCTGGTTGCTGGCCTCGCCGCCGTTCATGGAGCCGAGGTTGGAGGTGCCGGTGCGGTTGCCCTTGACGATCTTTCCAAAGTAGCCCTTCTCCGCAATCGTTGCCATTGCCTTCGAGGCGATCAGGCCCGCGGAAATGCCCTTGTGCGGTTCCAGTCCGGCGTGGCTGGAGCGACCCGTAATCTCCGCCTTCCAGCGCACGGCACTCATTGCGCCGATCACGATTTCGTTCGGCTCCTGTCCATCAAGGTTGAAGCCCATGGCCGGGTTTCCCAAATCCTTCGTCCGCGCCATGCGCGAGCCGTGCAACCCGTTCTCCTCGGCAATCGGGAAAAGCAGGGTGATCGGTGGATGGGGGAGTTTGTTTTTTAGCAATGTCTCCGCCATTGCCACAATCGCTGCGCAGCCGGAGCGGTCGTCGCCGCCAAGTCCCGTCTTGCCCCTGGAAACCACGCGGTTGCCCTTTACCATCGGCACTGCACCCTTGCAGAGCGGAACCGTATCCATGTGCGCCGAAAACATGATGCGCGGCGCCTTTGTCGTGCCCGGCAGTTTCACGATCAGGTTGCCGGTTTCAAACCCTTCGCCCAGCCGCCTGTGCGCATCGTCCGTCTTGATCCACGCCTTCTTGCATCCGGCGGCAATCAGTTTTTTTGTGATGGCTGCCACCACTTTTGATTCCCGCCCCGTCGGGCCTTCAACGGCCAGCAAGTCGAGCAGGTGAGTCATCGCTTTGTCTTTATTAATCATGGCTTTCTCGTGAACGGCATCTGCCTATCATATCTTTATTTTATGGTTAGGTGGAAATGTAATGGAGCCGGGTGGGCTTGCAAAGCGGTATTTAGCGGTGGAGCTGGCTGGGGCTTGGATTTCGACGGAGAAATGCCATGGGTATTTCGGCTCGCAGGGCCGACGCTACACCCGTGCATTGTAGTGTTGGCTCTATGAGCCAATGCGGTGTTGTTTCCCCAAAAAATCTTGATCAGCTGCACGGAACATTTGAAGGGGTGCTTAAAGCTGCAAAAAGCGGCGGATTTCATCCATTACTGCTCCGAAGTGGTGGGCAGGGAGAGCATGGCCGTCGTTTTCAATAATTCTCAACCGGCTGTCGGGCAGGTGGCTGTGCAGCCATTCGGCGGCGGAGCAGGGGATGATCCGGTCATCGGCACCGTGCAATAGCAGCGCGGGGATTTCTATATTCGGAACCTTGGCGCGCACGTCCGAATCCCGAAGGTATTCGAGGCCGGATACCAGGTTGTCCTGAGTGCAGCTCGGATTGGTTGGGAGCGGTTGGTGCGGGTAGTGGACGTTTTTGTAGAATTCTTCGAGCACGGCCTCTGGGTTGCGCTTGAGCTGACGGATCATGCGGCTCAGGACTCTTTCGGGCGTACCGCAGGTGTAGTCCTCGTCGGCGCAAAATTTGGCGGTGGATGAAATCAGCACCAGTTTCCGGCAGCTTTCCGGCAGCAACTCCATGGCCAGCAGCCCGCCCATGGAACCGGTAACAATATGGTCGGCCGAGGGGATGGATTGGTCGTTAAGTACCTGGGCACCCGTCAGGATCCGGATGTCATAATCCGCCGCGAGCGCATCGGCCATCGGTTGAACGGCTTCTTTTCCATGCGCCCATCCGGTTATCAATAGCAGGGTGGGTTTCATTTTTGCTGAATAAAAGTGGCGGAGAGAGAGGGATTCGAACCCCCGGAAGCTTGCGCCTCTCCGGTTTTCAAGACCGGCGCCTTAAACCACTCGACCATCTCTCCGTAGTTTTTCTTTGAGCCAACGGCGTCCCCAGCCTGACTTGAGATACCGTTCTCTCTTTTCTGCTGTGCATCTGTCGGATTGCTCCTCAAGATAAACCCTCTTCCATGGCCGATAGGCCTTGGTAGATTTTACCCGACCTGCATTGTGCGATTTTATTCGCTCGTCAGGCTTGGCACTACT
>JBDLJW010000150.1:0-3993 GCA_039714135.1 Verrucomicrobiota bacterium
TGTGGAAGAGGCGGAATGTATAAATTCGTCCTGCATTACCGCAAGTCCATTCTTTCGGAAACATTGTGCCGCGAGAAAACATCCGATTCAGCTTGCGCAAAACCAGTTTGTTCAGTATTTTTTGAACACTATGAATGGGGCGTCTCTAGCGACTAGTGGATTGAGCGAGCTTGACCGGGAGGTTATTGAGCTGTTCATCCGTATGGCGGATGTATTGAATCTGCCGCGTTCGGTGGGGGAAATCTATGGATTGCTCTTTATTTCCTCCGACCCGCTTTGTCTTGATGATTGCCGCATCCGGCTGGGTATCAGCAAGGGTTCGACCAGTCAGGGGCTGAAGATCCTTCGTTCTTTCGGGGCCATCCGCACCGTTTATATTCCCGGTGACCGCAAGGATTATCATGTGGCTGAAACCTCTTTGCGCAAGATGGCCTCTGGTTTCGCCAGCGAGCAAGTCCGGCCCCACGTTGCCAGCGGCAAGGAGCGGATCGAGCGGATTCGTGAATTGTTGGAGGTTCATGAGGGCGAAGATCGGGAAACACTCCAGGAAAAGATTGATCTATTGGCCAACTGGCAAAAGCGCGCGGGGACTGCGCTTCCACTTATTCTTAAATTGATCGGTGGCTGACAAAATGGAGCGATCTGCACAGTTTAAAGCGGGCGAGCATTGGTATTGCGTGCGTTCGAAGCCCAAGAAGGAGCGGATGGCGGCCGAAAACCTGGCGGCGCGGCATGGTATGGAAGTCTTTTGCCCGCAAATCCGTTTCCAGCGCAAAACGGTGCGCGGTCCGGTCTGGTTTCAGGAGGCGATGTTTCCGGGATATTTTTTTGCGCGCTTTGACCTGTTTGAAATGAAACGTGCGGTTTCCTATGCCCCCGGTGTGCTGAACATACCGGTTTTTGATGGGAAAATTGTTTCCGTGCCGGATCTTGTGATCGAGTCGCTGAGGGCAGATCTGGACGGCGAGGGTGTTGTTGACGCCATTGCCCCGCTGGAAGTTGGCGAGGAGACCACGATTTTGGAAGGTTCGATGCGGGGTCTTAAGGTGAAGGTGATCAAACTGATGCCGGCGCAGGAGCGCGTTGGTGTTCTGATGGAAATGCTGGGAACCCTGGTGGAGACCGAGTTCCCGATGGATGCGCTGGAGCATCGCATGAAGCACCCCGTGGCGGCGGGGGATTAACCGCCGCACAACCGAATGTCCAATGCTTGGATATTCTCTACATTTTAGTGAAACCAGTAAGGTTTCAGCCAAAAGGGGCTGAGCGACCGAGGGCGGCAGCTCGCCCGGATGGGGTTGGGTTTTTACGAATCACGAATCACGAATTAATACTATGTGTGGAATCGTTGGATATTTTGGAAAACGGAACGCTTCGGAAATTCTGGTGGATGGGCTTCGGCGGCTGGAATACCGGGGCTATGACTCGGCCGGCGTGGCTTGCCTGAACGATGGGCAGATCGGTGTGGTTAAGAATCCGGGCAAGATCAAGGATCTGCGCGAACGGGTCGATGCGTCCGAGCTGAGCATGCTTCGCGAGTCGGTCCAAGGTATTGGCCATACCCGCTGGGCAACGCACGGCCCGCCGAACGAAGTCAATGCCCATCCGCATCTCGATGCCTCCGGCCATTTCGCGATGGTGCATAATGGAATCATCGAAAACTACAAGGAGATCAAGGCGGGTCTGGCGCAGCATGGCATCAAGTGCGTTTCGGATACTGATTCCGAGGTGCTGGTTCAACTGATTGCCTATTGCTACAAGGACAATCTTGAATCGGCTGTTAGCGAAGCACTCAAGAAGGTCAAGGGAACCTACGGCATCGTGGTGATGACCGACCGTGAACCGGGCAAGCTGATTGCTGCGCGTTGCGGCAGCCCGATTGTGATTGGTCTCGGCAAGGATGAAACAGTGATTGCCAGCGATGCCTCGGCCATCATTCCGCATACGCGCGATGCAATCTATCTTGAAGACTTCGACATGGCCGTGATTTCCGAAGCGGGCGTGCAGATGTTTGATCTGCAGCATGCCCCGGTCAGCCGCGAAGTAACCGCCATGGAGTGGGACGAGGGTGCGGCCGAGAAGGGGGAATATGCCCATTTCATGCTCAAGGAAATGTTTGAGCAACCCGACGCCATCCGCAACGCCATCCGTGGCCGCTTGGATTTCGCCATGGGCACGGCGATTCTCTCCGGACTCGATTTTTCACCGCGCGATGCCGCGCAAATTGGTCGTGTGCTGGTTGTGGGGTGCGGCACCTCGATGCATGCCGGCATGGTGGGGGAATATGCCTTCGAAGAGATGGCCGGTATTCCCGCCGAAGTGGAGCAGGCGGCCGAGTTCCGCTATCGCAATCCCATCGTGACCCCCCATGATCTGGTGCTGGCCATCAGCCAGTCGGGCGAAACGGCCGATACGCTGGCCGCGGTCCGCGAAGCCAAGCACAAAGGGGCCATCGTGGCGGGGATCTGCAACGTCGTTGGTTCGACGATCGCCCGCGAAACCGGTCGGGGTATCTATCTGCATGCCGGTCCTGAAATCGGTGTGGCCTCCACCAAGGCATTCACCTGCCAGGTTTCGGTGATGCTGATGATGGCGCTGAAGATTGCACGTACGCGTCGGCTGCCCCGGCATGCCGGAGAGGAGCTGTCCCGTTGGATCGAACGCATTCCCGAGCTGGTGGAAAAGGTGTTGGAGCAAAACGAGGCGATCAAGGCCGTTGCGCAGAAATATGCCGACAAGGAAAACGCCTTTTTCATTGGTCGCGGCTACCTCTTCCCTGTCGCGCTCGAAGGGGCGTTGAAGTTGAAGGAAATCAGCTATGTGCATGCCGAGGGCTATCACGCCGCCGAGCTGAAGCACGGTCCCATCGCCTTGCTGGAGGAGGATACCCCGGTTGTGGCACTGCTTAACAATATTCCCGGCAAGGATAAGATGATCGGCAATGCCGAGGAGTGCAAGGCGCGTAAGGCGCCCGTGATCGCCGTCGTCAGTGAAGGCGATGAGGCCGTTGCCGACGGATTCGACGACGTGATCGTTGTTCCGGATTGCCCGGCGTGCATTGCGCCGGTTCCAACAGTGGTGGCGCTGCAACTGCTTTCCTACCACATCGCTGCCGCGCGCGGCTGCGAGATCGACCAGCCCCGCAATCTCGCGAAATCCGTGACCGTGGAGTAGCATGAAGAAGGTTCTGATTACGGGGTCAAAGGGGCAGCTTGGGAGTGATTGCCTTGATGTTTTCAAGGATATTTCCGGTTTGACCGGGGTTGATTTGCCGGAGGTGGATCTCTCGAACCGTTCACAATGCCTGGAGGTTTTGGATCGGCTCCAGCCAGATGTGATTATCAATTGCGCGGCCTACACGGCCGTGGATGCCTGTGAGACGGATAAGTCGTGTTGGAAGGCAAATGCCGACCTTCCCGCTCACTTGGCGGACTGGACAGAGGTAAACGGCGCTTTTCTTGTGCATGTTTCAACCGATTATGTTTTTTCGGGGGACAAGCCGTTGTATGAAGCATTGCTTGAAACCAATGAACCGAACCCGGTTTCGGAATACGGTAGATCCAAGTTGGCGGGCGAACGGGCGATTGCCGAACGCACGGAGCGTTTCGCCATTCTTCGAACGGCTTGGCTCTATGGCGCGAATGGGAAGAATTTTTTAAAGACAATGTTGCGTTTGACGCTCCAGAATCCTGGCAAGGAATTCAAGGTTGTCGACGACCAATGGGGTTCGCCGACATGGTCCTATACGTTGGCTCGGCAGATTCGGGCTGTGGCTGAAAAGTGTGCGACCGGAATTTTTCACGCTTCATCGGAAGGGTATTGTTCATGGTACAACCTTGCCTGCACTTTCTTGGACCAACTGGGTATTGCACATGATTTTGTTCCATGCACGAGCGATGAATTTCCAACACCGACCAAACGCCCTTTCAACTCGATCATGGAAAATGCGCGTGCGAAAGAACTTGGAATCAACGTGTTTGACGATTGGAAGGA
>JBDLJW010000151.1:0-3975 GCA_039714135.1 Verrucomicrobiota bacterium
AATGAAAACAGATATTCATCCAAAGTATGAAGAAGCGATGATTCGCTGCGCCTGCGGAAACGAGATCAAGACGAACTCAACCGTCAAGGAAATGCACGTCAACACCTGCTCAAGCTGCCACCCGTTCTTTACGGGCAGCGCAAAGCTTATCGATACAGAAGGGCGCGTGGATCGCTTCAAGAAGCGTTTCGCAGCAGGCCAGTACTAACAGCCTGTTCTCTGAAGGCCGAACCTGCGCAAGCACGTTCGGCCTTTTTGTGCCCACGCTCTGTTAAACTTCCAACCCGGCGGATCCCATGATTGACCACAACTATCTCGAACAACTTCAGGCCAAGCTTCGCGAACTTGAAGAGCGCATGTCGAAGCCCGAGGTTTCCGCCGACCCCAAGAAAATGCAGGAGTGCATGCGGGAATATTCCCACCAGAAGAAACTGGCGGGATGCGCAAAGGATCTCCTTGCCCTGACCGACTCCAAGACCGAAGGCGAAGCCATTCTGGCCGATGCCGGCTCCGACGACGAGCTGCGCGAAATGGCCGAAATGGAGCTGGCCGAGATTGCGGAAAAGCTGCCGCAGGCCGAACGCGACATGATGATCTCCCTCATTCCGCCGGATCCGACCGACAGCCGCAACGTCATCATGGAAATCCGCGCCGGCACCGGCGGCGACGAGGCCGGCATCTTCTGCGGCGATCTCTACCGCATGTATACCCGCTATTTCGACACCAAGGGATGGAAGCATTCCGTCATGGATGTCAGCCCCTCCGAAGCCGGCGGCTATAAGGAAGTCTCTTTTTCCGTCGAGGGCGAAGATGTCTATAAAATCCTCAAGCACGAAGGCGGCACCCACCGCGTCCAGCGCGTACCCCAGACCGAGACCCAGGGGCGCGTGCACACCTCCGCCGCTACCGTTGCCGTCTTGGCCGAAGCCGAAGAGGTCGACATCGAGGTGAAGACCGAGGATTTGCGCATCGATACCTACCGCGCGCAAGGCGCCGGCGGCCAGCACGTCAACACCACCGACTCCGCCATCCGCATCACCCACATTCCCACCGGCGTGGTCGTGCAGTGCCAGGACGAGCGCTCGCAGCACAAGAACAAGGCTGCCGCCATGAAGGTGCTGCGTGCCCGGCTCTTTGACGATCAGCAGCGTAAAAAGGCCGAGGCCGAGGCCTCCGAGCGTAAATCGATGGTTGGTTCCGGCGACCGCTCCGAAAAGATCCGCACCTACAACTTTCCGCAGAACCGCCTGACCGACCACCGCATCGGCCTAACAATCTACAAGCTTGACCGCGTCATGGAGGGCGATCTCGGAGAGACGCTCACTTCCCTCTACGAGCACGATGTCGAGGAGCGCATCAAAGCACAGATGCAGTCGTAAGGATCTAGAGGTCTCAACAGCCGCCGCAATCCTCGCAAAGATTCTTCACCGAGCGGTCCCACGTGGCCTCCCCTTCCTTGGAAAAGAAGCATCCGGGAATCTGGCCCTTGGCACGATGGTAGGCGACGCACTCGCAACAAAGGCCGCGCTTGTCGCAGTCATAGGTGCAGGTGCAAAACTTCAGGTTTTCAGCCTTGTTGGGACACGCCGTTGCCATTACTCGCCTCCATTCAGGATTTCCTCGACCGTATCGAGGAACCTAAACATTTCCGGTGCGGTTCCGATGGTGATGCGAAGATAGTCCTTTGTGCGCTCGTCGTTGCCGAAATAGCGAACGATGATGTTTTTCTTGCGCAGCGCTTCAAACAGCGCCTTGGACATGATTCCCGGCGGCTTGACCCAAAGAAAATTGGTTTGGGAATCAGCAACCTCGAAACCGAGTTCCGACAGCTTTTCCGCCACCAGCCTGCGCGTTTCAACGATCGCCTGCACATTGGCTGTCATCGTGTCCTGATCGAGGATGGCCACGCGCGCGATCTCCTGCGAGAGGTAGTTTACGTTGTAGGAATCCTTGATCTTGTACATTGCACCAATCAGCTCGGCGTTGCCGACACAGTAGCCCAGTCGGATGCCGGCCAGCGAATAGGATTTGGAAAGCGTCCGCGCCACCAGCACGTTGTCGTGCTGCAAGGCAAGATCCATGCAGTTTTCGTCGGCAAAGTCGGCATAGGCTTCATCAATCAGCACCACGCCGCCGAGATCCTGGACGAATGGCTCCACATTGGCCTTGGAAAACTTGAGGCTCGTCGGCGCATTGGGATTGGTCAGGAAAAAGAGCGACGCGGAATAGTCTTCCGGCATCTGCCACCCGAAAGAGGCATCCAGCAGCACCGGGCGCTTTTCCACATCCTCGATGTCGGCCAGAATCGGATAGAGCGAGTACGACGGATCAAAATAGCCCACCGCCCCATCGCGCTCGACGAACGCCCGGATGCACAGTGCCAGCACCTCGTCCGAGCCGTTGCCCACAAATACATTGCCGGCCGCGCAGCCGTGCAGCTCCGCAATCGCCTTCCTCAGCTCCATGCACACCGGATCCGGATAGCGCGAAAGCACCGAGACATCGATCATCGACAGGATATCCTGCACATTCGCCGATGGCAGGTACGGGTTCTCGTTCGTATTCAGCTTAACAATGTCCTCGTTCCTGGGCTGTTCCCCCGGAACATAGCCCGACATCGCCTGTACCGACTTTCTAATCAAATCGCTCATTACATTTCTCTTATTTATCAAATCGAATGGTGGCGGAACGGGCATGGCCGTCGAGAGTTTCGATGCGGCCAAAGGCTTCGACCGCCGGCAGCGTATCCTGCAAATCTTCCTTCGTAAACCGGATCAGGCTGACGCGGCGGCGGAAATCCTCGACCGTCAGGCCGGAGAAATAAGCCGCCGTTCCGCCCGTCGGAAGAACGTGACTCGGACCCGCCACAAAGTCGCCCACCGACTCAGGCGTCCATTCGCCAATGAACAGCGCGCCGGCATTTTCAACCTTATCGACCCATTTGTCGGGATTCTTGACGATCAACTCCATGTGCTCCGGCGCAAACAAGTTGCAGAGCTTCATGCCGTCGGACAGATCCTTCACGACAACCAGAAGCATGCCCTTTTCCAGCACCTGGTGGATTGGTTCGGAACGGGAAAGCTCCTTTGCCTGCTTGAGCACCTCGGCGCGGATTGCTTCGGCCTGCCTTTGCGAGGTCGTCACCAGCAGCGCTTTTTCCGAGCCGGTTCCATGCTCCGCCTGCGAAAGCAGGTCGGCCGCAACGTGGGCCGGATTGGCGGAGGTATCGCACAACACCCCGATTTCGCTCGGTCCGGCCACCATGTCGAGCGCCACGTCGCCATAGACCTGGCGCTTTGCGGCGGTCACATACGGCCCGCCGGGGCCGACAATCTTCCGGACCTTGGCAATCGTCTTGGTTCCGTAGGCCATGGCTCCGATGGCATGGACACCGCCGACCTTGTAGATTTCGGTCGCGCCGGCCAGATTGAGCGCATAGATGATGTAGGGGCTCAGCTTGCCTTCCGCATTTGCGGGCGAACAAGCCACCAGCTCCTTCACCCCGGCCACCTTCGCCAACGTAAGGGTCATCAGCGCGGTCGAGGCCAGCGGAGCCGCACCGCCGGGAATATAGGCGCCCACACGGTCAAACGGCACAAACTTTTCCCCAAGCATACCGCCTTTGGGCGTTTCCATCTCCCAGTTGTCGCGCAGACCGTTTTTGGAAAACGCCACGATGCGCTTGTGCGCCTCTTCAGCGGCCTTCTTGAAGTCCGCATCGACCACTTTTCTGGCTTCGGCAATCTCTTCGGCTGAAACCCGGATGCGACGGACAGAAATATTGGAGCCGTCATACAGGCGCGCGCAATCAATCACCGCCTTGTCGCCGCGCTCCTTCACATCCGCAAGAATACGCGCGGCCGCCTCCATCGCCTGCTCTTCCACGGACGGGCGAAGGAGAAAATCCTCGGCCCGCTTGTATTTCTTATCCGTACCCCATTTAACAATCGGTGCCAGATTCCTGCTCATATCAAA
>JBDLJW010000152.1:0-3973 GCA_039714135.1 Verrucomicrobiota bacterium
AGCCGATTTAGCCTAGACAAACACCACCCGAATATTATCTACTCTCGGCCTTCGGGGAACAAAAGCCTGGCTTTTCCCGATATTCCTGGGGGCGATTAGCTCAGTTGGTTAGAGCGCTTGCTTGACATGCAAGAGGTCGATGGTTCGAATCCATTATTGCCCACCATTTTCTCCTGCAACACAAACAACACTATTTGTTGTTTTGCCTTTCTTCCGCCCGCCCGTTGGATTTTTTCGATTTCGGAGGGGCTGGCTTCTTCGGCTTAGGTTGCGGAGCCGGTTTTCTCGGTTTGCGTTGCGGAGCAACCTCTGGAGGAGGACTGGAGTGCCTGCTGCTTTTCTGCACCTGTTTTTTTGAAGGTTTATTCGTTCCCGTCCGTGGCGCAGTCGTAGCGGGACGCCGCGGCTTCGTTTTCGGAGCCACGTTCTCCGCCGGTTGGTGGCGGGACGGTTTTGAAACAGAACGACTGACACTCTGCCCGGAACTCCGACTTCCACTTCGATGTTCCGGCACGCGATTTTTTTGCCGTGTTTTTATGGAAGTTGCATCACGCGCCGAAGATGCTGACGATGCATTCGGGGAGCTCACGAACAGCGTACGTTTTTCCCTGTCCAACCGCTCGTGCCGATTGCCCCTCCCCTTTCCTTCCTTTTCATGACGAATGGATACCGGACGAATCTCCTTTTGCGTGATCGCCGCAATATCCCTTGATGAAATTCCGGAGTTGACGACCCGGCGTTGCTTTTTGTCATACTTGATTTCGTGAAAGACCTTTGTGCGGTTATAGATCTTCGCCGCTTTCTCTTTTCCAATTCGATGGCGCCAGGGCTCCGGATCGCAGAAATCCTTTGTTGCAATGAATGTGAAAGAGCCAACGCCAAGCCCAAAATCAAACCCGACACCTACCGTACTGCCGCGATAGACAAATCCGACTCCAGACAGGCAGGTTGTATAGGGAGGCAACGGCGCCCACCCGCAATAGTCCCGCTCATACCGCCAGCACACCCACGACGGCGCCCAGACCGTATCCGGCCACCAGCACCAACCATAGCGCGAATGCTGAAACCACCGGCCGTAATGGGATGTTCTCCAGCCCCATGAATAGTTGGACACCCAATACCACCCGCAATCGGTATAGACCCAGCGGCCGTTATCGCAATAGGGACGCCAGCTGGAATTGTATATAAGAACCGTCGGCCGCCAACAACGGCCATATCCGTCGACCTCCACCCACACTCCATAAGGAGCAAGCTCATGGCGAAAATCATCCATCGTGACCTCTTCCGGCTGCTCGCCAATGGATTCTTCGCCCTCGTCGGCATCTGGGGCGGCTGATGAAATCCCATCGTCGATCAATTTCCGATCGTGTGCCATTGCTGCCTCAATGATTTCGGCTGGAGCACCAAGGTCGGTCAGGTAAATGATTCTATCGGCATCCAGATTGAAAAGGCGGAGGGAATTATCGATGTACGCCAGAACAACACCCTGCTCCACACCGGCCTGTACCATGCGAACCAACTCGCCACAGGCACTGTCCGGATCAATCTCCGCCGGCAAAGCCCCCGTTGATGCCGACTGCGGCTGGGCATTGACCTTTTGGGCCGACGGGCCAAAAACGATTACAATCGCCAAGGCGATCAGTACCAGAATCGAATCAAATGAACTTTTTCTTTTCATTCCCGCACCCTCCGTTTCATCCATCTGTGACCGTCATTATTTCATATTTTGATTCATTTTCCGAAAAAACATTCAAAGTTGGAAGCATTTTGTTGTTCCGTCCTAGATGCCTCTCTTGTATATGCAGGGGCAATCATGGCACTACTTAGTCTACAAAATCTATATAAAGCATTCGGCGGGCCACAACTGCTGGACAATACCACCCTGCAAATCGAGCGAGGTGAGCGCATTTGTCTGGTGGGTCGCAACGGCGAGGGCAAGTCGACATTACTGAAAATCGTCAATGAAAACATTGAACCGGATGCGGGGAAAATCATCCGCCAACCGGGCCTGAAGGTACGCCGCCTGCGGCAGAATGTGCCGCACGACCTGCAGGAAACGGTCGAGGAACTGGTCTTTCAGGGACTGGAGGATCCGCATGACGACTATGTTTCGCATCAGGCCGTCGACAAGGTCATTTCGCTGGTGTCGCTTGAAAACCATTTTAAATTCAGCGCACTGTCGGGCGGACAGAAGCGGCGCGCCCTACTGGCGCAGGCATTGGTTTGCGATCCGGACATCCTCGTGCTGGACGAACCGACCAACCACCTCGACATCGAATCCATCCAATGGCTTGAAAACTTCCTTGGCCGCTATAAAGGCACCCTGCTTTTTGTAACACACGACCGCGCATTCCTGCGCAAACTCGCAACGCGCATTGTTGAACTCGACCGGGGACAACTCCTTTCCTGGGCCTGCGATTACGATACCTACCTCCAGCGCAAGCAGGCACTGCTGGATGGGGAAGCCGAGCAATGGGCACAGTTCGACAAGAAACTGGCACAAGAGGAGGTTTGGATACGCAAAGGCATCCGGGCGAGGCGCACCCGAAACGAAGGGCGAGTCCGGGCGCTGGAACAAATGCGGCGAGAGCGTGGCCAAAAGCGTGAACGTACTGGAAACGTCAATATGCAGCTGGCCGAAGCCGGACTTTCCGGGCGCAAGGTCATCACTGCCAAAAAAGTTTCATACGACTACGAGGAAGCCCCGATCATTCAACACCTGAGCACCAGCATTATGCGTGGTGACAAGATCGGGATCATCGGCTCCAACGGTTGCGGCAAGACCACCCTGATCAAACTCCTGCTCGGCGAGCTGAACCCCAAGGGAGGAACGGTCGACCACGGCACCAAGCTGGAAGTGGCCTATTTCGATCAGCATCGCGCCAAGCTCGACGAAACAAAAACCGTGGCCGAAAATATCAGCACCGAGGAAATGGTAACCATCGGCAACAGCAAGAAGCACGTCCTCGGCTATCTGCAGGATTTCCTCTTCACCCCCGACCGTGCGCGCCAGCCTGTCAGCGTTCTCTCCGGCGGCGAACGCAACCGCCTGTTGCTGGCCAAGCTCTTCACCAAAGCCTCGAACGTGCTGGTGCTCGACGAACCGACCAACGACCTCGACATGGAGACATTGGAACTGCTCGAAGAGTTGCTGGCAAACTATGAAGGCACCCTGCTGCTCGTCAGCCATGATCGCTCATTCCTGAACAATGTCGTTACCAGCACACTCGTTTTCGAGGGAGAAGGCCGGGTCAATGAATATCCCGGGGGCTACGATGATTGGCTTTTGCAAAGCCAATCAGGCACTAGGCAAGAGACAAAAGGCATTAGTGCAAAACAGGAGATACGGAAGACAACCCGGAAACTCTCGAACAAGGAGCGGGAGGAGCTAAAAAACCTCCCCAAGCTTATTGAGCAGCTTGAGGCCGAGCAGGAAGCACTGCACGAAGCCATGGCCGACCCTGCATTCTACCAAAAAGAAAAAGAGGAAATCGCCGCCGCAAATGCCCGGGCGGAAGAAATTCCTCAAAAACTCGAAGCCGCCTTTGAACGCTGGGAAGAGCTGGAGCGTCTATGAGGCCAAACCACGGAATCATCGGTTATCCGCCGCCCCCCTTCGGCGGATCCGATGAGGAAGTGTGGCTTGAACAAAACGGTTTGGGCTATGCTTTCCAGCCATTCCGTGGTTTTCTTCTTTTTGCTGAAATTCAAGGTTCCCCATGAAACGACTGATCTGGAATAGACACACCAAGCTGGTGCTCAAGCATTTTATCGGCTGGTTTTGCATCGTGACCGGAATCATCATGCTCATCACTCCCGGACAGGGAATTTTAACTATTCTGATCGGCGTCTACCTGCTGGCCGATGAAATCCCTCTATTTGGGAGGCTGAAGGCATGGTTGCATCACAAATTCCCGAAGACCACCGACTATGTCCACCGAAAGAGCGAGCAACTCAAGGCAAAGTTCCACCA
>JBDLJW010000153.1:0-3954 GCA_039714135.1 Verrucomicrobiota bacterium
AAGGCGGAACTACGAACATTTTTCCTTAAGCCCTTTGATCTGGTCGCGCAGGACGGCGGCACGCTCGAATTCAAGATCCGTGGCTGCAATGAGCATTTCGGTTTCGAGCTGGTGGATCGTTTCGCTGACGCTGTATTCCACGCCATCTTCGGCCACGGCGGCTTCGAGCGTCTCTTCTGCGGTTTCGTAGATTGTCTTCAGGCTCTCCTGAATCTCCTTCTTGATCGCCTGCGGCACAATGCCGTGCTCCTCGTTATAGGCCTGCTGCTTGCGGCGGCGGTGGTCGCACTTGTCGAGCATGCGCTGCATCGAGTCGGTAATCTTCTCGGCATACATGATGACGAGTCCGCCGATGTGCCGCGCCGCGCGTCCGGCCGTTTGCACCAGTGCGGTTTCGGAACGGAGAAAGCCCTCCTTGTCGGCATCGAGAATTGCGACAAGCGACACCTCCGGCAGGTCGAGTCCTTCGCGGAGCAGGTTGATACCGATCAAGCAATCGACCTTGCCGCTACGCAGCTCGCGCAGGATTTCGACACGTTCGAGGGCATCGATATCGGAATGGAGGTATTGCACCTTCAGTCCGGTCTTTTCCAGATATTCGGCTAAATCCTCCGCCGTACGCTTGGTCAGGGTCGTCACCAGCGTGCGCTCGCCCCGCTCGGAACGGATGCGGACTTCCTCCATCAGGTCGTCGATCTGGTTCTTGAGCGGGCGCAACTCGACTGGTGGATCGACAATGCCGGTTGGGCGGATAATCTGTTCGATGGAAACGCCGCCGTGTTCCTTTTCGTATGGACCCGGCGTGGCGGAGAGGAAAACGATCTCGTTGGTGACCTGCATGAACTCGTCAAAATTCATCGGCCGGTTGTCGAGGGCCGAGGGCAGTCGAAACCCATGATCCACCAACGTGCGCTTGCGTGCCTGGTCGCCGTTATACATGCCGCGCACCTGCGGCAGGGTAACGTGCGACTCATCGATGATCGTCAGAAAGGTGCCGGGGAAATAGTCCAGCAGACACTCCGGCCGATCGCCGGCTTCGCGTCCGGCAAGATGGCGCGAATAGTTTTCAATCCCGCCGCAGAAGCCGATCTCTTTGAGCATTTCCAAATCATACTCCGTGCGCATCTTGATCCGCTGCGCTTCGATCAACCGGTTTTGCCGCTCAAACTCCGCCACCTGCTGTTTCATCTCCTCCCGAATGGCGACCAGCGCGGCATCGATCTTGGTCTGCGGCATCACGAAATGCTTTGCGGGAGAAACCATGATGTGGTCGTAGGTTTCGAGCGTATTGCCCGTCAGCGGATCAATCTTCTTGATGGCCTCGATCTCATCGCCCCAGAATTCAAACCGGATGGCATAGTCCTTGGCATAGGACGGAAAAATATCGAGCGTATCGCCGCGAACGCGAAACTTGCCGGGGCCGGGTTCATAGTCGTTGCGCTCGTATTGGATATCGACCAGCTTCTTCAGCACCGCGTCGCGGTCGACGGCTTCGCCCACCTTGGCACCGACCACCATCTGCTTATAGTCTTCCGGCGAACCCAATCCATAGATGCAGGAGATGGAGGCCACAATGATGACATCCTCGCGGTTGAGCAGGGCATCCGTCGCCGCCAGCCGCAACCGCTCGATCTCCTCGTTGATTGACGAGTCCTTCTCGATGAAGGTGTCGGTCTGCGGAATATAGGCCTCCGGCTGGTAATAGTCGTAGTAGGAGACGAAATATTCCACCGCATTGTGCGGGAAAAAAGCCTTCAGCTCGGCATAGAGCTGTGCCGCAAGCGTCTTGTTGTGCGACAGCACGAGGGTGGGGCGGCCATGCCGCGCAATCGCGTTGGCGATTGTAAAGGTTTTGCCCGACCCCGTCACACCTTCCAGCGTCTGAAGCTTCCGGCTTTTGGACAGCCCCGCACACAATTGATCAATCGCCTCCGGCTGATCGCCGGTCGGCACGAAATCCGCAACGAGTTGAAAGGGTGAATCCATGGCGGCAAGGGTACACGGATTGCGGGTTTAGAAAAGAGAAAGTTGATTTCCGTCCGACCCGGGGCTATAAAAAAGACCTTCCGTGGGCGGGAGTAATTCAGTGGTAGAATGCCAGCTTCCCAAGCTGGACGTGGCGGGTTCGAGTCCCGTCTCCCGCTCCACCTTTCTTCCTGCCCTTTTTTTGATCTACTCAGCTTGAGAGCATGAATAGCGTGGAATCGTTGCGGAGATGATGCTAAAGACGGTTATGAAATTACAACAAGGCCAGATTTGGAAAAAGGGCGAAGACTATTTTCGCATTGTTGAATGGGCTCGACTCTCCGTGAAATACAAGGAGATGAAGGATCCTATCGTTGCCGAAGGAACGATGCATAAGGTTACAAAAAAGGAATTTTGTCGCCTGATCAAGGGCGGCGAATTGCTGACCGAGGAGCCATAGCCAAGCCTGCTCTGTTCGATCAGGATTTCGTGCTGAGTCCTTTGATGAATTTTTTCAGGACCTGTTCGGGGCATTTGCGGAAGTTGCGGTGTCCTTCCTTGCGAAAGAAGGCGCCGAGTTCGGCCTTGGTTACGGTAAACTCGGCCCGCTTGAAAATGGTCAGCATGTCGTCTTCCTTCAGCTCCAGTGCGATCCGCATCTTCTTCAGGATTTCGTTGTTGGAGAGGAAGTCGAGTGGTTCGAATGTTTTTCCGGAAGGATGAGGGCCGCGCTTTTCAATGATGAGGCCGTCGAGAAAGCGGCAGAGCAGGGCGGGGGGCAGCTCGGCGTAGCCCGCCTCGTCTTCCCGCTTCAGCCAGTTAACGACTTCGTCCGCCGTTGTTTTTCGTCCGGTTAGGCCGATGGTTTCCGCAATTTTGGCGTCGTTTACATTCAGGGCATAGCGCAAGCGGCGCAAGGTATCGTTATGGGTCATAGTTTTTTCCATTTGTTGAAGAGCCGAACTATAGGCTGGGCTGGGGGTGATGCAACCCTGAATCCACACAATAATTCATGTGGATTAGTGGTTTGAAATTCCATGTGTTTCCGCTTAACTGCCTGACTTTCCAATAACAACCAACCATTGATGGACAACTGATTTTCCCATGTTTGAAAACCTATCCTCTGCATTGCAGAAGACATTCAAAAACCTGCGCGGCTACGGCAAGCTGACGGAGAAAAACGTCAAGGATGCATTGCGCGAAGTACGGCTGGCGCTGCTGGAGGCAGACGTCAACTTCCGCGTTGCACGCGATTTTGTAAAACGCGTCCAGGAGGCCTGCCTGGGCGAGGAAGTGCTCGATAGCGTCACGCCCGGCCAGCAGATCGTCAAGCGCGTGAACGATGAGCTCGTCGAGCTCCTCGGCGGAGCGCACGAAGAGTTTGACCTGACGGGCAATCCCGCCTCGGTAATGCTGATGGGCCTGCACGGTTCGGGTAAAACCACAACGGCGGGTAAGCTGGCCAACCGATGGAAAAAGTCCGGCCGCCGCGTTTTGCTGGTGGCCTGCGATATCCGCCGACCAGCCGCTGTGGAGCAGCTTTCAATCCTGGCGCAACAGACCGGCGTGGACCTCGTTAAACCGGAATCCGGCGAAACGGTTCCGATGCTCGGAAAGCGTGCGGCACAGTATTCAAAGGAAGGCAAGTATGACGTGGTAATCTACGACACCGGCGGCCGCTTTCAGGTGGACGAAGAGCTGGTGGAGGAACTGAAGGAGTTCCGTGCCGAGACCGAGCCGCGCAATGCGGTGCTGGTGCTTGATGCCGCCATTGGCCAGGAGTCGGTCAACGTGGCCGAGGCTTTCCGCGAAGCAGTCGGGTTGAGCGGCATGGTCCTTACCAAGCTTGACGGCGACGCGCGCGGCGGCGCGGCGTTGTCGGTCCATGCCGTGACCGGCTGCCCGATCCTGATGACCGGCAGCGGCGAAAAAATGGAAGATCTGGAGCCGTTCTATCCCGACCGCATGGCATCGCGTATTCTCGGCAAG
>JBDLJW010000154.1:0-3949 GCA_039714135.1 Verrucomicrobiota bacterium
CGGCAAATTGCCGGAGCAGGGCAGTTTCCTGTCGATCGATACGCCGGAGGTGGTCGTCACCGCGGTCAAGAAGGCCCATGAAGGAAATGCGGTCATTGTTCGGCTGTTCAATCCGACATCGGGAATGGTTCGCAGTACGCTCTCCTGTGGCTTCGATTCAAAGTCGGTGGAACTGGTGAACATGCTGGAGCAGCCGGGCTCTCGTTCGCAACGGATCGAACAACAAGGCCGGAATATAGGTTTTGACATCGGCGCAAAGAAAATTCAGACGCTGCGCATTGAAATTTATGACCGATAGCGAAAGGCGAATGGGGTCAAAAGGCGAATGGGGTTCGCATCGGATCGGGGAAATCCTCAACCCGCCCCTAACGACGGTCAGACAGGATTTTTCCGCCATGGTCCGGCAGGCCACAAAACGGCTCGTGCGAAGATAGAGCACAATGACTTCGAGGCTGGGGATACAACCTACATCCAACCCAAGTTGATTGGAGACCGTCCCAAAGTTTGTGTCGGAAGCAACTTGCAAAAGTTGTTAAGAAATAAGAGATTCCTATTGATTGTCCGGGCATCGTGCCGGGAGCGGGGATAGTTGCCCCGCTCCTAAGGAGTGATTTTAAACAAGACAAAGAAGTAACAATAAAGAGGTGGTTATGAGAAGAGTATGCGTTGCGTTGTGTTTGATGTTGATGTGTTCCGCAAGTGTGCAGGCGGTGCAGCTTCCGTTGGCGAAGGAAATGTCAGTGGTGGTTCCGGTTTCCCGGAAAGCCTCTTCAGTTTCTCTTCCGGTCGTGAACAGTTATCCGGATGGACTCGCTGTGGAAAAAAATATCCGTGTCGAGATGGGGTGTGATGGCAAAAACCTAACCCTTGATTATGCCATCCCGTACCGTGAAGGCTATAAGTTTCGTCCCTCCACGAAACGTGACGGTCCGTTGTGGCGTGAAGATGCTGTTGAAATTTTTGTAGGATCTCCAAACAATAAAAAATTGTATCAGTTTATCGTAAATCCGGCAGGGACCATTCGGGATGCGCACCCAAAGATCGGGGCGGGTTGGACGAGCAGTCTGAAGGTAGACTCCGAAGTGGGTATAAAGGTCTGGTCCCTGAACGTATCGATTCCTCTGTCGGATATCGGAGTAGATTCTCTGAATGGAGATCTGGAGTTGGCGTTTAATACGGCGGTTCGTTCCGCCGATGCAAAGAACCGCTATATACTGGGGCTTTTCCCATTTCTTCCCAAACAGTTTTCTCAGCCGGCAAACTTCGGTCGGATTGTGTTGAGTTCAGACCGTCTTTTCGTGAGTCGTTTTGAGCGCTCTTCGGAGGTAAAGGACGGCAATGGGCGTGTTTTCATGAACTTGGAGGTGAAAAATCCGTCAGAGGATATGCTGAAGTTTGAGGCAGATGGGACCTCTTATGAGGTTGCTGCCGGCCAACAAGAACATGTTAAGCTTTCCTCCGCGGCGGTCGAAGAATGGCTTATGCTTCAGATTCAGGATCTAGCCGGGTTTACGTTTGCGATGAATATGAGGAACCCCTTCTTTCCGGACATTGAGTTTGTTCGCAGCGGGGCGGATAAAATTCTGGTACAGGTTGCCGGACGCGACGAATTGTTTTCCATTTGTGATGAGCTGGAGATTGAGGTTGAAGGGGCGAGTCCGGTTCGCTTTAAAAAAATAGACCTCGATGATGCGTTTATTCATTCCGAGGGGCTGCTTCCCGGGGATCGCATGCTTACGATCCGACTGATTAAAAACGACGCGGTCATAACGCAGGTTGCGACAGAGGTGCGGGTGATTGATGAGACGCCGATCGACTTTGATTTGAGTGAGCTGGATGTTTCCAAATACTACAAGCCGATGCAGGTTGACTTGCCGGTGGTGAAGTCGGCGCTTTCGGAAATCCGCCTGGCGAAGGACAGCGTCTTTCCCGAATCCATAAAGGTGAAGGACACAGAGCTTCTTATCGGGACGGTTCGGCTTTCCGTCAACGGCCAGACGGCATCAACTCAGGAGTCTCTGAAAAAGGTCGGTCAGCATAAGAACCGCGTTTCATTCGAGGGAACGTTTGCTTTGGGCAACGCTACTGTAACACAGGATGCCTTTATCGATTATGACGGTTTGATCTGGTCTGAAAACAGGGTGGGGTTCTCTTCTTCTGTCGGGAAAACGGTGACCATGACGATCCCGCTGACGCTTGATGGCGATGTGTTTGTCAGCCATGATCGTTTGATTCGAACCTGGCAGTTGACTCCGGATGGATTCCGGACGGAAGGGACGTTTAAGAAGGGGTATCTGAGCTGGGTCGAGCCGCTGAAGGAAGGTTCTCCGGTCGTTCTTCCATTAACGTCCGGGTTAACGGTTGCCAATGATTTCCGGGGACTGGCGATTCATCTTCCGACAGAGCCGCGCAAGTTGAATCTAGAGAGTTATGATCAATACGTTACGGTGGTTCGCAAGGGCGATCAGATTGACGTGGTGATTGCGCTGAGCGACGGAAAAAAAGAACTGAGTGATGGGGAACTCGATTTTTCCCTGGGGCTTCAGCCGGTTCCATCGCGTGACTACAACAACCGGGCCAATTTTGATTACCGAATCTACAAGGGAGGCCGATACGGATTTGATCTGGTTAGCCACTCGTCAAAAATCGACCGTACGGATGAAAATGCGGCGATCATCGCCTTCCAGTGCTGGAGCGAGTATCAGAACTACTACACGACCTATCAAAATGCGGAAAGAATGACAAAACTGGGATACATGTTCGAGCAGAAGAATAAGAAACTTTTAACCTATTCCGGGTTTGAGATTTCCGATGCCTGCCCCGAAGCCAGACTCTATTTGAGGACCGTTGCCTCGGGTGAGGCGGGCGGATATATCCGCGAATCGGTTCCGCAGCAGTGCTGGGCGGTCTGCTACGGCAGCCAGTGGGGGGATTATCTCCTGCGCCGGATCAAGGAGCATGTGCCGGAATTCGGGCGCGACGGATATTTCATGGATGGAACGCTGGGCGTGATCCCCTGTGCGAATCCACGCCATGGACATGGGGGGAAGGATGCATACGGTCGAATCGTCCCGGACTTCACAACATTGGATATTCGTCGGTTTTCGCAGCTTTTGCATCATTATACACGAGGCTATAAAGAGGATTTCCTGCAGTTCCTTCACACGAGCCGTACCTTTAATCCGGCAAGCATGGGATTGGTGGATGTGATCCTGAACGGGGAGCAGACCAAGCCGATCATGGGAACTTGGAAGATTCCGCTGGATGCCTATCGCGGACAGTTCAACGGCCGCGTCGGCGGGGTTCCCCAGCAGATTCTCACCTATTCTGCACGCACGACCTATCGCCGGGACTTTGCCGCCTCCTTGTTGTTTGACGCGGTATTGACCCCCTGGACGGTCTCGGCAAATCCGGAGGTAAAGTTTGTCGAGGATCTCTGGACCCTGTTCGACGAGTTCGATTTGGACGGAAAATATTTTGTTCCATTCTATTCGCCGGATGCCGAGATCACGGACACAACCGGGAATACACTTGTGAGCTACTACGATACGCCGGAGCGACTCGTGATTGTCGTATCCAACTATGAAGGGACGAAGGACGTCGCCGTAAAAATCGATCTGGGCCGGTTTGCCGGAAAGACCAAGGACATGGCGACGGAGGTGTTTGATCGGACGCTCTTCCCCATTAGGGACGGCACCTTCGAACTGCCCGTCGGCAAAGAGGATTTCAGGTTGATCAGGATTGGAAAGCGATAGCGTCCCATAAGGAAGAAATATAATGATGAAACAACAAACAAATCAGGGCACTTGAGGTGCGAAGATAGTTTTCTGGGTCTACATTTTGTAGATGTTACCGCCAATCAGAAAGACGATAAGCTGATGATAAATCTGATCAATACAGCCGGTCCGCACGGTGATGAGAATGTTTGACTACGATTTTCATATTCACA
>JBDLJW010000155.1:0-3942 GCA_039714135.1 Verrucomicrobiota bacterium
CATTTGTTAACCTTTCCTTTCGTCATTTTTAGAACCTTGTTTAATCAACCTTAGCGTTGCACCTTGATGCGGTAGAACCCCGCCGGGTTCGTTGCCCCGGAATCGATAAAACTCTCCGTCGGGGATGTCGGCGGCTCGTTAGTCAGAACCGCATCCCATCCTCCTTCGACAAGATTAGTGCAGCGCTCCAGCCACTGCGTGGCCTGTACGCCGCCCTGCCAGAACACCTCCGCCCCGGCTCCACCAACCACGATGTTCGTGATCTGAAGCAGCGAGTTGCTGTCGGCCGGAACCGTATCGCCGACCCATTCCTGCCACGAGAGCACGCCGTCGCCATCGCTATCCAGAAGCTCCTCCTCCGCATACGTGCCGTTGGTCAGGCCATGCAAAACCAGCCAGTCGAACGGTGTTCCCATCGGTGCCACCATCGGATTGTCCGAGGTCACGACAAGGTCGTCGACATCCCCGCCGCCATATCCGGCAAACACCAGGCGGCTCATCCGGTCGGGTTCGGACGACATGGCGAACCAGCTTCCGCCCTCGGAACCCGAGCCGTCGTTAACGGTTTGCGCCAAGGCATTCGTTAGCGGGAACCCGTCGATGCGCACTTGGAAATACTTGACGTGGTTAATCGCGTCCACAGTCTGGTAGTCGAGATTGAACGTCAACCGCACCCACTGGTTGCCCTCCGTTGCCACCTCGGAAATCTCCGTCCAGCGGTTGGTCCCGCCAGCAAGATCCCTGTGCCACACCATGGGATGGCCATTGGTATTGAAGTAGAGCGCCGCTTGCGCATTTCCGAGGAGATTGGTGAAGGGCGAGGAAATCCGCCTGGCCTGCGCCATCTGATCCACCCAGAGGATCTGGTTGGCATCCATGGTGAAGCTGTTGGTAAGGGTTCCGGCCACCTCCAGCACCTTGGCATGGATTGCGTTGGTCGGGTAGCCGCAAGCCGCACTGTATGCGTTGAGCGCCGCGACCGATGCGGCATTGGTGCCTACCTCCCCGTCGTCAGCCTCCGCCGCCGACCAGCCATTCGTGCCCGGCATGCCGAAACCCGCGGCGTAGGGTTCGAACGTCTCGGCATAGGGAACTGTATTGGCGGTGTTCGTGACAAAATTTGCCGTGATCGTGCGCGGCTGGTCCATGGCGACCGTGAGCGGATTGTCGTTCTCCTGCCCGCCGGGCACATCGCCGCTCCAGACATCGAAGATCTTGCCGGCATCGGGAAGCGGCACGAGGGTCACATTCGTGCCCGGAACGTGCCATCCATCACCAGGGGAGACCGCCCCTCCCGGGTCGGCCTCGGTGTCGAGGAAGAAGGCATTGGTGCTCCACAGCCAAGTCAGGGTCAGATCGTTCGTCAGTGTAATCGCGACCGTCGTGCCCGTCCCGCTCGCAGGGGAGTGGCCCGTCATGCTCCAGCCGACAAATTCATACTGCGCGCCGCCATCCACAGCCGTGGTGTTGGTGATCGAGAGGATGATGGAGTCGCCATACTCGTAGCCGTTCATACCCGATGGAGGAATGGCCACGCCGTGTCCCGCCGCAATCTCGACATCGAGCTGGAGCGTGCTGTCCGTGCCCACAACCAAATCATCGATGTCCGAGCCCGCTCCGTCAACGATCAAGCGGCTCATCCGATCCGGTTCGCCCGGCATGGCGAACCAGCGTCCGCCCTCGGAGCCCGACCCGTCGTTGGCGGTTTTCGCCAAGGCGTTCGTCAACGAAACCCCGTCGATCCGCACTTGGAAATACTCGACGTTGTTGATCGGGTCCACGGTCTGGTAGTCGAGCTTGAACGTCAGCCGGGTCCACTGCCCATTGGTGGCCGTCACTTCTGGAATCTCCGTCCAGCGATTGGTTGCGCCCGCAAGGTCCCGGTGCCACACCATGGGATGACCATTGGAGTTGAAATAGAATGCCGCCTGCGCATTGCCGAGCAGTCCGGGGTCTGCCGCATCAAGCCGGTAGGCCTGCACCATTTGATCCACCCAAACCACCTGGTTGGTATCCATGGCGAAGCTGTTGGTGACGGTTCCGTCCACCTCCAGCACCTTGGCGTGTGCGGCGGCAACCGGATAGCCGCAAGGTTCGCTGTAGGCAGCGAGTGCCGCAACCGAAACGGCGTTGGTGATGACCGTTGCGTCGCTGGCCTCCGCGGCCGACCAGCCGTTGGTTCCGGGCATTGTGAAACCGGCGGAATACGGTTCGAAGGTCTCGACATAATTCAGGATATTAGTCGTATTGGGCCCGGGATCGCGCCGGGAAATGGCGAAGAGCTTGAAATCCTCTGCCCCGACCGACACCGCAAACCTATCGCTCGAAATAGAATAGTCCTGGGCATCGAGCAGTTCCGTCGCAGATCCGAGGATTTGCCCGGAAAAGTGACTCAGGTCAACCAAGGCGGAAGCCGGACTCGTTCCCTCATAATTCGATACGACCACCACGAAATGGGTCGGCGTGGCATAGTAGCTCACCAGCGCATTCCCGTTGTCATCATGGATCTCCGCATCCGGCGAGTAGAACGGAACAAATTTATCTCCGTCCAGCCCGTAGTCATCCATAATCCCCCAGATCTGCTCAACAAACAGCAGATCCGCGTTGCGGGTGATCGTCCACGGGGTGTGCACCTGGTCGAACAGCATCAAGGCGGCATAGTGCTTGCGGTATTCCGTGGCCATTTCATAGTTGAGCAGCTGCACGGGAACGCCGCACTGGCGAGAGTTGAACTGCGCACGGAAAACATCGAGCGGAACCTTCCAGTGACCGAGAATGGGTTTGGTATGCTCGCCGTTCAGCACCACATCCACAAACCCCATGGTGGCTGGTATGAACGGGTGGCTGGTATGTGCAAACTGCAGGAAATCGCTCTTGTACCCCCGGGTGTACTGGTGGAGGATCTGCGAAAACCTGCGAGTTTCCAGTACCGGGAAATAGGGAACCTGACGCCCGGCCTGGTCGAACTTCGCGTGGTCATGGTGCTCGTTCAGGCAAAAGTACAGGCCGAGGGTTCCATCCATGTACATGCCGTCAATTTTGTCAGAGGCATGATAGGAATGGTTTAAAAACTCATCCAGCATCCCCTGGAGCCAATGGTCGCCCCACTGGCTGGCATAGCACACCGGCCAGGCCTGCTGCCCAAAGTTTTCACGAATATACCCCCCCGAATCTCGCGAGGAAACCGTCTTGAGGTAGAGCTCGGCTTCTGGGCAGACATCGGAAATCTCGAACCCGAAATAGGGGACTATTTTTTTATTTTCCGAATGAAGCGCCTCTTTGGAGGCCTTCATCTGATCCGCATATTCATACGAGGTGTAATAGCTCTGATACTCCGTCCAGTTCTGGAATGCCATAATCCAGGTATCGCCAGTATCAATCGTCGCCCGAACCTTATCCATCGTATAGGGAAGGTCATGGCCGGAGTTGCTTCCTTTATAAATCCGGTAATCCGTGTTGGCCTGCGTGTTATAGGTGCGCGACGGCACCGGCTGGAACCCCAGCGTAAAGTCGAGTTCGCTCCCGGCCAGCGCCCTCGAGTTGGTGCTCAGGTTGACGGTCACATTGATGTTCGTGCCGCTTTTCAGCACGGTAATGTATCCATCATAGTCCACTAGGTTGAGCGTCGAAGGATCGACCGGCAGGTAGATCGCCAGCCCGCGGAAATCGTTCACCACCGACAGCATGGCCGTCAATTCCAGATTGACCGGAACCCCGTCCAGAAGCTTTTCCGACCATGCAATATGATCCGCATTGAAAACGCCGTCGGTCACCACCCCGTTCGTCGTCACTTGATTGTCGTGGATCCGCGTGCTGTAGTTGAGGAACACATCGCCATCGAGCGTCAACGGAATCGTGGCCGAAACCTGCTGAAGGGTTCCCGCCGAGCCAAAGTCCAGCGTGTTGTCGAGCCAGACCAACCCGTCATAGTCGGCAAACGCG
>JBDLJW010000156.1:0-3929 GCA_039714135.1 Verrucomicrobiota bacterium
GGGCATTACAATACGATGACCGCGAGTTGGGGTAGCATGGGCGAGCTTTGGTTTAAACCGGTTTGCTTCTGTTTTGTGCGACCTCAGCGCTATACCTACGAGTTCATGGAAAAATATGGGGTGTACACGCTTTCGTTCTTCGATGGAAAATACAAGCCGCAGCTTAACTTTTGCGGCAGTCGTTCTGGTCGGGAGACCGATAAGGCAGGCGAGTGCGGCTTTACTCCTGTCGAGGCGGGCAATGGATCGGTCTATTTCGAGGAGGCCCGTCTCGTGCTCGAATGCCGAAAACTCTATTTTCAGGATTTGGACCCAGCCAATTTTCAGGATGATTCCATCATGAGAAATTATCCGCAGAACGATTTCCACCGGATGTATATCGGTGAAATCACCCGTGCCTTGCGTGTGGAATGACGTGGGTTTCGGTGGTGCCTTGTCGGGGAAGAGGAGCCAATATGTGACGGATTTCAATCCGGCGATGCACATTTTTTGACACCGGCCTTTCTAATTGCTGGAAATATTACCTTTTTTTCATTGATTGTACTTGTGGCTCAATTATTAATCATTTATAGATGATAGCAATACTAATGAATTGGTGATTTATCTAATAAGGAGGAGTATCATGAGATTGTCGACAAAAGGCCGATATGCAACCCGTATTTTGCTGTGCATTGCCCGTTTGCAGGGCGACCAGCCTGTTCCTAAGAAAAGAATTGCAGAACAAGAAGGAATTTCGACCGACTACATTGAGCAGATTATTGTCCCGCTGAAAAATGCCGGACTTGTCAATAGTGTGCGTGGCCTGCGTGGCGGTTTCCGGCTGGCAAAGGAGCCGAAGGACATCACGGTTTTTGACGTTTTGGCCGCATCGGAGGGAGATATCAACCTTGTCGGTTGTCTGGCAGAAGGTTGTAGCAAGTCGGACACCTGTGTGGTGCAGCGCGTTTGGCAGGGGGCCAGCGATGTCCTGCGTGAGTATTTCTCGGAGATTACGTTGCAGGAACTGTACGACGACTATATCAAGCGAACTTCCGAGCAACCGATCATGTTCAATATTTAAGTTGGAGTTTGAAAATGCCTATCCATGAAAACATTACCCAGACTGTGGGGAATACCCCGCTGGTGAAGCTTAACCGGGTTACAAAGGGGTTGAAGGCAACCGTGGCGGTCAAGCTTGAGTCGCGCAACCCTCTCGGCAGCGTAAAGGATCGTATTGGCGTTGCAATGATTGAGGATGCGGAGGCGAAGGGAATCATTCAGCCCGGCTACACCTTGATTGAGCCCACGAGTGGAAACACTGGTATTGCGCTGGCATTTACTGCCGCGGCAAAGGGCTATAAGCTGATTCTTACCATGCCTGAAAGCATGAGCATCGAGCGCCGCCGCCTGTTGCAGGTGCTTGGAGCTGAACTTGTGCTGACTCCTGCCGAAAAGGGGATGCCTGGTGCCATTGCCGCCGCAAAGGAGTTGGTGGAGAAAAATCCCGATGCCATCATGTTGCAGCAATTCGACAACCCCGCTAATCCGGAAATCCACATGGCTACCACGGCTGAGGAAATCTGGTCGGACACCGACGGAAAGGTCGATGTTTTTGTGGCAGGTGTTGGAACAGGGGGGACGCTGACAGGTGTTTCAACCGGCTTGAAAAACAAAAACGCCGCCGTTCAGGCTGTTGCGGTTGAACCGGAGAAATCTCCGGTTATTTCTGGAGGAAAGCCTGGGGCGCATAAGATTCAGGGCATCGGTGCGGGCTTCATCCCCTCCAATCTGAACGTCGATCTGGTCGACGACATTGTGAAGGTTGATGGCAGTGCCGCCGGTGAAATGTCGCGGCGTCTTGCCAGGGAAGAGGGAATCCTTTGCGGGATATCCTCAGGGGCCAACGTACTTGCCGCCCTAGAGATTGCCAAACGGCCGGAAAACGCAGGGAAACTGATTGTTACTGTTATCTGCGATACCGGTGAGCGCTATCTTTCCACCTGGCTCTTTGACGACGCTTAGAGCAAGTTAAGAAAAACCATGTTCGCTTGCCGTAGGATCTTTTTTGACAGGATCATTTCTTCAGAAATTGGAATGATCTTGTCATTTAATCATCCTGTCCTTATTCCTGTTGGTGTAGCAGGTTGGCTATGGAATTACGGAAATTCATCCGGTCGGTGTTGACCCTAGGAGCAATCCTGATATAGTTCCCGCGAATTTTTGCCAAATGCATTGGTTCTAAAGAGTAATCCACCCAAAAACAGGAAGGAAATATCATGTCAACTAAGGTTCTTGATGCTGTAAAACCCGGAGTTCTCTTTGGTGACGACGTCGCCAAGGTTTTCCAGATCGCCAAGGAAAACAAGTTTGCACTGCCAGCCGTCAACGTTGTTGGTACCGATTCAATCAACGGTGTTCTCGAAGCCGCTGCTGCGGTCAACTCCCCCGTCATCATCCAGTTCTCCAACGGCGGTGCCGCTTTCACGGCCGGTAAGGGGCTGAAAAACGGCGCGGCTCTCGGAGCTATCTCCGGTGCCCAGCACGTTCACATGATGGCTGAAGCCTATGGTGTTCCGGTCATTCTTCACACCGACCACGCGGCAAAGAAGCTTCTGCCGTGGATCGACGATCTTCTTGACGAAGGCGAAAAATGGTTCAAGCACATGGGGCGCCCGCTTTTCAGCTCCCACATGCTGGATCTCTCAGAGGAAAGCCTCGAAGAAAATGTTGAAACTTCCTGCAAGTATCTTGAGCGCATGAGCAAGATTGGCATGACCCTCGAGATCGAACTCGGTTGCACCGGCGGCGAGGAAGACGGCGTGGACAACACCGATATGGATGAGTCCAAGCTCTACACCCAGCCCGAGGACGTGGCATTCGCCTACGAAAAGATGAGTGCCATCAGCCCGAACTTCACCATCGCGGCCTCCTTCGGCAACGTGCACGGTGTATACAAGCCGGGCAACGTCAAGCTGACTCCGACCATCTTGCGCGACTCCCAGGCATACGTTGCCGAGAAGTTTGGTACCGATGCTCAGCCGCTCAACTTCGTGTTCCACGGTGGATCCGGCTCTTCTCCGGAAGAAATCTCCGAGTCCATCGGCTACGGCGTCATCAAGATGAACATCGACACCGACACGCAGTGGGCCACATGGGAAGGCATTCTCAACTTCTACAAGGGCAACGAAGGCTACCTCCAGGGTCAGCTGGGCAACCCGGAAGGCGACGACAAGCCGAACAAGAAATTCTACGATCCGCGCGTATGGCTTCGCAAGGGTCAGGAAGGTCTCGTCGAGCGCGTCAAGCAGGCGTTTGCCGACCTCAATGCCGTTGGCGTCAACTAATCAACCCTGTGTTGATTGTGCGAAAAGCCGTCCCTCTGGGCGGCTTTTTGTTTGTTCGACAATGAACGTATTGGCGGGTATTCTGTCATAAACGGTATATTCCATGTTTTGTGAGTTAACCGATCCTGAAGGAGGATAGATATGAAGAAGTGGTTGGTAGTATTGGCGGCAGTGGCAGTTGGGGCAGGGGCATTTGCTTCAGAGGGCTGGGAAACGGATTTTGAGAAGGCCTCGGCCAAGGCCAAAGCGGAAAACAAGCACATCCTGATGGATTTTAGCGGGTCGGATTGGTGTGGCTGGTGCGTCAAGCTCGACAAGGAGGTTTTCTCCAGAAAAGCCTTCCGTGAATATGCCAAGGAAAATCTGATATTGGTTCTTGTGGATTTTCCCCGTGCCAAATCAACTCAGAGTGCCGAGCTGAAGAAGCAAAATGAAGAGTTGAAGCAAAAGTTTGGTGTTCGTGGTTTTCCGACGGTTTATATTTTGAGCCCGGAAGGCAAGCCTGTTGCCAAGACCGGCTATCAGGCGGGCGGTCCCGAAGCTTATATCGAGCACATCAAGAAGCTTATCGCCGACGCGAAGAAATAGGCTTCATCGCTTTAAATG
>JBDLJW010000157.1:0-3919 GCA_039714135.1 Verrucomicrobiota bacterium
AGTAACGTTCTGCACAAATAGATGAAAAAGAAAACAGCCATCATATCTGGATTCATAATCCTTTTCCTCACAGTAGCGTTTTTGTCCGATGTTCGAGTTGGATTTGAAAAAGTACCCATAAAAACATCATCGGGAATCACGATAACGACCACCGATGAGACGGGAATAAAAACAACTAATTTTCATGACACTGCGTCATACAATGAATACATGCGATCTGAACTCGAAAAAGTTGAGGCGGATCTAATGGCAATACAAGATGACAACCCGTCTGACGGAAATGTTAAATACAGCTATACTGAAAGCGGAAAGAAACACACTACTAACTTTGCCAATCAGGCTGAGTTCAATGCCTATTTGTTAGAGCAAGTCCGCAAAGCTAAAGCAGATCTTAACTTAGAATAAAAAAGCAGAACCAGTCGAGTGAGCCGACACGGTACGACGCCCGATTTTGAAGGCAACGTTTATCCCCCGTGACGGCTCTGACCTGATCCCTTAAAACTGGACGGTTTCTAAAGAGAGTTCTTCGTTACCGACAAAACTAATCCAACCATTTCCATGGGTTGGATAGAATGCGGATTTCCTTGCCCTGCCAGTCGATGATCTTGTCTTCGTGCAGTCGCTGGATGAGGCGCGAAAGGCTTTCGGGGGTGGTGCCGATGGCGGCGGCAATGTCTTTTTTGGATAGCGGAGTGTGGATCGTCTCCTTTTCACCATACTGGTTGCGTAGAAAGGTGAAGAAGCGGCATTCGACATCCTTGGTCGTCAGTTCCTGAATACGCTCGGCAAGATAACGCTGCTTGGCCATCAGCAGGGCGATGAAGTCGTTGCGGAAGCCCTCTTCCGCCAATAGCCGATGGATCCCTTCGCGCGGGAAAACGAGCATCATGGCATTGGTGACGGCGCGGGCGGAGACGGGATAGCGCTCCTTCTCGAACAATACCACTTCTGCAAAAACCTCGCCGGGCTTGATGACGCGAATCACGACCTCGCGGCCATCCTCGGTATTCTTGTGCAGCTGAATGTTTCCATCGACGAGCAGGAACATGCTGCTCCCCTTCTCCCCTTCATGAAACAGGTATTCCCGCTTCTTCACGCTCTGAAGGTTGCAGATGTCCGCCAGCTCTCTGCGGTGCTCCTTGCTCAAGCCCTTAAAGAACGGCGATTCATTGATGTATAGCTCAATATCCATGCCCTGCACTTTGACTCGCCGTGTCCTTCCATTCAATTCTATTAACCTTCATTCACGATTCCCTTTTCCACTCGTTTTAACTAGGCTTCCGCCATGAACAACGTTTGGTTTGCACTGGGACTCACGGTATTTGCCGGAATGGCTACAGGTATCGGAAGCATAATTGCGTTTATGGCCAAACGCACAAACTACCGTTTCCTCTCTGTCGCCACCGGCTTTTCCGCTGGGGTAATGCTCTATGTCTCTTTCGTGGAAATCTTCATCAAGGGGATCGACTCGCTGGTGGAATCCTATGGCGATCCGATGGGACACTGGATCAATGTCGCCTCCTTTTTTGGCGGCATGGCGCTCATCGGAGTAATCGACGCCCTCATCCCGCACGCCGAGAATCCGCACGAAATCCATTCCGAACTTGAGACCGCACCGCTCCATAATCCCGCCGCGCCGGTTCCCTCCCCCGAACACCAGCACGACGAATGCATTACCGGCGCGCACCGCCACCACAACCCCAAGCTCATGCGCATGGGGCTGTTCACCGCGCTGGCCATCGCCATCCACAACTTTCCCGAAGGACTCGCCACCTTCCTCGCCGCACTCGAAGACCCAGCCCTCGGCATACCGATCGCCATTGCCATTGCCCTGCACAACATTCCCGAAGGAATCAGCGTTTCCGTGCCGATCTTCTATGCCACGGGAAACCGTAAAAAGGCCTTCGTCTATTCTTTCCTCAGCGGCCTTGCCGAACCTGTCGGCGCCGGCATTGCCTATCTCGCAATCCGCTTTATTGCGGGCAACAGCAGCGGCGCCATTCCGCCGCAGGTCATGGGCGTCCTCTTCGGAGGCGTGGCGGGCATCATGGTCTACATCAGCCTCGACGAACTGCTCCCCACCAGCCGCGCCTACGGAAAGGGACACGACAGCCTCTTCGGCCTCGTCGGCGGCATGGCCGTTATGGCACTCAGTCTTTTAATGATGCGATAGATAAACCGACCTTTTTACTCATCTCTTGACTCAAATCAAGGATTGAACCCCGACAGTGTGGATAATGGTCGCAACATTTTAACAACACCCAACCAAGGAGAAAGAAAATGAGCATGTTCTGCTATCAGTGCGAACAAACCAGCCAGTGCACCGGATGCACATCGTTCGGCGTATGCGGTAAGGATCCCGAAACCGCAGCCCTGCAAGACCTCTTGATCGAGGTGAGCAAAAAGATTTCCGAAAAAGCGCATGCCGCGCGCCAGGCAGGCAACGCCACCCGCGAAGCCGACCTGTATGTGATGGAAGCCCTGTTCACCACGGTCACCAATGTTAACTTCGACGCCAACGACATTGCCGGCATTATTTCCCGGGGCGCGCAGGTGCTGAAAGAACTTGGTGGAGAATATGAGCTTGCGTCCGATCTCGACGGCCTGGTTTCCCAGGGCGAGAAAGTCGGCATCGAAAGTCGGATGAATACTCTCGGCGAAGATGTAACCGGCCTGCAGGAACTGATTATCTACGGACTTAAGGGAACCGCCGCCTATGCCGACCACGCCTATGTGCTCGACAGGGAAGACGACTCCGTTTTCGCCTTTTTCCATGAAGCGATGGCCTTCCTGCTCAACCCGGCACCGACCGTCGACGAGCTTGTCGGCTATGCCCTGAAAACCGGCGAAGTCAACCTGACCGTTATGGGACTGCTTGACGAAGCCAACACCGGCACCTACGGCCACCCCGTTCCGACGCCGGTTCGCATTACTCCGGTCGAAGGCAAGGCGATCCTTGTTTCAGGACACGACCTGAAGGATCTGGATCTGCTGCTGAAGCAGACCGAAGGCAAAGGCATCAACATTTATACCCACGGTGAAATGCTGCCGTGCCACGGCTATCCGGAGCTGAAGAAATACAGCCACCTCGTCGGCAACTATGGCGGTGCATGGCAGGACCAGCGCGAAGAGTTCGAAGCGTTCCCGGGTTCGATCCTGATGACCACCAACTGCATCCAGAAGCCGAAGGAAAACTACAAGGCCCGCATCTTCACCAGCGGCCTCGTACAGTGGCCCGGGGTCGAGCACATCGACAACGGCGACTTCTCGGCCGTCATCGAAGCGGCACTGGAAGCGGACGGCTTTGCCGAAACCGAAGAGGAAAAAACCATCCTCACCGGCTTTGGCCACAACGCCGTGCTCGGCGTTGCCCCGCAGGTGATTGATGCCGTCAAGAGCGGTGCACTCAAGCACTTCTTCCTGGTCGGCGGTTGCGACGGCGCGAAGCCCGGACGCAACTACTACACCGACTTTGCCGAAGCCGTGCCGGACGACTGCGCAATCCTGACGCTGGCATGCGGCAAGTTCCGCTTCAACAAGCTCGACTTCGGCGACATTGGCGGCATTCCGCGCCTGCTCGACATCGGACAGTGCAACGATGCCTACTCCGCCATCCAGATCGCCGTCGCCTTGGCCGGCGCGTTCGAGTGCGATGTAAACGACCTGCCGCTCTCCATGATCCTGTCGTGGTACGAGCAAAAGGCCATCTGCATTCTGCTGTCGCTCCTGCACCTCGGCATCAAGGACATCAAGGTTGGCCCAAGCCTCCCGGCGTTCATCACGCCGACCGTGCTGCAGGTGCTTGTAGACAACTTCAACATTGCCCCGACCACCACCGTCGAGGCAGACCTGAAGCAGTGCCTGGGCGCATAGCACCCGATTATCGGCAACAGGAAAGGCGCTCCGGACGGAGCGCCTT
>JBDLJW010000158.1:0-3907 GCA_039714135.1 Verrucomicrobiota bacterium
ATGTGTCTGGCAATGAATCCCGACAAGCTGAAGGACAAGGAGCGTTGTGCCTCCACATCCAACCGTAACTTTGAGGGGCGTCAGGGACGTGGTGGACGCACGCATCTTGTCAGCCCGGCCATGGCGGCCGCAGCGGCAATTGCCGGACACTTTGTTGATGTAAGGGAGCAGGGCTAATGGAAAAGTTTGAAACATTTACTGGGGTGGTTTGCGCTGTTGACCGCGCGAACATCGACACGGATGCATTGATTCCGAAAGAGCACTTGAAATCGATCAAGCGCACGGGTTTCGGTTCGGCGTTGTTTTCCGACTGGCGCTACAATGACGATGGCTCGGAAAATGGCGATTTTGTTCTGAATCAGCCGAAAACGCAGGGTGCATCCATCCTGATTGGTCGCAACAACTTTGGTTGCGGATCCAGCCGGGAGCATGCCGTTTGGGCAGTTGCCCAGCAGGGCTTTAAGGTGGTCATTGCCCCGGTTGAGGGTGATATTCCCGGCTTTGCCGATATTTTTAGAAACAACTGCGCAAAGAACGGCGTGCTGACCATACAGCTGGCCAGTGATGAGGTTGATCAGATCTTTGAAATGGCTTCGGCTGACGGGCCGCTTGAGGCAACGATCAATCTCGAGGAGCAACAGGTGGTTTTCAAGGGGGCTGCGTTTTCCTTTGATATCAATCTATCTGTAAAGGAAAAGCTCCTTCAAGGGTTGGACGACGTCGCCGAGTCGCTGCTATTCAAGGATGACATTGTCGCCTTCGAAAGCCAGCACCGCACGCAGTTGCCGGCGGCTTAGTAAATTGTTGGCGCGCTCGGCGGTGTGATCCCGCCCCGCGATCATGGATCGCGGCTACAGCATTGTAGACGAGGCGCTTCGCCTCGTTTTGCATTGAAATGAAAAACTATCTGACAGCATCGATTTCGGCATCCGCAGTCCGGCACAACATCGCCGTATTACGTGGGTTGATCAGCCCTGGCGTCAAGCTGTGCCCGGTCGTTAAGGATGACTGCTACGGCCATGGCATGGATGTGCTTTATCCTGTTATGGCCGAACTGGTTGATGGTTTTGCCGTGGCGTCGCCAACTGCAGCTTTGGCATTACGGCAGCGCGGATATAACGGTTTTATTCTTTGTTTTTTGTCGGCCTATTTCGACGATTATGAAATTCAGGACGAACTGGTACGGCAGGGAATTACCCAGACTATCATGTCCAAGTCGGCACTTTCTACAATCCATGCATCCGCTGTTCGTGTCGGCAAGCCGGCCCTTGTCCACTTGAAGGTCGATACCGGCATGGGACGATTGGGTGTGCCTGCCCGTCAGGCAGTCGATATGGTCGCAACGATTCGGAATACTTCGGGAGTTGAACTGACGGGTATCTATACCCACTTTGCCACGGCCGACGAGGCCGATAAGTCCGCCGCCTTGAAGCAATTGGAGCTTTTCAAGACCGTATGGCCGGTTAATGGAAGTGTGCTTCATCATGCCGCCAATTCCGCCGCCATGATCGACCTTCCGGAAACACATTTTGAAATGGTTCGTCCCGGAATTGCTGTCTATGGCTGCCACCCTTCAAATCAAATGAACAACCGGATTAATCTGAAGCCCTGCATGTCGGTGAAGGCTAAACTGATTGCCGTAAAGCATATAGCGGAAGGGAGTCGAAGTGGATATGGGCTCACCTATGAATATGCTCGCGATAGCCGGGTAGGGGTTGTGCCGATCGGATATGGCGATGGCTATTTCCGCAACCTTTCCAATAAGGCGGTTGTGAAAATCAACGGAATGGACGCGCCGGTGCGCGGCCGGGTTTCGATGGATCAGATGACGGTGGATATCACTGATATTCCGGCCGTGCAGGTCGGTGACGAGGTGGAAATCATCTCATCCGATTCCGCCGCGCCGAACAGCGTCGAAAACCTGGCCCGTTTGGCGGGAACCATTCCCTACGAAATCACCTGTCACCTTGGCCACAACATGCGGCATGTGTTGGTGGATTAGTCTTCGTATCGCCGCCATCTTGGCGGCATGAAGCCCGCAGGATGCGGGCGGTACAGTTAGTTAACCAAGACCGACTTTCCGGTGCCTTCAACAATTTCTCCAACGATGATGGCTCGTTGTTTATTGGCCTTGAGGATCTTCATGGTTTGCTCGACATCCTTCTTGCCGACCATCAGCACATAGCCAATGCCCATGTTGAAGACACGGTACATCTCTTCGTGATCAACTTTTCCGGTTTCTTCGATGAACTGGAAAATTGGCGGGGTTTTCCAGGTGGAGCGGTCGAACTGGGCATCGACATTGGCGGGCAATACGCGTGGAACGTTGTCGTAGAGGCCGCCGCCGGTAATGTGGGCCATGCCGTGGATGTTGATCTTCTTCATGACGGCCAGCACCGGGTTGAGGTAGCTTTTGTGGATCGCCAGCAGAGCTTTCTCAAAGGTGGTTTTTGTGCCGGGAACCAGATCGGAAAGTTTCTTGCCGGCTTTCTCGAAAATCACTTTCCGCGCCAGTGAATATCCATTGGTTTGCAGGCCGGTAGAGGGGAGGCCGATCAGAACATCACCTTTCTTGATTTTTTTGCCGGTGATGAGCTTTTTGCGTTCGACTGTGCCGACGATTGTGCCGACGAGGTCGTATTCACCGTTCGGATAGAGGCCGGGCATTTCAGCGGTTTCACCACCAAGCAGTGCCGCGCCGTTTTCCTTGCAGGCTTTGCAGAAGCCGCTGACAACGTCTTCAAAGACCTTGGGTTCCAATGCTGCCGCGCCAAGGTAGTCGAGAAAGAAGAGGGGATGTGCGCCCTGCACTAGAATGTCGTTTACACAGTGGTTAACAAGGTCCTGTCCAACGGTGTTGTGCTTGTTGGCCATGTTGGCAACCTTTAGCTTGGTTCCGACGCCATCGACACTGCTTACCAGCAGGTTTTCCTTTCCTGGTGATTTGAATAATCCGCCAAACGATCCAATTTCGCTTACGACGCCCTTGGTGTTGGTCGACTTGACCTTCTTGCCGATACGCTTGAGCGAGTTCATCATTACATCGATATCCACGCCGGCTTCGGCATAGGCTGATTTTTTCTTTTTGGCCATTTTGTAAAATCCTCTGTCAGTTAAATTTGATCGGATCAGAATCTATTTCCGATACGGAGATGTCAACCCCGTTGCCCAGTGCCTTGCCCAGAATTTTTCGAAAAACGGGAAGATAGCCCCGTTCGGTGTTCGTGTGTTCACAAAGAACTACATGCGAGCCGTTAAGCGTGGCTGCCAAAATATTGTGGTGACTCATCTCTCCGGTCAGGTAGCAGTCGGCTTGAACGCCCTTGAATGCATCGGTTCCGGCTCCTGCGCAGAGGGCGACGACTTGGACTGGAGTATCTTCGGCGGCTTCCGCAATCCGCAGGTTTTTCAGCCCAAGGTGCTTCTTGATTCGCTGGGCCAGTGTTTTGACCTTTACCGGTTTTTCCAGCGTTACGAGACGACCTTGCCCCGCATCGGAATTCTGGATCGGTTGGAGAACGGAAACCTCGCCATTCCCGACACCGTCGGCCAGCCAATCGTTTACTCCGCCGATAACTACATCAAGCGCAGTGTGCGGGGAATAAACGGCTACGTTTTTCTGTACAAGCTTCATAACCGTTCTGTCGTAGGCATTGTTTGCACTCAGGCGGTTGGCCGGCCGGAACAAGATCGGATGATAGGCGATGATCAGGTCGGTCTTGGAAGCAATGGCCTCATCGGCCACAGCTTCAGTAAGGTCGATGGTCAGCAAAATCCTTTTTATATTGCGCGGTCGCAGGGGGTTGATTAGCAACCCAACGTTATCCCACTCCTCCGCAAGGCTTGCCGGGGCAATGTTTTCCAAGGTTTGTACGACGGTTTGTAGTTTCATGACGCGCATTATGCA
>JBDLJW010000159.1:0-3838 GCA_039714135.1 Verrucomicrobiota bacterium
TCATGCACGGTCAGGTGGCTGGAACACAGCAACGTGGCCGCCAGCCGCACTTTGCTCTCATCAATATACCGCTTGGGTGCCTGTCCCGTGTATTCGCGAAAAAGGATGCGAAAATATGCGGCGCTCACTTTACAGTACGCGGCCATCTCCGCGACCGTCCACCATCGTTCGGGAGTGTACTTGATTTCCTCAATCAATTGGACAAGCAGTGGATGTGTCTTTTCCGATTGAAGCAATCTATTCATATTATGAATATCGATCAGTATCTGCTGCAGGGTAACATTGGCCTGAACCTGCGAGGAAAAGGATGGATCCACCGCCAGCTCAAGCACCCGGTTGAGTCGCGGAACCTTTCCCATTTCCCATATGCCATTCAAGATAATGCCGATGTCACAGAGGTAGTCGGCAATCGGGCCGGTAAAGAGCAAGAACGATTCCACGAACTTGGAGCCGGTTGCGCCATACCGATGCACGGTTCCGGGCGTTACAATGACAGCCTGGCCGGCTTGGATCGGTTTCGCTTCACCGGTTTCGGGAAAATAGTAGACCCCCTCCCCTTCTAGCAGATGCGAAATGCTGTAGAACTCGTAGTAGCGCAAGACACGGTTCTCGGGTTCGGGCATCGATCCCCCCATTTGCCGGGGATTGCCCGCCAGGATCGTCAGGCCGTAGCGAAGGTCGAGACCGTGGAAATCCTGAGAGATGCGGTGCACCTCCAGCCCCTCTTTGTCTTTTCCGTACAAAATACCTGTATTATCCATCAATACCTCCAACAGAGCGGCGAACCAGCTATTTTTGCCGCACACCTGTTATATGAAGTTAATTTTAACCTACTTGTCAAATTAACGACATCCCTTCCCCCTTTTAAAGACCAGATCAGCGTAGCCTTCGTAGTAGTGGAACCCGTCATGGGGAGCCTCATGCATGGTCATCAGAAGAAGAGGTTTCTCATACAACTTCGAAAAATCATAGCGGCAGACCGCGAACGTCCATGCCACGCCATCGGCTGGCGGAACGGAATCCTGAAAGACATTTAGCGGAATGGCCATCTCCACAGTATAGCCATTGTCCGTGTCCGAAGGATCGCTGTCGGTTCCATCCACAACGGCGGCCACGCGCGCGCCCGACGACCAGACCTTGTAGTGGCGGAAGCCCCCTGGCTCGCGATCCGGATGACGCGCATCAAACAGGGTGCCGTTGGGTGCGGCAACAAACTCGTAGTGAACTGGTGTGTCGCGATCAAGCCGTATGAAAAACTCGACCGCATCGCCATTCCATAGCTCGGCGTCGGGCTCGTCCGAGAAAGAGCGGATGTCCGCATCCATGCAGGAGACGGCCACATAGAGGGTTTTGTTGTCCCATAGGATCCGCGCCTCGGTAGGCGAGAGGTTTTCGGCACCTTCCGGGCCGAACACATTGAATACCGTGATCGGGGCGGCGTTTTGCCATGCATCCTCGTCAATGCGACCATCTATTGCAATCGGGCCGGACGATGAAACACAAGCATAAGGTTCCGACCGCACCTCTTCGTCAACAGACAGATGGGTACACCCACTACCGAACAAAGCGAGTAGCAAGGCCAGTCCAGCAAACATGATTCGTGCTGATTCGATCTGTCTATTCAGCTTTTTCATTATCCTCTAGATCGCTAAGGCTCTGGTGCCCGACCACGGTTCCGTCGTCATGGGCATTCCTTTTGACCGACCGCAGTGTGCCGTACATTTCACGCAGGTTCTGAATCCCGCCGATGCAGACCCATGCGGTGATCACCGCCGTCATCGCCAAAATAACAACGGAGAATCCCCACCAGAATGTTGCCCATGACGAATCGGGAATGTCGGTGCTCAGCATGGAGATCGTGCCGACCAAAAAGATCCCGAAGAATACAACGATGTAGCCGTAGGAGATGATCATCAGGGCGCGATCACTCAGCGAAAACTCCTTGCCGAAGAAGGTTTTGCGACCTTTTGGCACCGCACCGTCCTTTTCAGGCTTGCCTGTATCCACAACGTCGCCTTCCACCGCATACTTTCCGCGGTGCAGCAACCGATCCATGTTGAACACCTTGCCATCGATCAAGGAAGCAATGACATAGGTGAGAACGGTAAGAATAATGGTGTAGAAAAACAGCACCTGAGCGTTGATCGGGAACTTATCCCCGAGTAAATCCGGCCAAGCTTTAGTCCACGAGAGCCACAATCCGGGAATATGCTTCTCGAAAAGACCCTTGCAAGGCCCCCACTGGTAGATCAGGAACCAGCCAACAATCGCCAACACCACGCTGAGGATCGCTGCCGACCAGACCCCTTTGGTCGTGCCCCTTTTCCAGTAGAGCCCTCCGATGATGGCGCTACCGGCCCACCCAAGGTAAAGGGTTCCTGTAAGAGCGAAGAACATGAAGATGTCCTGCTTCTGGTTGAACAGCAGGCTGAACATGAAGATGAAGAGGCCAACCCCGAAAACCGCATATCTCAGCCAACGGATATGCGCCCCCGGAGAAAGCAGGCTCTTCCCCTTGTACTGGCGGATCGGCATGACGACGTCCTGAATAAAGATGCTACCCCACGAATGCAGGTAGGTGTCGTGGGTGCTGATAAACGCCGCCAGCATCACTGCGGCAAACAGCCCCAGCAGACCGACTGGCAACAACTGGCTGGCGGCGACCGTCACCGTCAACTGCGAACGAATCTGCTCGCTACCGATGCCGTCAAGGATCTCTTTTGCGCAAAGCGAACTTTCGGCAAAGTTGGGATGGTGCAGAAAAGTGAATGCACATACAGGAAGCAATACCATGGGCAACATTTGGGTGATCGTGCGCAACTGGCCAATCACCCGTCCCATCCGGGCATCATGCGGGGTTCGGGCCGAACTGTAGTACCCTTGGGTGCCCTGCCATGCCATATAGGCATAGACTCGGGAAAACGCGGCAATCAGGAAATAGGTGACGTTGAAGTTTTCCACACCGCCTGTCTTCATTGGATTGACCAGCGAAGCATCTTCCGGCGCAAAGCGAACCAGCGCGTCGACGATGACATTCCAGTCAAACAGGAAAAAGAGCAGATAGAAACCCATCACCACGAAGACGATATTGACGAACAGTCCCTGGATAAAGTCGGTTACCACAACCGTGATCTGCCCGCCGAGAAAGGTGAAGGCGATCGAGATCACCAGCAACACCGCCATGACCGCCGCGTAGACCAGATCAATCTCAAGACCGCCGCCGACTCCCACCATCAACGAAGGCAGTCCGCAATAGTATTGGAAAAAGCGACCGCCGACCGCCGGGAAAATGCCGAAGTTTATGACTCCTCCGAAAAAGCCCAGCATACCGGCAAAAACACGGAAGGAACGGCTGTAGCGGATTTCGAAGAACTGCGCCATTGTCAGCGCGCGCGTCTGCCGGAAGCGGTACTGCACCCAGCCGGTCGTGGCAAGAATCACGCCAATGGGCAAAAGCATCAGCTGCCACCACGAAGCGGTAAAGCCAGCCTTGTAGTTCATCTCAAACAAGGCGATGATGCTGATGGCTCCCAGCGCGGAAATGCCGTCAGCCACGCCGAGCAGGTACTTCCCGGCACAACGGTTGGCCGAAAGGAAGTCGGCGACGCTCCGCATGTATTTGTTGGTGCTCGCCGCCACTGCGGTGATGCCGCCAATCAACAGAGCAACAATTGTCCAGTCTATCCAATGCATTTGCGTCTCCAATCCAATCCTATGGGTTATAGCCCGGCTGTTTTCTTATTTCGGAACAAAAAGCCCGAAGGGTTTCGAGCGAGTAGTTTAGTTCGATGTGGCAAAGAAGCGTCAGTTCACCGCCATCGTTCCCCTCCAAGACACG
>JBDLJW010000160.1:0-3784 GCA_039714135.1 Verrucomicrobiota bacterium
GCGGGTGGCAAAGGTCGTCTGCATCCATTCGTGCAATATAATCGCCCTCGGCCGCGGCAAGTCCGTCGTTGAGCGTTGCGGCAATTCCGCGGTGAGAATGGTCGAGCAGTCTAATGTCGGCCTGCTTGTGGAGCAGCTCCATCGTGCCATCGGTCGAACCATCGTTGATGACAATGATTTCCAGCGGCTGGAACGTTTGTGCCCGCAGGCTTTCCACGGCCTGAAGCACGGTGCTTTCGGCGTTGTAGACCGGCATGACCACTGAAACCTTCATGCAGGAATTAAACCACGAAATGCACTAAAGGCACGAAAAATAGGGGTGGAATTCGGAGGGGAGAACGTGGAAGTCGATGCCGGAAATCTCGGCGGAGAAATCGCGGGAGTTGAGGGTGTTCCAGTAGAGGACGGTTTTGCCTTCAAGTCGGCCACTGTTCAGGTCGTGAAGCAGGGCGTCGGCGGCTTTTCCGGTGTAGGTTGTTTCGAGGGAAACGTTTTCTTTTGCTTGGAAAAAACCGACAGCCTTCTCTGCCTCGGGGGTGGGGATGCCGTAGCCTTCGCCGAAGAATTCGTCGCGGATGACGATGTCCGACTCGTCGACAACGGGGCCGGTTTCGAGCTTAGCGCAGAGTTCATGGCAGAGTTGCTTGATGTGGGTTTCGTTTCGGAATTCGGGTTCGACGACACGGATGGCTTCGACGCGGGTTTGGAGTCCGGCGAGTTTGAGGCCGACGAGCAGCCCTGCGAGGGTTCCGCCGGTGCCCATGGGGATGTAGATGATATCGGGTTGGATCTGTCCTGCCATCTCGAATGCGGCGTTTGCAAAGCCGAGGGCGCCCGTGGGGTTGGTTCCGCCGGCGGGGATAATGTAGGGCTCGATGCCGTCTTCCTGCTTGCAGCGCACAGCGATTCTTTCGGTGGTTTCGGGAAAGTCGGTGAAGTTTTGGCAGAGGTGCAGTTCGGCACCGGCAGCATGTTGCATGAGGATGTTTTTGCGGACGTGGGCGTTGCTTTTCTGCGGTGCGAGGATGGAGATGGCGCGGAGACCGAGCTGCCGGCAGCAGACGGCGGTGGCGAGCGCGTGGTTTGAGCCGGCTGCGCCGTAGGTGACGACGCTCTTGCGCCCTTTGGCCAGTGCTTCGCCGAGCAGGAATTCGAGCTTGCGGATTTTGTTTCCGCCGTAGACTGGGCCGCTGAGGTTGTCCTGCTTCATGAACAGGTTTTCGGATATGGTCGGCAGCGGTCGGACAGGGGTGGGGAGCTGTGCGAGTTTGGCGGCGGGGAATTTGCTGAAGAGTTCGTTCATGATCGAACCAAACTATCGCTTTGGGGGTGGGGTGTGAACCATAAAGGTAGAGAATGCGGATGGGGTGGCTTAAATGAGAAAAACACTCGGAATTCCGGCCATTTTTCTTTTTTAGTATTTTTTTACTTCAATTAGGAGGGATCGCCATATATTGTGCGTTCGTTTCTGGGAGGACACTACATATTGTAGATTCTGTTTGAGTCTTGTTTCGCTCCTTCCGCCGTTTTTAGATCTATATAAGCACTTTTTGGAAAGGGGAATGCCGATGGAAATCAAGGTAAAAAAGAGAGATGCGATCGCTGTCGACTATGATGAGTCGAAAATCTACAACGCCATAGAAAAGGCGGTTAAAAGTGCCACTAAATCCGAAGAGGTTCCGCCGCATTTGGCTACAATCATTAAGGATATTTCCGGCAAGCTCGACAACATTATCGAGGGGTATGCCCGCGGCGGGAAGGAAGAGGTTGATGTAGAGCGGATCCAGGATCTGGTTGAACAGCAGCTGATGGGAGCCGGCCTCTACGATGTGGCCCGCGCCTATATTCTCTACCGCGAAGAGCACAAGAAGGCCCGCAACCAGCGCCTGCGTCCCGAAGCCTCCGCCATTCAGGACTACATGCTTGCAAGCCGCTATGCCCGCTACATTCCGGAACAGGGCCGTCGCGAAACCTATGCCGAGGCCGTGGGCCGTGTTCGCGATATGCATCTGCGCACTTTCCCGTCCGCCGAGGAGGATATCCGCTGGGCGTTCGACCAGGTACTCGAAAAGCGCTGCCTGCCTTCCATGCGCTCCATGCAGTTCGGCGGCCCCGCCATCGAAAGAAACCATGCACGCATGTACAACTGCACCTTTGGCATTTGCGACCGCGTCGAATTTTTCGCCGAAGGCCTCTTTCTGTTGCTGTGTGGAACCGGCGTTGGTTTCAGCGTCGAATTCGAGCATGTTGAAAAACTGCCCGCTCTTGCGGTATCCGTCGATGAAGGAACCGTGCGCCACGTTACGGTGCAGGACACCATCGAAGGCTGGGCGGACGCCATGCAGGAGCTGATGAACAGCTATATCGACGGCTATCTCGTTGAGTTCAACTATTCATTGATCCGTGCCCGCGGCACTTTGCTCAAGACCTCCGGCGGACGCGCTCCCGGCCACGTGCCGCTGCGCCGCGCCATCGAACGCGCCCGCAACATTCTTGATGGTGCGCTTGGTCGCAAACTCAAGCCGATCGAAGCCTACGACGTCATGATGCACGCGGCCGATGCCGTGATTGCCGGCGGTGTTCGCCGCTCTGCCACCATCTGCCTTTTCTCGGCGGACGACGGCGAAATGATGAACGCCAAGCGCGGCAACTGGTTCGAGGAAAACCCGCAGCGCGGGCGTTCCAACAACTCCGTAAAGCTGATCCGCAACGAAACCTCCAAGGCACAGTTCCTTCGCATCTTCACCAAGCAGAAGGAGTGGGGCGAGCCGGGATTCTACTTTGCCAACGACCTCTCCCACGGCTGCAATCCCTGCTGCGAAATCGGTCTGAATCCGCACCTCGAAGTAAAGGATGCCGATGGCAACGTGACCATCGAGTCCGGTTGGCAGTTCTGCAACCTGACCGAAATCAACGGCTCCAGATTGCTCACCGAAGAGGATTTCCGCACCGCAGTGCGTGCGGCAACCATTATCGGTACGCTGCAGGCGGGCTACACCAGCTTCCCGTATCTTGGCAGCACTACCGAAAAGCTTTGCCAGCGCGAAGCGCTGCTCGGCGTATCGATCACCGGCATGATGGATTCGCCGGCGGTCACGCTTGATCCGGTATTGCAGCAGAAGATGGCCAAATATGCCATTGAGATAAACCGTGAGATTACGCTGAAAATCGGAACGGAGCCCGCCGCCCGCCTGACCTGCGTCAAGCCCGCCGGCTCCACGTCGTTGCTGCTTGGCACGGCCTCGGGGATCCACCCGCGCCATGCCCGCCGCTATTTCCGCCGCGCGCAGGCCAACAAGACCGACCCCGTCTACAAGTTCTTCAACGAAACCAACCCGCACATGTGCGAAGAGTCCGTTTGGAGTGCCAACAAGACCGACGATGTTATTACCTTCTGTGTCGAAGCGCCCGAAGATGCAATCCTGCGCAGCGAAATGTCGGCTATGGATCTGCTCAAGTATGTCCACTCCACCCAGCAAAACTGGGTGGTGCCCGGTACCGCGCGTCCCGAGTCGAACCCCGGCCTCTACCACAACGTTTCCAACACCCTTTCGGTGCGTGAAGACGAGTGGGACGATGTTGCCGACTATATCTGGGAAAACCGCGCCGACTTTACCGGGATCAGCATGCTTGCCGCCTCTGGCGACAAGATCTACCAGCAGGCTCCGCACGAAGAGGTTGTTACCGCTCAGGACGAAACCCTATGGAACGAGCTGATCTCCAAGTTCAAGCCGGTTGACTATACCCTGATGCGGGAAGAGGAAGACGCCACCAACCTGCAGGG
>JBDLJW010000161.1:0-3776 GCA_039714135.1 Verrucomicrobiota bacterium
GGTCATGAACCTTTTTTTGGTCTTTCGCCAGATCTGTGGGTTTTTCGGAAGAGGATTTGACCGAGGATGGGTACGGATGAATCGCGCCAAGGCGCTATTTGCTAACACAAATTATCTAATCGGGCACTGATATTGGAATGAAAACGAAGAGGGTGCGCTATTCAAGCGAGGATTTATTTTCCGTACCAAGGGATTCAGTGGCTCTGTAGTGCTGTAACCGGCGTGCATTATGCCACGGATCTCTTGGGGGATATTCCATGAGCAGTGCAGTTGTTCCCGTCATTCCGACGGGTGATGGAGAGAGGCGGCGGTAAATTTGGTTTTATCTTTTTCGCAAGGAGCTGGGGCGTTAAACTGCTTTTCGATGTTTTTTTTTGGACGTTATAAAAAGCGGGGTTCTGTATGAAAAAATGGTTTGTTTTGATTTTGGCGGGAGTTGTGTTTTATGGCGGAGAAATGGCTTTGGCTCAGAAGGCCGCATCTTCGGCTCCTTCCTTGCGGGTAGGTTGCAATGTTCTTGCCGCGACGATTCGGATTGATGGCCCCCTGCCTTCAGGCGAGAAAAGTATTTTGGTCGATGGCGGCCCGGTGGTGTTGCAGGAGGGGGAGCAATACACGCTGTCGGTTACGACGCCGGGATACAACCCATACAGGAAGTCCTTTACCGTGGTGTGGAGCGGGTCGCAGAAAAAGAGTGTAAAGCTGGAGAGAGGAATCGGTCCGGTGGAGGGCGAAAGCTGGATCGCGGAGTTGGAGGACGGCATTGAAATGGAATTCATGCCGATTCCTTCCGGCCATTTCATGATGGGTTCGGATGAGGGGGAAGAGAATGAGAGTCCGGTGCATCAGGTGGAGTTCAGGCGACCGTTCTGGATGGCGAAGACCGAGGTGACACAGCAGCAATATGAGCAGTTCCGGAAGGTAAGCTATAAACTCGAAAAAAATGAAATAGAGATGCCCAAGGGTGCGGAATATCCAGTCTGTTATGTGAGCTGGCATGATGCCATAGCATTTTGCAAATGGCTGACCAAGAAAGAGCGGCGTCGGGGGCGTTTGCCGGAGGGATACGAATATGTCCTGCCGACGGAGGCAGAGTGGGAATATGCCTGCCGTGCTGGAAGCACCGGGAGCTATGCAGGGAATGTGAATGCCATGGCGTGGAACAAGAAAACCAGCTCGGGGAAAACCCATCCCGTAGGGCAGAAAAAACCGAATGCGTGGGGCTTGCACGATATGCACGGGAACGTGTGGGAATGGTGTGTGGATAATTGGTATACATCCTACGCCAATGCGCCGATCAACGGTTCGCAACGGGGTGATGCCCCCAATGAGTATAATGTGGACCGCTCACGGAGAGACGAAGGTGGGAATATATACCGTCTGTACAGTCCCGGACATCGGGTGGTGCGCGGCGGAAGCTGGAGCTATCCGGTCTTGGCTTGCCGCTCCGCAAACCGCCATTACCACACGCCGGACTACAAGCTCAACTATCTCGGATTCCGCCCCGTCGTGCTGTGGAATCCTCCGATCCCAAGGCTGAAAGTCACCAGACGGATCAAAGAAAGGTTGTGACCAATCCGTTGCTTGCGGTGTAGTTAGAGATGAAGATGGCCATGGATGAGCGAACAGACCAAGAGTTGGTACGAGCCGGCTTGGACGGAAGGCAGTATGCGTATGAAGAGCTGGTTCGCCGGCATCAGGACGCGGTTTTTGGTTTGGCCGTGAGCATGACCCGTAACCGGGAGGATGCGGCGGATATGGCGCAGGAAGCATTTATTCGGGCATACAATAAACTGGAACAGTACAATCCCGCCTATTCGTTCCGGTCTTGGATATTGCGCATTTGCGCCAATTTGACGAAGAACATGTTCAGAAGCCGAACGCGGCGGCGCAACATGGAGGAGCAGCACATGGTGCAGACGGAGATTGAGCAGAGTGCGGTCGATCCCGATTTCCAGGAATTGGAGGAGGCACTGGTCAGGCTGCCTCCCAAGCTGGAGGCTCCGTTGCGGTTGAAATATATGGAAGGGTTGTCGTACGACGAAGTTGCCAAGGTGCTGGGCGTTGGCGTGAGCGCGGCAAAAATGCGGGTTCTTCGCGCGAAGAAACTGTTGGTGGAGTATTTAAAACCATGAATGCAGAAGATAAAATTCTAGAACGGCTTGCGAAGCACCGGACGGAAGCGCCGGATGGTTTTGCGGATCGGGTCATGGCGGCCCTGCCGGATCGTCCAAGGATTGCGCTGCGGGACCGGATGGCGGAGTTTTGGCCAACACATGGTCGCTGGATTGCCCCGGCATTTGCGGGCGCGGCGGCGATGTTGCTGGTGGGTTTTGGGATGGGACGGCTGGGGCGTCCGGCGGAGGCTGGGCAGGTGTCGTTCCACTTCGAGCTGCATGCGCCGGGTGCGAACCGGGTTGAACTGCTGGGCACCTTCAATGAATGGAAGTCCGGTGACATTGTGTTGACCGGCCCCGATGCCTCCGGGCATTGGACCGCCGAGGTGGCGCTCCCGGAAGGGCGGCACGAATATATCTTTCTGGTGGATGGCGATCGTTGGATCGCCGATCCCAAGGCGGCAACCCACCGTCCCGATGGCTTCGGGCGGGTGAATACGGTGATCAAGGTTTATGAAGAAGACCCTGTATAGAATACTTATTGCGAGCCTGTTGTTCTGCGGGGCGGCAGGAGCGAGGCAGGATTGCGCTCCTTCCTGCAATTGGGAAACGCTGGAAGGGCAGAGGCATCGCCTTGGTCTTTCGGAAGAACGGGTGGGGGCGATGCTTGAACAGTGCCGGAAGAGTGGTTTGTCGGCCGAGGGGGCCGATGCGTTGCTCGCTTCGCTCTATTCGGCACGGGACGAGAACCTTCCTGTGGGGGCCGTTCTTGCCAAGATCGAGGAGGGGCTGGCCAAGAAGGTGGCGGTGGATCGCGTGGTTGCCGCGGCGGAGTTGCGGCTGGACTATCTGCGTCGCGCAAATCGGTTGGTGGCTGTGCTGGATCGTGGCGAAGAACATGGCGGAGACCGACGGTTGGTGGTCAGGGCCGCGATGGCGCTCGAAAGCGGGTTGCCCGAAGACGTGCTGAAAGAGGTTTTCAACCGGCACAGCGGCCATCGGTATGGTCGACTGATCCATGTGTTGGAAGCGGGCGAGGCGCTGCAACTGGCCGGGATGGACGCCAAAGACACGCAACAAATCATGCTGGACTGCATTGATCTGGATCTGAACCGCATGGAAATCCTGCGCGCGGTTGACCATATCCTTGTAGAGCAACGGGACGGCCGCGACTTCAAGGCAATCTATGCGGAACTTTGGATCCGTTCAGAGTAGTTTTCCCAACCCATGGCAACTTTCCTTCTTCCAATGTGACGCTTTTACCCTGAGGGGTGTACCCCTTGCAAGAAACGGGAAAATCAACCAACAGGAGACCCAGAATGAAGATGAAGCAACTCGTAGTACTCGTCGCCGGAATCGCTATCGCAACCGTTATGGCTGAAGCCAAGGGTGGCGGCGGGAACGGTGCTGGAAAAGGCGACGGAAAAGGCAAGGGGCAGTGCTCCCAGTCCAAGGATCAGGAAAAGAGCTGCTCCAAAGACGGCGAAAAGAAACAGCAACAGAAAAAACAGCAGAAAAAGAACCAGCAGAAAAAGCAACAGGGTTCCTGTTCGTCCTGCAACTAGTAGCCATTGACTCCATGCCGATGCAGAGAGGGGAATTTCCCCTCTCTTTTTTTGTCGATGTGACGAATTCGCCGGTGCATGTGTATCATTTGTA
>JBDLJW010000162.1:0-3644 GCA_039714135.1 Verrucomicrobiota bacterium
GCGCTTGGCGTACCGGCTTGAACAAGCCGTTGTTGCCGAACCAGCTATCGGTCACCACCAACACCGGCACGCCGGCAAAGCAGGAGGCGATCTCAATGAGAGTGACCACAATAATCGATGGTCTTTCCATCAGTTCTGACCAGATTGTCTGATGGGAAAAGAAAAACCCCCTCGAACAACTTGAAAATCATTCGAAGGGGCTGTCTCCTTGTTTCGACCAAGAAATCAAGAGACAGAACCAATGTGCCACGCCTTGCTTGCCGATTCCAGATTTTATCGCTTTTTGTTCCAGATCGACCTGGATATTGCCACCGAGGTTCAATGGGGTGGCTGTGTGCATTGTGGGGGCTCGCTGCACGTATCGTGCTACCCGCGAAAGCCTCGCGGTATTCGTTCCGTGCTGGAGGAGTCCTACGAGTACCGTCTGAGTTTCTGCTGTGCCGAGGATGGCTGCCGGCGTCGTAGCACACCGCCGTCTGTGCGTTTTCTCGGCAGGAAGGTTTACCTCGGCGTGATGGTGGTTCTGATCACTGCCATGGAGCACGGTCTTACCCCCAAACGGCGCAAGCAACTGATTGAGGATCTTGATTTGTGGCCCCAGACTATTTCCCGCTGGCGTCAATGGTGGCGAGAGAGCTTTCCCGTCAGTCGCTGTTGGCAGGTGCGAAAAGGGAAAGTTTATGCCACCGATTGAACTTGAGGGTTTGCCCGGCAGTCTGCTGGGCCGACTGAACGGCAAGGATCTGCCTCTACGCCTGTGTCGATTGCTGCTCTTGTTGGCCCCCTTCACGACCACCTCCTGGTCAGGCTGCTTGAGGGTGGTGATCGATCCGCAGAAGATGTGATAACGGCTCCAGATTCGGCATGAGTAGACTCCCGGCACTGTCATTACCGGGAGACGTTCAATGCCTACTGAAGATGATCCAGATCGCTGGGCGCGGTTGCGCTTTGCGATTATCGGCCCCCTATTGGCCGCACCACCGCCACGCGGAGAGTTGCGCAAGACGATTGCGGCACTGGTGGACAAAGACTGGTCCCATCCAGTCGATGGAACCGCCATGCGCTTCGGCTTCGCGACGCTGGAGCGTTGGTACTATGCCGCCTACAAGGCCAAAGATCCGGTGGCGGCCCTGCGTCGTCAACCACGCGAGGATGCCGGTCGCTTCCGTACACTCTCAGCCGCCCTGATCCGGGAGTTGGAGACACAGTACAAGTCACATACGGGATGGACGGTACAGCTGCACTACGACAATCTGGCTGCCTTGGCCGAGGAGGATCCGGCCCTGCGCCCCTTACCCTCCTATGGCACCTTGCGTCGCTACATGAAGGCACGAGGCTACCATCGCAAACGCCGACCCAAACGCGATACCCCCGGTGCCCGTCAAGCCGAAGAACGCCTGGAGCGACTGGAGGTACGCAGTTACGAGGTGGAGTATGTCCACGGCCTCTGGCACCTCGACTTCCACCACGGTTCCCGCCATGTGCTGAGCACCTCTGGCAGTTGGGTCAAACCCTTGCTGCTGTGCATTATCGATGACCATTCCCGCTTGATCTGCCATCTGCAGTGGTACCTGGATGAAAGTGCGCAATCGTTGGTGCATGGTCTGTCTCAGGCCCTGCAGAAAAGGGGGTTGCCCAGAGCCTTGATGACCGACAACGGCAGCGCCATGAAGGCCGATGAGTTTACCTCCGGCCTGCACACCCTGGGCATCCTGCATGAGACCACGCTGCCCTACAGCCCCTATCAAAATGCCAAACAGGAGACCTTCTGGGCTACGCTGGAAGGTCGCCTGATGGCGATGTTGGAGGATGTGAAAGATCTCACCCTGGAACGCCTCAACGAGATCACCCAGGCCTGGGCGGAACAGGAATATCACAACCATCGCCATGATGAGATCAAGACAACGCCGCTACGGCGTTTTCTCGATGCCCCCCAGGTCGGGCGCGACTGCCCGGACACCAAGACCCTGCGCCAGGCCTTCCGGTGCACCGTGAAGCGTAAGCAGCGCCGTAGTGACGGCACCATTACTCTGGATGGCAAGCGCTTCGAGATCCCCAACCGTTACCGCCACCTGGAAAAGCCCTCGGTCCGCTATGCCCGCTGGGACCTCAGTGCCGTGGAGTTGATCGATCCACGTACCTTCTCCACTCTGGGTCCACTCTATCCCCTGGATAAAACCGCCAATGCCGAGGGGCGTCGACGGGCGTTGCCATCCGCCCAAGAGTGCTCGGTGCCGGCACACAACAATAAATCACCTGCCAAAAATGAGCTGCCGCCGCTGTTGCGTAAATGCCTGGCAGAGTACGCCGCCACCGGTCGTCCACCGGCCTATCTTCCCCAACCCGATTCGCAGGCAAAATCATGAACAAAAAACTGTTGGCCCTTTATGGCCTCAAATGGAATCCCTTCTCACCGGAACTACCCACCGAAGCGTTGCATGTGACGCCCAAGGTGGAGAGCTTTTGTTGGCGTGTAGAGCAGGGACTGATCCGCGAAGGGGGCTTTGCCATGATCACCGGGGACCCCGGTACCGGCAAGAGTGTTGTCCTGCGTCTATTGGCCGAACGGTTGGGGCAAGTGCGCGACCTGAGCGTCGGTGTCATCTCCCACCCCAGCAGCAATCTGAGCGACTTCTACCGGGAGATGGGGGACCTGTTCGCCGTTGAGCTCAGACCCAGTAATCGCTGGGGTGGCTTCAAAGCCTTGCGCGAGCGCTGGCTGGCCCATCTGGACGGCACGTTGATGCGCCCGGTGTTGTTGATCGATGAAGCCCAGGAGATGCATCCCGGCGTCCTCAACGAGTTGCGACTGCTGTCCAGCACGCAGTTTGATTCTCGTCATCTGCTCAGTGTCGTGCTCGCCGGCGATGGTCGTTTGAACACCAAGCTGCGCCGGGATGATCTGTTGCCTCTGGGCAGCCGCATCCGTACTCGTTTGACGATGGAATATGCCGCTCGTGAAGAGCTGGCCACCGGTCTGAATCACCTTCTGAGCACTGCCGGTAATGCCGGCCTGATGACCCAAGAGCTCAAAACCGTGCTCTGTGACCACGGCGTCGGCAACTATCGGGTGCTCACCGGCATGGCCGGCGAACTGCTCGCCACCGCCGCCCAGCGGGAACTTACCCAGTTGGACGAGAAGCTCTTCCTGGAGGTGTTCGCCGTTCCATCCACACGCTCCCAACAAGCCGCTTGATCATTAACCCCAGGAGATTCCAATGAATCCAATGTCACTCATGTTCGTTGATCCACCACAGCTTACCGATGAGGCCGCCGCTGAGGTTCTCGACTTCTTGTTCGAGCTCACCAAGGCATTCGAAAACCAGTACCTTGAACAGTTACGACGGCACTATCGGTCAAACGAATTGCCACATTCCGAGGACTGGATCCCAGATTTTGACGACGATTTGCCTACATTCTGAGACACCACAATTATCCAGTACAAGTGACCGGCAGGATGGCCGGTCACTATCCTTCATTCATCTCTCCTTCTGGCCCATCAATTTTCCTGAACATAGGCACATCAGTTAGCGTGGATACGCTCAGCTCGGCCTTGATCCACGCTTTCATCCGTCGTTTGGCTCCCTGCAGTTTCTTTCTTGCTGTCCTTTTCATCACCCGTAGGTCTCCGCGCCGATCCCGGT
>JBDLJW010000163.1:0-3614 GCA_039714135.1 Verrucomicrobiota bacterium
TGACGAGACTCGAACTCGCAACCTCCAGCGTGACAGGCTGGCGCTCTAACCAATTGAGCTACACCCCCGTAAAAGGAAGCGACATAGTAGTCATTTCGCCGTGTGTGACAAGTGGAATTTTCACTTTTTTTTGGTTTCTATCCGCGGACCTGTCCTTTGCCCGAAATAATGAATTTATAGGTAGTGAGTTCCTCCAGCCCCATCGGGCCGCGCGCGTGTAGTTTATCGGTGCTGATTCCTATTTCCGCGCCCATTCCAAACTCGGCTCCGTCGGAGAATCGGGTGGAGGCATTCACATAGACCGAAGCGGAATCCACCTCGGCAAGGAACATTTTTTCAGCCTTTGCATCCTGTGTCACGATGGCATCGGAATGACCGGAGCCATATTGGTTGATGTGTGCCACGGCGGCATCGACATCGTCGACAACCCGGATGGCGAGGATCATCTCAAGGTATTCCTCATACCAATCCTCTTCGGTTGCGGATTTGGCGGAGGGGAGGTGTTTCCGGGCGGCCTCGTCGCCACGCAGTTCCACGCCGCGGGCTTCAAGGATTTCGCCCATCTTCGGAAGGAAGGCCTCGGCAATATCCTTGTGTACCAAAAGCGTTTCCATGGCATTGCAGACGCCGGGGCGCTGGCATTTTGCATTTTCGGAGATTTCCCACGCCATACCAAGGTCGGCGGCGGCATCGATATAGGTGTGGCAGATGCCTTTGTAGTGTTTGATTACGGGAACGTGCGACATTTCGGTTACGGCCCGGATCAGCCCTTCGCCACCGCGCGGAATGATAAGGTCGAGGTAGTCGGTCATCTGGCACATCACCTTCACGGCTTCGCGGTCGATGGTGGGGATAAGCTGGATGGCGGCGGCGGGCATGCCCTTGGCTTCGCCGCCCGCCTGCATGGCCTTGGCAATCGCCATGTTGGAGTGGATCGCTTCCTTCCCGCCGCGCAGGATCACGGCGTTGGATGTTTTGAAGCAGAGGGCTGCGGCATCACAGGTCACGTTGGGGCGCGACTCGAAAATGATGCCGATCACGCCGATCGGCACGCGTATTTTTTTAATCTCAAGTCCATTGGGCCGGTTCCATACGCTGATATTGTTGCCCACCGGGTCGTTTAGCACAGCAACGTCGCGCAGGCCTTTAATCATTCCGTCGATGCGTGCGTCGGTCAGCTCCAGTCGGTCGAGCATGGCCGAGCCGAGTCCGGCTTCCTTGCCAGCCGCCAGATCTTTTGCGTTTTCTTTCTGGATAAAAGCGCGCTGTGCATCCAGCTCGTCGGCCATTGCTTCGAGAATTGCATTTTTCCGGCGGGTTGAAAGCTTCGCCAGCTCGCGGCTGGCGGCCAGTGCCTCTTTCCCGATTCCAAGTATCTGTTCCTTAACGTCCATTAATTCTCCCCTTTGATTAAAGCACCACCATGTTGTCGCGGTGGATCACTTCCCCGGTTGTGGCGGAGGTTTTCCGTCCTTTGATATCGGCGATGTCGGCGCTGGAGTATTCGACAAGGCCGCGCGCAATGTGTTTGCCGCCTTCGGTCTGGATGTTGACCATTGCGCCGAGCTTAAAGGAGCCTTCGACGTTCTTGACGCCGACCGGCAACAGGCTTTTTCCTTTTTCGAGTGCGGCGGCAGCGCCATCGTCGACCACCAGAAGGCCTTCGGCGCGGTTGAAGAAGGCAATCCAGCGTTTGCGTTTTGAGATATTTCCTTCTTTTGGAAACAGAAGGGTGCCCTCGTCCTTTCCTTGGAGAATCCGCGTCAGTACGCTGCTTTTACGACCGTTGGCGATCACGACGGGAATCCCGTTATGCGCCGCGATCTGCGCCGACTCCAGCTTCGAGGCCATGCCGCCGGTTGAAAGCTTGTCCTGTTTGTCGGAGACAAGCCCTAAAACCTCGTCATCCACCTCTTCAATATAGGAAACCCGCTTGTTATCCTCATTGCGCAAGCCGTCGGTTGTGCTGAGCAGCACCAAGGCATCGGCATCGATCAGAATCGCCACCAATGCGGCCAGCACGTCGTTATCGCCAAACTGGATCTCCTCGGTCGAGATGGCATCGTTTTCGTTGATGATCGGGACAATGCGGTTGGCAATCAGGTTCAGCAATGTGTTTCGGGCGTTCAGGTGCCGTTCGCGGTGCTTCAGCACATCGTGCGTCAATAGAACCTGGCCGCTCTTGCATTTGTTTTCGCCAAACAGATTGTCGTAGAGGCTCATCAGGCGGGTTTGCCCGACGGCCGCCGCCATTTGCAGATCGGGGATGGCGGTCGGGCGCTTCTTCATGCCGAGTGCCTCCAGCCCGGCCCCTACCGCGCCCGACGAAACAAAGGCCACTTCGCCGCCCTGGTTCTGGAACTGTGCCAGCTCGTCGACCAAGAGGCCCAGCCGTCGTTTGTCCGGCCGTCCGGTGCTTTGCACCAGCACCTTTGTGCCCGCCTTCACAACAATCCGCTTCGCGTTTTTGAGCGCATCCCTATGTATCTTTTGTGTCATAAATAAGTGTCGATCTCTTTAACAGGGGATACGTGCTACCACATCATGGCCTTTTTGTCGAGGGCGAGGCATCTATCGGGTTTTCAAGTCCTGAAACTTGCGCTACGGTGCGCAGATGAGAATTACGAGTGGAATATTGCGCAATCGGCGCTTCAATGTGCCAAAGCAGGAGGTGCGGCCAACCATGGAGGCCGTGCGCGAAGCCGTCTTTTCCTCGCTGGGGGGAAGTTGCGAAGGGCTGAAGGTGCTGGATTTGTTTGCCGGATCGGGGGCGCTGGGTATGGAGGCCTGGAGCCGTGGCGCGGACTCCGTAACGTTTGTGGAGCAACATCCCGCCGTCTGGAAAAACCTTCAGGAAAACATCCAGAGTCTGGAAACGGATGAGCTGGGCCAAACCAAATGCATCAAGGCCAATGCCGTCAAATGGCTTGAGCGGGCGGGGGAGCGGTTCGATCTGGTTCTGGCCGATCCCCCCTACGATCTGCCCGACGCCATGCAGCAAACCCTTGCCGGGATTGCGAAACATTCGGTTTTGACAGATGGTGGAACACTGGTGTACGAGTTGCGATCCAAGGGGGCGGTCGAGATTCCCGCCGAGTGGAATATTTTGCGCGACAGGGAATATGGCAAGACGCGTGTCCTTGTTTTAAAACTGAACAATGAGGAAGCAGTATGAACGAAGCGGCGATATGCGCAGGAACCTTCGACCCCATCACCATGGGCCATTTGGATGTAATCGAGCGCGCTTCGCGCATCTTTCCGCGCGTGGTAATCGGTGTGGCCACCAACCCCGGCAAGAATCCGTTGTTTAGCCTAGAGGAGCGCATGGAGCTGGTGCGCAAATCCACCGCCCATCTGAGTGGGGTTGAAGTCGACTGCTTCGACGGGCTGCTGGTTGACTTTGCCGAGGGGAAGGGGGTTCGTGTCATCGTGCGGGGACTGCGCGCCTTTTCCGATTTTGAATACGAGTTCCAAATGGCTCTCACCAACCGCCGGCTCAAGCCCTCCATCGAAACAACCTTCCTGATGCCGAAGCAGGATTACAGCTATGTCAGCTCCAGCAATGTGCGCGAAGTGGCCGAACTTGGCGGCGACACCTCCATCTTTGTTCCGGA
>JBDLJW010000164.1:0-3592 GCA_039714135.1 Verrucomicrobiota bacterium
AATTTTTCCATGCTTATATTTAAAAACATCACATTGAAGGTGCATCGGCAAACACTGCTGGATGATGCCAGTCTGCTGATAGCCGCCGGCGACAAGGTGGTGCTGCGCGGGACTTCCGGCAGCGGAAAAAGCTCTCTGTTGAAATGCGTGGTCGGAGCATTCCCCGTATCCGGAGGCTCCATTCACTTCGAAGGGAAGGATCTATCGGCCGAAACAGTTGCGCAAATCCGCGGCCGCATCGCCTTCATTGGCCAGGAACCTGTACTCGGTGCGGAGAATGTCCGCGACGCACTTCTGCTCCCCTTCCAGTTCAAGGCGCATCACAGAAACAAACCAACCAACGGGCGGGTTTCCGAACTACTGGAACGCCTGCACCTCTCCGTCGACATTCTCGACAAACCAAGCAAGCGAATCTCCGGCGGCGAAAAACAACGCATCGCCATTGCCCGCGCCCTGCTGCTCGACAAAACCATTTTCCTCGCCGACGAAGTCACCTCCGCCCTCGATCCCGAAAGCAAGGCGGCGGTAATGGACGAACTCTTCCGCCCGGAAATCACCCTCCTTTCCGTATCGCACGACCCCGATTGGATTGCCTCCTGCGACCGCATTATCAAAATCCATGCAGGAAAACTTCAGGAGATTAGCCATGACAATTGATTTGTCGCTCACCTCCCTGCTTTCCATGTATGCGCTGATGCTGCTGCCGCTCGCAATACTTTTCCATCTCCAGCTTGGCATCATTCGGCAGACACTGTTCGCCGTGCTGCGCATGACGGTGCAACTGGTTCTCGTCGGCCTCTATTTGAAATATATCTTCCAGCTAAACAACCCGTTTGCGAGCCTGCTTTGGGTATCGATCATGCTGGTGGTGGCCAACCTGAGCGTCCTCGGCAAGGCGGGACTGAAACGCGGCTTTTTCTTCTGGCGATCACTCGTCGGCGTAGCGGGCAGCACCCTCTTTGCCGGCGGATGGTTTATTCTGATCGCCATCCGGCCGGAACCAATCTACGACGCGCGCTACATGGTTCCCATCATTGGAATGATCCTTGGAAACTGCCTGCGCAGCAATGTCCTCAGCCTTGAGCGCTTCTATAGCGGCATCCGGAAAAACGAAAACGAGTTCATGACCTACCTCATGCTCGGTGCCACCCTGCGCGAAGCCATCCGCCCCTATCTGCGCGACGCCGTCAAGGCCGCCATCAACCCTTCCGTTGCCACAATGGCCACCATGGGCATCGTCTCCCTTCCCGGCATGATGACCGGGCAAATCCTCGGGGGTGCCATGCCACAGGAGGCCATCAAATACCAGATTGGCATCATGATCTGCATCTTTACCGCCATGGTCGTCGCCGCCTTCGTAAACATCCTGCTCAGCCTCCCCGTTGCCTTCGACGACCACCAGCGCCTGAAGCAGGATATTTTTGAAGGTTCGTAGTCCCGTCCATCGGCTCATAGAGCCGACTCTACAACATTGCAAATCAACCCGCGTTGTAGCGTTGGCCCTGCGAGCCAATCTAAAAAGCGGCATCGAAACTGCAAAACACACCAAGAGAGAAAAATCATGAAGAAAAACCTATCCATTCCCATCGTTGCGGTTTCCATCGGCATTGCCCTAGGCGGCATCGTCTTTGGAATGAAGGCCAGCAACCGCTGCAAAGCCGCCGAGGAAGAGTCCAACCGCTTGCGCCTGACGATTGCCCAAATGCAAACCACGGCTCCGGCTACTAAGAAGCATACACCTCCAACCCCCGTCCCCGAGACACCGGCAAACACGAATGCAGTGGCGAAACTCGAAGCTGAACTGGTCTCTCTGCATACAGAACTCGCCGCCGCAAAGGAAACCCAACGCCCGCAACGCGAAGGATGGGAAGAACGCATGGCTCGCATCAAGAAAGAGGATCCTGAAGGGTATGCCGACATGATCAAGAGCCGGACTGAACGAAGACAAGCCATGCGCTACGATCTGGCCGAACGCATGGCCAATTTCCTGGAACTCGACACCGGATTCATGACCGATTCCGAACGCGAAAACCATGAGATGCTGGTTGGAAAAATGGCCGATGTGTGGGCTCTTACGGAACAATTGCAGAATCGGGATCCTGAGCAGCCGCCAGACCGCGAAACCATGCGCGAACTATTCGGCACAATCAATGAAGCGCGCCCGCTCATGGATGAAGAACGTAGCACCATGTTCCGGCAGCTGGCCAATGATCTTGGGTTCGATGGCGAAGAAGCACAGGTCTTTTCCGGATATGTCGAGGACATCATCTCCGCCACCACCATCCAACGCCCCCGCGGCATGGGCCCCGGCAGGCGTTCCGGCCCGTAGCCCATGCCACCCCTATCGGCTCATAGAGCCGACTCTACAACATTGCAACCCAACCCACGTTGTAGCGTTGGCTCTATGAGCCAATCATGCCGCAGAGAACTGCAAACCCTTTTCCGCTTTGCAAGCTCCGGCGACCCAAGTAGAATCCGCCGTTCATTTTTAAACAAAGGAAGAGACATGTCTAAAACCTATAAAATCACGCTATTGCCGGGCGACGGAATCGGCCCAGAGGTTATCGAGGAATCCGTCAAGGTGCTCGATGCGATTGCCGCGAAATCCAACTTCACCCTCGAATACACGAAACAAAATGCAGGCGGCGCCGCCATTGATGCCCACAACGACCCGATGCCCGACTCGGTTGTCGAAACCTGCAAGGCATCCGATGCCGTACTGCTCGGCGCGGTCGGCGGCCCGAAATGGGACCAGCTTACCGGCGCCATGCGCCCGGAAAGCGGCCTGCTGAAGATCCGCAAGGAGCTCGGTGCATTCGCCAACCTGCGCCCCGTAACCGTTCCTGAATCGCTGGCGGAAAACTCCCCGCTGCGCCCCGAAACCGTGGCCGGGCTTGACCTCTTCACCGTCCGCGAACTGACCGGCGGCATCTACTTCGGCCAGCCCGTCGGCGAGGACGGCGAAGGCGACGACAAGAAGGCATGGAATACCATGGTCTACTCCGTCGGCGAAATCAAACGCGTGGCCCGCGTGGCCTTCGAATGGGCCCGCAAGCGCCGCAACAAGGTGACCAGCGTGGACAAGGCCAACGTACTCGAGGTCTCCCGCCTTTGGCGCGACACCGTAATTGAACTGCATCAGGCAGAGTATAGCGATGTTGAACTCGACCACCTCTACATCGACAACGCCGCCATGCAGATGGTGATCAATCCGCGCCAGTTCGACGTCATCCTGACCGGCAATATTTTCGGCGACATTCTGTCTGATGCCTCCGCCACGCTCGGCGGCTCGCTCGGCCTGCTGCCGTCCGCCTCTGTCGGCGGCCCGGTCGGCATCTTCGAACCCGTGCATGGCTCCGCGCCGGACATCGCCGGACAGGGAAAGGCAAATCCGTTTGCGATGATTCTTTCCGCAGCAATGATGCTCGACACACTCAACGAAGACGAAGCCGCCAATGCGGTTCGCGCCGGCGTTGAAAAGATCCTCGACGAAGGCTACCGCTCCGGCGACCTGTGGAGGGAAGGCAACAAACTTGCCTCCACCAGCGAACTTGGAGACCTTGTTCGCGACGCCGCCATTGCTGCTCTGTAG
>JBDLJW010000165.1:0-3589 GCA_039714135.1 Verrucomicrobiota bacterium
GAGCGAGGCGAACGGGTGCGAACCTTAATCGATGTAATCTGTGGAGACCCTTTTTATGGATCCGAAGCAACTACCCATCTATGAGTTGCACGCCGCGCTGGCCGATGCATTGGAAAGCGATAACCGTATTATCATCGAGGCTCCGACGGGATCGGGCAAGTCGACCCAGGTGCCGCAGATCGTGCTGGATTGCGGAAACGCGGGGCCGGGCGAGGTCGTGGTGCTCCAGCCGCGCAGGCTGGCGGCACGTTTGCTGGCCAAGCGCGTGGCGTTTGAGCGCGGTGAACCGCTGGGTGGCGAGGTGGGCTATCAGGTGCGCATGGAGCGCGCGGTTTCAGAGAAGACGCAGATTCGCTATGTAACCGAGGGCATTCTGCTACGCCAGTTTCTCACGGACCCGGAGTTGCGCGGTGTTTCGACCATCATTTTCGACGAGTTCCACGAGCGGCACATCTATGGCGACATTACGTTGGCCCGCGCCCTGCGCCTTCAGCAGACGCGTTCGGATTTAAAAATTATAGTTATGTCGGCGACGCTTGATGCGGGGCCGTTGCGCGAATACCTTGCGCCGTGCCGTGAGCTCAAGAGCGAGGGCCGCATGTTCCCGGTTGAGATCAGCTATGCAAAAAAGCGCATCGACTTTCGGCATCATCCGGTATGGGACGCCGCCGCCGATGCGTTCGAGCAGGCCATGGAGTCCGGCGTGGAGGGCGATGTGCTGGTTTTCATGCCGGGTGCCTATGAAATTTCCCGGACGGTCGAGGCCATCCGGGCAAAAAAATGTGCCCGCGCGTTTAATGTTATGCCTCTGCACGGCGAACTCCCTGTCCGCGAGCAGGATGCCGCGGTGGGGGAGTGCGACCAGCGCAAGGTGGTTGTCGCTACCAACGTGGCGGAAACGTCGATTACCATCGACGGCATCCGCATTGTGATCGATAGCGGGCTGGCACGCATTGCGCGCTACGATCCAAACCGCGGAATCGACACGTTGCTGGTCGAACGGATCAGCCGGGCCTCGGCGGATCAGCGGACGGGCAGGGCAGGGCGGACCGCGCCGGGAGCCTGCCGCCGTCTGTGGACCGAGCAGGAGCATGTGGCGCGTCCGATGCAGGAGCTGCCGGAAATCCTTCGGCATGATCTTGCCGAGGTGGTGTTGACGCTTAAAGCGGGCGGCATCAATGATGTCGAAAACTTCCATTGGCTGGAGCAGCCTGATCCAAAGTCTCTGGCGCGCACGATTACTTTGCTGTCGGATCTGGGTGCGATTGATCATGAAGGCACGCTTACAGAGGTCGGACGAAAGATGGTTTCGTTCCCGATGCACCCGCGTTATGCGCGAATGCTGCTGGCGGGGGGAGAATATGGATGCGTCCGGCAGGCCTGTCTGATTGCCGCGTTGACGCAGGGGCGCTCGATTCTGCAGCGAAACAAGGGCAAGCAGACGCGCGGGAATCGTGACGATGTGCTGGGCGAGGATGATGTCTCGGATTTCAAGCGGCTAATGCAAGCGTGGGTTTTTGCCGACAAGAACAACTATCGCCCGGACGCCTGCCGCAGGCTCGGCGTCCATGGCGGCGCGGCGCGGCAGGTAAAACCGCTCTATGAACGTTTTCTGAAGATTGCTGAAAAGGAAGGGCTGAAGATCAATGCCCGCGCTCCGGCCGACGAGGATTTGCAAAAATGCATCCTTTTGGCTTTCTCGGATCAAGTTGCCAAGCGGCGGGATCGTGGAACGTTGCACTGCGAGGTGGTGCACGGCCGGGCAGGGGATCTCGACCGCGATTCCGTGGTGCGTGACAGTGCGCTGGTCGTCGCCGCTGAAATCCGTGAGATTGAAGGCGGCCGCGACCTGAATGTACGGCTTAATCTCTGTACGGCGATTTCCGAGGCTTGGCTCGGCGAGCTCTTTCCTGAAGACATGGAGGAGCAGCGTTCGGCGGTTTTTGACCCTGTTTTGAAGCGCGTTGCTACGAAACAGTGGAAATCGTTCCGCGGGCTGGAGCTCCATGCGAGCATGAAGCAGGAGGTTGACGAGCAGCAGGCGGCGGAACTTATTGCCGAAGAGGTGTTGGCCGGGCGTCTCGAACTCTACAAGTGGGACGATGCCGTGGAAAAATGGATTGTGCGGGTCAACTGTCTTGCCGCAGGCTGTCCCGACTACGGTATTCCAGCAATCGACGATGAGGCGCGGCGGGCGATGGTACAGGAAATCTGCCTTGGTGCGGTCTGTAAGCGTGACCTGAAGGATCGCTCGGTATGGAAAGTGGTCAAGTCGTGGCTATCGTCTGTGCAGCTCGGTATGATCGACAAGCAGGCACCGGAACGGATCAAGTTGCCAAGTGGATATAACGCCAAGGTGCGTTATGAGCAGGGCCAGCCGCCTGTCGTTTCGGCAACCATTCAGAAACTATATGGCCTGGAAGAAGTTCCAAAGATTGGCTTCGGCTTGATACCGGTCGTTGTCGAAGCGCTTGCTCCGAACCAGCGCCCGCAGCAGAAAACGCAGGACATGCAGTCGTTCTGGCAAAACTCCTATCCGCTCCTGAGGAAGGAATTGAAAGGCCGCTACCCGAAGCACGAATGGCGGTGAGAACGTAGAAGGGCAGTCACGGGCAAGATGCCCGTGCCACGAAAAACGGGTCAGAAAATTTTACTGTCCGAAACTGGGAATCCAGTTCTGGATAATCTTCTTGCTGGTTCCATCCTTTTCCCACTGTGCGAGCTGGGCGTTGACCTGATCAAGCAGGGCCATGTTGTGCTTGGCAACGCCCCAGGCGAGCGGTTCAACATTCAATACTTCGCGGAAGGCCACGAGGGAGCTTTCATTGATGGCGGAGAGCCACCAGACAATTGGTGCATCGTGGATGAACATGTCGATCTTGTTGTTTTTGAGCGCGGCTACGGCATCCGCAGTCTTTGCATAGCCGATCCGTTCGCCACGGACGAAGCGCTGCATGCAGAAATATTCGCCGGTGGTGTTTTTTACAAAGCCGATTCGTTTTGTCTGGTTGCGGACGGTGCTGGCAATCAGACCGGAAGCGTCATAGTTGTCGCGCCGGAACAGGCCGCTCATGCCGGACTGCATATAGGGCGAGGAAAAGTTTATGCGGATGCTGCGCGGGGCCGTGATCGTCATGTTCGACATGATGATGTCGGTTTTGTTCTGCTCGAGATAGTCGATCTGTTTTTCCCACGGAACCTCGATAAAGACCACCTTGCGGTTTAGCGCCTCTCCGAGCTTTTGGGCAAAATCCGCTTCTATGCCGACAACCTGTCCGCCTTGCTTGAAAGCCATTGGTTGCGAACGGGGCGTTACGCCGACGCGCAGGACAGATGGATCGGGATCCATATTTGTGGTTTGGCATCCAGCAAGAATGGCTACGACCGAAAAGAGAAAGACAATACGTTTCATTAAATACCTCCGGGGTTTCGAAAGAGTATTCCAGCCCTTTGAAATGGATGCAAGCGAGGACATCCGTTTTGACCATAAAAGGTCCTGGCGCGGCAGGGCCGTCCCGTGACCACGTTGGCACGTGGAACGTGACTCACGGTGGCAACCAAAAAAATTAACCACCAAGACACAAAGGGC
>JBDLJW010000166.1:0-3576 GCA_039714135.1 Verrucomicrobiota bacterium
ATCGTCTGCCCCGGCTTTATCGACGCACACTCGCACTCCGACGCCTATCTGCTGATCGAACCCTCCGCCGCCCCGATCTCATCGAACATAACGTGTTCGCCATTCGCATCGATATAGAGTGCCGAGTAGGTGCCGTTGAATCCATCATCATTCCCGCCATGACGGTCATAGCTTGAAACCTGCCGAACCTGCGTACCTTCCAGAAAATACGGAAGAAGATCAAACCGCTCCATGCGCTCCAGACCATACAACGGATCGGCGACGGACACTTGTGCACTCAAGAACGGAACACACAACAGCATGAGTTTGATCAAACCTTTCATGGAAGCAATGCGCCCGAAAACCCGGCAAGCAACAACCCGCGAGACAGGACATGAACAAAAAAACACCCTCCGCCGAAACGGAGAGTGCGTGTCATTGCACGATGTGAACCTGTGCTAGAAGCTGCCGGCGAGGCTGAGCATGCCGACCATATCGACATCGTATGTTCCGCCATCTTCTACATCCACCAGCACATCATCATCCAGCTGGGCAATATAGGCCAATGAAGCACCAACGCTCCAGTTTTCACATACGGAGTAGCTTAGCGCAGCGGAGAGGCTTCCATCGTTCCAGCCATCTTCACCAGCCGGAGTATGTAGGTATCCAGCAGAACCGCCGATGGAAGCTCCAAGCTCTTCCGAGAGCTCCAGATCATATCCAGCGCTCAATTCATAGTAAGAGTTTCCGTTAATTCCGCCACCAACGCCAAGATAGGCCGTTGCTCCCAGCGCAGCACCAGCAGCATCAAACCCAACACCAATACTGGCTTCCTTGTCGGAAACACCACCATTCGGATAGGTGTATTCGGTCCACCCAACAAACAAATCCAAGCCATCAACCAAGCTCGGCAAGCTGTAGGAAGCATACCAATCGACTTCGGAAAACTCGGAGCTCTTCAAGACGCCGCCGTAATCACCAATGTCATAGTTTCCCCAGACTCCGATGGTCAACGACCCGGCGCCTTCCGGCAATCCCAACCCCGTCACTTCAACACCCGGCTGAAAGACAGCCTCGTCGTTGAAGGTTGAACCCCGGAAGACGTATGCGGATGCAAAGTCTTCGGTTATGCCCACTTCGGTTGCGGGGACTTCCCCTTCTGCCATGGCGGTTCCCGTCACGGCGGCAACCATTCCTGCCACTACTGTTTTTACAATCATGTTTTTCATTTTCTTCCCTCCTTGGGTTTTATTATTCATTTCAGGTTAATCAGGGCCGGGTTCCGTAGAGCCCTTGAGGATGCATAGGGAGTTCCAGCGGAACCCGCCCCAATTCACAATTTTTTATCCGATGGCCTCCTGCCCCTTCTCTCCCGTCCGAATGCGGATGCACTCCGGCAGGTCCATGATGAATATCTTCCCATCACCAATATCTCCGGTGCGGGCACCGCCAATGATCGCCTCTACCGCGGTGTCGACATAGTCGTCGCTCACGGCGACCTCCATGCGGATCTTCTTCAGCAGATTCACCTCGACGTCCGCGCCGCGGTAGGTTTCGTGGTAGCCCTTCTGCTGGCCGCAACCCAAGGCATTGGTCACCGACATTTTGTGGATCTCCGCCTCGAACAACGACTGCTTGACCGGCGTGAGCGCTTCGGGCTGTATGTATGCAATAATTAGTTTCATCATAACTCTCCTTACTTTAACTGTTGGTAAAGAACTGGAATCCGCTGTAGGCCTCCATGCCGTGCTCGCCAATGTCTAGCCCCTGCAGTTCTTCCTTTTCACCGACACGAATACCGACGGTTGCCTTCAGTACCCCGAGGATCAGCAGGGCAAGCGAAAAGCAGACCACGCCATAGGCCAGTATGCCGATTAGCTGGACCGAAATCTTGAACTCTGGACTGAAGATTCCCACGAACAGCGTTCCGAGAATACCGCAGACCAAGTGAACCGTGGTCGCGCCGACCGGGTCGTCGAGCTTCATGCGGTCGAAGAACATGACTGACAGCACCGCGACAATTCCGCAGATCAGGCCAACCAAAACCGCCGCCTTGACGGACAACACATCCGCACCGGCGGTAATTCCCACCAGTCCGGCCAGCGAACCGTTGAGCACCATGGTCAGATCCGGCTTCTTGTGAACAATCCAGGTCGTCGCCATGGAACCCATGATTCCACCTGCCGCCGCCAATGAAGTGGTGACCAAGACATAGGAAACCCCGCCCGGATCACCCGATAGCACCGAACCGCCATTGAAACCAAACCAGCCGAGCCAGAGAAGGAAAACACCGATGGTCAGCAGCGGCATGTTGTGCCCCATGATTGCCTTAACCTTTCCGTTTACATATTTTCCCTTGCGGGCACCCAGCAACATGATTCCGGCCAATGCGCCCCAACCGCCAACGGAATGAACCAACGTCGAGCCAGCAAAGTCGTGGAATCCCATTTCAGACAACCAACCGCCACCCCAGACCCATGAGCCGGCAAATGGGTAGACCAATGCCACGTAGATTGCACTGAAGACCAGAAACGGCCCAAGCTTGATGCGTTCCGCCACGGCACCGGAGACGATCGTCGCCGCCGTGGCCGCAAACATGCCTTGGAAAAGAAAATCGGTCCAATAGGTATAGGCACCGCCGGCATAATCAATCAGACCGGCCGCCCCTTCCGGCGCACCAACGCCCAATCCGCTCAATCCGAGGAAGCCGGGAATAATCCAGCTATCACCCGGATACATCAGGTTGAAGCCGATCAACGTATAGGTCAACAACCCGATCGATACGATGGCCGTGTTCTTGAACAAAATATTCACCGTGTTTTTCGCGCGGGTCAATCCCGTCTCCACCGTGGCAAAGCCAAGATGCATGACAAACACTAGGAAAATGGAAACCATCATCCAGATATTGTTCGCCGTAAACATTGCCTCCGCCGCAGTCGGCCCAACCGTCTCCGCCTCGGCCACTTCCTGGGCCAATACGGGAGATGCCGAGCCCAAGAGCAAGGCCACCGTTGCCAGTACCGGTATTTTCAACCACTTCATTTTCATTCCTACACCCTCCTTGAGGTTTTATTCTTGCCTGGACACCATGTCCGCAACTATTGGATCGCCTAACGCAACAAGTGTGCCAAACCGCCTGCATAGGCCTTTCATATATTTATAACTCATTGAAACACATGGCATTAAAACAATAACCACAAGATCCCATTTATGAATTTGATCTATTTTTAACTACATATATGTTGTGTATTTTTATTTTAATACTATTTTGTCTACAATTCTCTCTCCCAGCCGAAACCCGCGGTTTTTACTCTCTTTCCAGCGAATGAAAGCTAGAATCCGCCTATGGATTTTGACTTGGAAATCATCAACGGCCGGGTTTTCGATGGCTCTGGAAAAGAAGAAACCAGCAGCGATATCGGCATTAATGGCGATTCCATCGCCGCCATCGGCGACCTCAGGGAGGCAACCGCCGAAAGAACCATCGATGCAACGGACTGCATCGTCTGCCCCGGCTTTATCGACGCACACTCGCACTCCGACGCCTATCTGCTGATCGAACCCTCCGCCGCATCGAAGATCTACCAAGGAATCACC
>JBDLJW010000167.1:0-3558 GCA_039714135.1 Verrucomicrobiota bacterium
CACCATATTGTGGATCCGCTGTGCCTGCTCCGGGTTGAGGTCGGCCTTGTTGATGACCACCGAAACAGGCACGCCGAAGTGCTGGCTCAGTTTTAGTACCCGCTCAAGGTCGTGCACTCCGGAGACCGTCGGCTCGGTAACGATCAGCACGCGGTCCGTATCGGTGATCGATGCAATGACGGGGCAGCTGGTGCCGGGAGGTCCGTCGGCAATAATGAGCGGATACTGCATTTCCCTCGCAATCCGCGCGGCATGCCGCCGCACCTCGCTAACGAGCTTGCCGGAGTTTTCCTCGGCAATACCCAGCCGGGCGTGGGCCATTGGTCCGCCGGCGGTGGTGGAAAGGTAGAGCTCACCAGTCTGGTTCGGCTCCGGTGTGATGGCCTTGGCGGGGCAGACGAGGGAGCAGAGCGAACAGCCTTCGCAGCCCATTTCGTCGATTTCGTAGAGTGGCATTCCAGTGAGTTCGCACTCCTTGTCGGTTTTGATAACCGCGCCGAAGTGGCAGGCGCGCAGGCATGCTCCGCAGCCGATGCAGCGTTCGGGGTCGACCTGGAACTTGTCGCCGCCGAAGAACGGCTGGGATTCGTAGGTGGTCGGCTTCAGCAACAGGTGTAGATCGGCGGCGTCGACATCGTTGTCGGCCATCACCTTCTGTTCTGTAAGCTGGAGCAGGGAGGCCGTTACCGTGGTCTTGCCGGTTCCGCCCTTGCCGCTGATGACTGCGATTTCCTGAAAGTCGCTGGCCGTTCCCTTTTCAAAATCATGCTGTGGTTTGGCGTCAACCGCAATGGCTTCCACCTCCGGCTCCGCCGGTGCTTCGGTGCCGTGCAATGCCTGGATGTTTCCGAAGATTGTTTTTAGGTTGTCCTGAAGCTCCGGATGCTCCTCGGCGATGATGCCGCCCTTGGAGTAGGTCTCGGCATATTCGCGCTTGAACGGAATTCTTCCAAGGATGGGAAGGCCGGCTTCCTTGGCATAGTCCGAAATCAGGTCGCTTTCGCTGTCCGAGCGGTTGACGACAATACCAGTCGGGACTCCCATTTTCAGCGCGAGGCCGACGGCTAGCTTGAGATCGTGCAGGCCGAAGGGGGTTGGTTCCGTAACGAGGACGGCAACGTCAGCGCCTTCCACTGCTTCAACCACCGGGCAGCCCGTGCCGGGGGCGGCATCCATGATGCAGACTGCATCGGGATCGATCATCTTGTTCAGTGCCTTGACCACGGTGGGGGCCGAAGGCTCGCCCACATTCAGCAATCCGTCGGCAAAAAAGAGGCCTTTGGTTTCCGGGGCGATGCGCATCTTGCCCATCTCGAACGGTTCCTCCTTGATGGCTCCGGAGGGGCAGACATGCGAGCAGACGCCGCAGGCGTGGCACAGCTCGTTGAAGACCAGCACCTTGCCGTTCACGACGGCCAGTGCGTTGTAGGTGCAGGCTTCGGCGCAGGCTCCGCAGCTGGTACAGAGTTCCTCGTTCCAAACGGGTTTCTTTACGTGGACGGGTTGCGTTTCTTCAAAATCGGGGTTCAGGAAAAGGTGGGCATTGGGCTCTTCGACATCGGCATCCATCAGCTGGATATTTTGCCCGGCTTGCGCCAGGGTCCATGCCAGGTTGGTGGAGAAGGTGGTTTTCCCTGTCCCGCCTTTTCCGCTTGCGATCGTGATTTTCATGGGGATTCCTAGGTGAGAATGGAATGGCCACAAAAGAGCGCAAAGAACCCAAAGCTTCCGTATGAAAGGGTTTTGCGTTTCTCCACGTTCTTTTGCGGCTAATTTTTATTTGCTATTCCGCGTCGAGCTTGCCGATTTGTTCGTTGATGGCCTTGAGCTGCAGTTCGAGCCCGGCGGCCTGCGCCTTGAGCGATTCGATCTGCTGTTCGCTGGTCAGGGCAACGGATGCCGCAGCGCGGAATCCGAACCCTTGCCCGCGGCCCCTGCCTCCGCCCATTCTACGTCCAAAGCCGACGTTTCCGGCATAGCCCGGTGCGTTGTTTCCGGCGCAGAGTCCGGCTGCGCGTCCGGTCATCGGCCCCATTCCTTCGGGGCCTGTTCTATTTCCTCTTGGCATGATGTGCCTCCTTTTATTGCTGTTGAATCGAATCGTGTTCTTCCCCGCATGTGAGGCATGGCCGGGGTTTGCCTTGGGTGATGTAAATCAGGAATTCGACCGAAGCGATGAAGAGGAGGGTGTAGCCGAAAAGTTCGGTTCCCTCCTGGACGACGGTTTTTACCAAGCGTTGCATGGAGTCGAGCTTGTCGGCTTCGAACAGGGCCTTCCAAAGGGACTTGGTTCCGAATAGGCGCGAAAAAATGACCACGCCTACGAAGCCCGAAACGAAGGTTCCAAGAGCGGGGGATGAACAAAGTTCTCCCAGATTGTCACAGATCTGGTTGCGCCTCTTAAAGATCGCGGTTGCGGTAAGGGCGAGAACCAGCAGGACGGGAAGAAGCCATGCGCCGTGGTAGATCTTATCAAAATACACATCGAGTTCCCGGATCAGGGCAACCATTGCTCCGCCGCCCAGCAGGTAGGAGATCGCCCGGTGGTTTTTCGAGCGAATTCCAATCAGGATGGACACTAGGCAGGCCAGCAGCAGATAGGTCTGCTGCAGCCATTCGGTTGCCGAGTGTTCGCCGAACTTGGATCCGTCCACGGTTGTTCCGGCATCATGCATGATGACCAATGCCGATGTCGCCACGGGAACAGCGCACAGGGCAATTCTTAACGCTATGCAGAAGCTGGGTCTGAGAATCATTGGGCTTCCATTTAGCTTAATGGTCGCAGGTGTTCATCCCGGTTTCGAGCGCACCCGCCAGATGGGCCTTGGCCAGTTCTTCTGGCGAGAGCGCGGGTGCGCCGACAACCACGGCGATGTCCTGCGCCTCAAAAAGCGCCTGGGCGCGCTGGCCCATGCCGCCGGCAATGATCATATCGGCTCCTTGCTGTGCCAGCCAGTGCGGCAGAACGCCGGGCTCGTGGGGCGGGGGATCAAGTTCAACCGAACCCGTTATGGTTTTTGTTTCCGGATCGGTGTCGACCAATACGAATTTCTCGCAATGACCGAAGTGCATGCTCAGTTTCCCATTTGCTAAGGGGATTGCAATTTTCATGTTGTATTCCTGTTGGTTTTAAGTGCCTAGTGCCTAATTAAGGAAGTGCGTGAAGGTTTCCTCTTCCGTGGCGACGGCGCCGCCCATGACCTCGGCGATAAGCCCACCGAACATCTTGCCCATCAGCTTCATGCCCATGGTGGCGACATAGGTGCTGCCGTCGGACTTCTCGTAGACCGAGATGGTGCAGGGCATCATGATCGAGATATAGCGCGCGGAATCATCCTGTAGAATGGCCTCGGCATGATCGGGCTGGCAGATGTTGATCAACGTGGTTGGCGGAACGTCCTTCCCATATTTGGCCATGCTCTTGTCCAGATGCTTGGTCGAGGAGATGATCCATCCGCTGTCTTTCACGTTTTGTTCGATTTTTGCAATGGTCTCTTCATAGCCGAGGGGGCTTTTGCGCTCCTTGATCATTTGCTTGGGCATAATGGTCCATCCGGC
>JBDLJW010000168.1:0-3549 GCA_039714135.1 Verrucomicrobiota bacterium
GTGCATGGTCAAGACCCACTTGAGCCTCTCCCACGACCCCGACCTCAAGGGAGCGCCAAAAGGCTGGCGACTGCCCATCCGCGACGTACTCATCTACAAGGGCGCGGGCTTTGTCGTGCCGGTGGCCGGAGCGATTAAACTGCTGCCGGGAACCGGATCAAACCCCGGATTCCGCCAAATCGATGTCGATGTCGACACAGGCAAGGTAACCGGATTGTTTTAGTCAAAATCCCAAAAACAACCGAAAATCGCCAAAAATCCATATATAGAACAAGTGCGCAGCAAGAATGGACCATTTCTCAGCGTGTTTGTTCTATTTATGGATTGAATTTTCAGGTCATATACGGATTCTAGAATTTTAAACCCCAAACTAGAAAATTGGAGAATTAGAAAAATGGCTAAAAACGAAGCATTATTCGAAGCGGTACTGAAAGGTAAGCGAAAAGATGTCACGACTCTCGTTAATGAACTGGTTGATGCAAAAACCGACGTTGCTGAAATTTTGATGGAATCCATGATTCCCGCCATGGCGGAAATCGGTGACCGTTTTTCGCGCAACGAAGCATACGTTCCGGAAATGCTGATCGCCGCCCGCGCCATGCAGGCCGGACTGGATATTCTCGACCCGTTGCTGCAGGAAGCCGGACACGAGCCGATCGGAAAAGTAGCCATTGGAACCGTCAAAGGCGACCTCCACGACATCGGCAAGAACCTCGTTGCCATGATGCTCAAGGGCGCTGGCTTTGAAGTCATAGACCTTGGCGTTGACTGCGACGTCGACAAGTACAAGGAAGCCGTTGAAAGCGGTGCACAGGCCGTACTGCTCAGTGCCCTGCTCACTACCACCATGCCCTACATGAAGGAAGTTGTCGAAGGCCTCAAAGGCACCGGCTCAAAAATCCTGATCGGCGGCGCACCCGTCACCCAGGAATATGCAGACGAAGTCGGCGCCGACGGTTATTCCGACGATGCCAACAGCGCAGTAAAAGCCACCAAGGAAGCACTTGGAATCGCTGCATAATTGCATACAGCGTTTGACTGGACAAAAGCCGCCGAACCACGGCGGCTTTTGTCGATACACCAAAAGGACAGGTTTGGTACGATATCATGGCGACAAACATCCACTTTAACGGAAAGTCCGTAGAGGTTGACGCAGACCGCAAGCTCTCCGTATTGGAACTGGCACGCAAGGCAGGACAAAATATCGATGCCAAGTGCGGCGGCAAGGGATCGTGCGGGCGCTGCAACGTCCTGCTGGGCGAAGGCCGCTATCGGGTGTTTGACGAAGAGATTGAGGTTCAACCCGAGCAACGGCGCGAGGTGCTCTCCTGTCAGGCCTATGTGCTGAGCGAAAAAGCCGATATCTTTCTCCCGCGCGCCTCCGTCATTTCATTTGAAGGCGCACGCATCGCCGATGAAATAGACATTCCTGAACATGATTTCGATCCGCGCTTCCCGTCCGGCTACGGCCTTGCCATCGATATTGGAACCACCACCGTGGTAGCGGCGTTGCTCAATCTTGAAACCGGCAAGACACTCGGGCGTGAATCACTCTACAACCAGCAGATTCTCAAGGCCGACGATGTTGTCTCGCGCATTTCGCTTTGCAGCGAGCCCGGAAACCTCGAAGCCCTGAAAGAGCTGGTGATCGACCACACCCTAAACCCGCTCATCCACAAACTCTGCGCCAACCACGGCATCGACAAAACCGATATCATGCACCTTGCCATATCCGGCAACACCGTGATGATGCACATCTTCTACGGAATTTCCCCGGTCAGCATTGGCGTGATCCCTTTTGAGCCGGTCAGCCGCACCTTCGAATGCCCGGCCAAAGAACTGGGAATCGATACCCACCCCGATGCCGTAGTCGAAGCCATCCCCGCCATCTCTGGCTATGTTGGCGGCGATATCACTTCCGACCTCCACGTCGCCAAGCTCTGCATGCAGGAGGGACTTGTTCTACTCGTTGATATTGGAACCAACGGCGAAATGGTGGCCCATTACAACAATCAAATAACCGCCTGCGCCACCGCCGCCGGCCCCGCCTTTGAAGGAGCCGGGCTACTGCATGGCGCACGCGCCGCCAGCCGAGCCATCGACACCATCCGCTACGACGAAAACCTCGACTTCAAATACACCGTGATCGGCGACCCCGTTCCGATGGGACTCTGCGGCTCCGCCATCATCGACTTTATTGCCGAGGGCTTCCGTTGCGGACTCATCAACATGGTGGGGCGCTACGACGTGGATCTGCTCAAGGAAAAGGGATGCTACGAATCGGTCTCCGGCATGCATGCATGCGTACTGGTCCGCCCCGAGGATTCCGCCACTGGCGAGTCCATCACCGTCACCGAGCACGATATTGCCGAAATTCTCAAGGCCAAGGCCGCTATCTATGCCGGCCTCAAGACCCTGCTCGCCGAGCTGGGTAAAACCGTTTGCAACCTGGACAAGGTCATTCTGGCCGGCGGGTTTGCCAAGCACATCAGCCTCGAAAACGCAATCGACATGGGGCTGCTCCCCGACATTGGAATCGAAAAGTATGAGGTCATCGGCAACGGCTCGCTCGCCGGCGCAGCACTCGCCCTGCTCGACAAGACCGCAGGCCCGGCCTACCTCGAAATCATCGACCGCCCCCGCATTGTCGAGCTGAACAAAACGGAATGGTTCACAAACTATTACCAGGAAGCCCTCGCCATCCCCAACCTTGACGACGCCGACTTCCCCTGCCCGAACGGCTAGATAAAACAACCACGGAAATCAGGGCAGAATGATTTAGTGGCAAAATAATTTTCCTGCCCAACCGATGAATAGGAATTATTTTGCCTATCTTCTGCACGAGCGGTCATGAAACTTAAACTAATCAGTTGCGAGATATTTTTCCGGGAGATGGAGTTCCTGCTCGAACAGGCACCCCACCGGATCGACGTGGAGTTTTTGCAGAAAGGGCTCCACGACATTCCGCCCGAGGAAATGACCAGGCGCATCCAAGCGCAGATCGACACCGCATCGGAACAGGGCTACGACGCCATCCTGCTTGGCTACGGCCTCTGCAACAATGGGCTTGATGGAATCAAGGCACGCAATGTCCAACTCGTACTGCCCCGTGCCCACGACTGCATCGCCCTCTTTTTCGGCAGCCGCCAACGCTATCGCGAACATTTCGATGCCAACCCCGGCACCTACTATAAGACCACCGGCTGGATCGAGCGCGACGAAGTGGCCGAGGAACTCAAACAGATCTCCATCCCCAACCAGATGGGCATGGATAAGACCTATGAACAACTCGTGGAAGAATATGGCGAAGACAATGCCGAATTCCTCTGGGAGGAACTCTGCAACACCAAGAAAAACTATTCCCAAATCACCTTCATCGAAATGGGTGTCGAGCCCGACGACTCGTTCGAAAACACCGCAAAGGAAGAGGCGGATTCCAAACAATGGAAATTCGAAAAGGTCCCCGGCAACCTCACCCTCCTCCAACGCCTTCTCTCCGGCGACTGGAACTCCGAGGACTTCCTTGTCATCCCGCCCAATGCCCAAATC
>JBDLJW010000169.1:0-3459 GCA_039714135.1 Verrucomicrobiota bacterium
ACCGACCAACCCAGATGGTGCAGTGTGTGAATTTGCGGGAAGCTGCGCTCCTTATGAGCTCTGTATCCTAGGTCGCTGTTCTGCCGCTATCTGCGCTCCCGGAGCAGTAGCCCCTTGTTATACAGGCTTACTAGGTACGCGGGGTGTTGGATCGTGTCGTGGCGGATACATGCTTTGTACGGAATATGGCGCCTTCGACGTGACCTGTATTGGTGAGGTTACGCCTATTGAAGAGGTTGGACTCGTTGCGTGCAACGGCATAGATGACAACTGCGACGGCGTGGCTGATACTGCATCACAAGAGAAGCTCAACTTGATATTTGCGTTTGATGTATCTGGATCGATGATTGAAGAGTTCCCCTACGTAACCGCGGCGATTGTCGAGACAGCGCCCCACTACAATTCAGAAAATGTACAGCTCGGCCTTATTGTGTTCCCCGGCGAACGGGAGGGAGCTGACCGCCACCTCCCTTACGAAATTATACCGTTAGCGCCCTACGACACGTTCGTGATTCACTTAGAGATTCTAGACGGGCTCTTGCAGGTGCTGAACTCAGGCTATGGCGGGACGCAGGAATGTTCCTGGGACATTCCGCAGACGATCGTTGATGGTTTGGTAGTACAACAGCCCGACACGGCACCCCTGTACGATTCCAGCGCCCGGACGGTGATCGTGTTATTTACTGATGAGCCTGGACAGAGTTACCTTCCAGACGAAAACACAGAAGAGTCGATGTGTGTTCTGTTAGACGAGACGGGGGTGCTCCTCTATACAGTAACGACGTCCTTGTATTCCAGGGACTACGACAATTGTGGGGTTGTTCTGGAACTTACATCCAACGCAATACAAACAGCGCAGCAACTTGCGGGTATTACCGCTACGGTTTGTCAGGCGTTGTAAAGGAGCGGTACATGGGCTACCTTCACATAGACAATTTGTATAAAGACACACGTGTTCTGGAATTCAAAAATATCTACGCTCTAGAAAAGATTCATGGGACGTCCGCGCACATTACGTGGAATGGGTGTGGTGGAATCAAATTCTACGCGGGTGGAGAGAAGTACGAGCGTTTTGTCGCACTCTTCGACGTGGACGAGCTCGTAGCGCGACTGCCTACTACAACTGCTACTGTTTACGGTGAGGCGTACGGCGGGAAGCAACAGGGAATGCGGAAGACGTATGGAGATGAGCTCCGCTTTGTTGTATTCGACGTTCGGATTGAAGGCTCGTGGCTGTCGGTTCCGCAAGCCGCGGCATTCGCACAAGAGCTGGGGCTTGAATTCGTAGACTACGCCCTGATTTCGAGTGATCTTGAAGTGGTGCACGCACACCGTGATCTGGATTCCACACAAGCAATTCGTAACGGCATGGGTGCAGGCCATAAGCGGGAAGGTGTTGTACTTCGGCCTCCTTATGAGGTCACGTTGAATAACGGAGCGCGTCTTATCGCGAAGCATAAGCGCGACGATTTTCGAGAGACGCGTACACCACGACATCTAAGCGCCACTGAGTTGAAAATTCTGGTAGAAGCTCGCGCAATTGCTGATGAATGGGTCACACCCATGAGACTACAGCATATTCTACAGAAGCTTCCTGATGCCACGGGGATAGAGCATACAGGTGCTGTGGTCCGTATGATGACAGAGGATATACTTCGAGAGGCAGAAGGTGAAATCGTGGTATCACGTGCAGCCAGGAAGGCAATCGGAGCTGCTACAGCTAGGCTGTACAAAGCACAAGTGTCGAAGATATGAAGTGTAACTGCAATTCGTGTACAAAACATTGTGCGGCGGGGTATACAGCCCCGACTGTACGAGGGAATTTGGAGCCCGATATGGATGAGATCAAGAAACCTACAGATGCGTTTTACATAGGGCAACGTGTACAGCTCGACGATCGAACACTCGGTACGGTTACGGACATAAGCCGCTGGCGTACAGTGCAGGTCCGGCTCGACGGCGAGGACAGGACGTCTCTTTTTGACGTTCGGCATGTATCTCTAATCAAACCATGACTGTCACAGGACCTCGCGCGTCTTGTGGGGAAGGGAAGTAAATGCGTGACCTCTATTACTCGGATGAAAATGGAGTGCTTTGCGATCCCAGTGGAAATGTTGTGTTCCCGTCTGATGCCGCGCAGAAGATAAATGAGCTGATTAGTGAGAACGCACGTTGTAAGGCACAGTACGCAGTCAGGATGCAGGCGGTTCAACGGGAGCTTGGTCTTCCGGAGTCGGCCGCTCCTGTAGATGTTATAAATAAAATCCAGATGTTGCAGCGGGAGATCCGCGAGCAAGAGCAGCTAGTGGGTGCGACGCCTATGGATCAGTTGCTCATTGCGATGGGTACCGCTGAAATCTTGGCGCGGTCAGTACATAAGCTAGTAGATCGTTGAACCGTTGACGGGCGGATTTGTGTGGTGTAGTCTAAAAGCACCGACAAGGAGCCCTAGTGCCTGCAAAGAACGCAGCTCAACAAGTCAAAGAAGTTCTAGCCGCCGCTGGATTGCCTACTGAGGCGGCTTCACAGTGGAAACCGTTTGATCGAAACGCATTGGCGCAGATCATCGACGTCGCTCCAATTGTGGACGTCCACCTAACCCAACACGTGCTTCGGGGGCCTTCGATCTTCTCGAAGGCTACAACGCCGACACCTGTTGCAACGTGGCCCGGTGTCGAGACCCGGTTACTGTTTGCGTCGCCCGCGGAGTGGCTCCGAATACGGCTTGCAGAGCGTCCCGATCTCGGCGTCGAACCGTCGGGTGACTTCCTCTTCGAGCTCACTATTCCCGGGGCGCCGCAGCAAGGAATTGCCTATGGTTTTACCGTTTACCTGCAGCGTGCTGCACAGCCGGGGCAACCGACGGGTACCGTGTTCCCATCCGGGGCAATTTCAGCCGGGATAGGGCCAACAGTTGCGCCGCCTAACTGGGGCGCGATGCCGCAGCTCGTTAACAACTTCAAGCGGCAGGGTCTATCTGAGACGCAAGCCTACGAGCAGGCTACGCAACTGATACAGACGCAACCACAACTCGCGGCGACGCTTGCGGGTACCGCAGTTAAAAACGAGGATGATGAAATGGGCGGATTCGCGAATATGTTCATGCAAATGGAGATGCTCCGAGCGCAGCGAGAAGAGCGTGCAGAAGAGCGGCGTCTGCGTTCGCAACAGACTGAATCCCCGCAAGTAAAGGCGCTCGAGGCGCAGCTTAAAGCGATGGAGAAGCAGCTCGAGGAAACGCGGCGCGAGAAGCAGGAACAGCGATTTGAGCAGGCGATCAGCCACCTCGGGACGCAGATCAAAGAGCTTACCCAGAACAGGAATCAGGGACCTGATGCAACAGTTGCTGCGATCTCTGCGCTAGGTGGGCTGTTCGGCGGTCAAGCGCAGGGCGCTGTCGAGGCCGAGAAGCTGAAGAGTACGCAGTTCACCGACATGATGAAAATCATGATGGAGCAG
>JBDLJW010000170.1:0-3442 GCA_039714135.1 Verrucomicrobiota bacterium
GGGCGGGCGGGGACATTGCTCAAGTCCGTTTTGAAACAACGCGGCCTCGACTGGAACGCGATTACAGTCCTGAATGCGATCAACTGCTATGCGGGGGACTGGCCGACGACTGCAACCGCGCGTAAGAAGCTCGTGACCGAGTGCCGCGTCGCGTGCATGCCCTACGTGCACTCAGTCGTTGTAGGCTCGCAGCCGTCTGTGATCCTCGCCGCGGGCGGTGAAGCTGTTCGGTCCCTTACCTGCGACGAGCAGACCGGTATCCCGACACATCGCGGGACGGTGATGGACTGGAACGGCGTGCCGATGACCGGCACGCACAACCCCGCGGGCGTTCTTCGCGGTGCAGGCTTTGATGCATCAGTGCTCTCGCGCGATGTCCAGAAAGTGGCGCGGTGGTTGAACTCCGGTGGGCCGGTGCCGTGGGTCGAGTCGTGGCAGGCCGCACCCAAGCCCGCGGAGCTCGAGGCACTACTGGCCAACGCGCCGTTGCTTTGCATCGACGTCGAGACGCAGGGACCGCGGAACCGTTGGCTCTGCAACTTGCGGACGATCGGCATCGGGACCGCTGACCACGCCGTGTGTATTCCCTACTCGGAGTGGCGCGACTATTACACCGAGCCGGAATGGCTGCGGATCAGATACCTCCTCCGCGAGGCGCTTGTTTCTGAGAAGCCGAAGCTCTTTCATCACGCCCAGTTCGACGTCGCAGTCCTGGTCAATCATGGATTTGAAGTTGGCGGTGCCTGGAATGATACAATGATCGCACACCACGTGTGTTATCCTCGCGGGGTAGCCCACGACCTCGGCTACGCCTCCGCGATGTTTCTGGATGTTCCCGCGTGGAAAAGTGAATTCAAGAAAGAGTGGAATGCGCCGTTTCCACAGCTCGCGGAATACAACTGTCGTGACGTCCTGGTTACCGCGCGCTTGTGGGGTGCGTTGCAGCGCCTACTTTGGCAGCGGGGGTTGTGGACGACCTATGAATATGAACGTCACAACGCGCGCGTAGCACTTACCATGTCTCGAACTGGAATGTGGGTTGATCAGACGCAGCGTGCTAAGTGGTTGACCGCGTACCAGGAGAAAGCTGCAGAGCTTTCTACACAGACACTCCAGGCTATTGATGTTGACACGCGCCGTGTGGAGATGGAGCTTGTTGCGGATTCTGTGTTGAAGTGGTCGTCATTTAAGCTAGTTGATGTTGAGGCAGGTCGCGTTCCTGATTTAGAAGAGCTCGAGGCCGCGTTGCGCGTCGTGCGCCGCTCAACACTGGATACCGGTCTCAGGAAAAAACTGGATGACTCGATACTGAAGATTAGTAAGCTTTTAGGCGACCCTTGTCCGTTTCCTTTAGGTGACCCTGAAACGCGGCAGCTTACGGGAAAGCGGTGTGGTATTGTCCGTTCTGCGGTGCAGCGCGTACAAAAAGCATTGCTTGTGCTACCCCTCGTCAACATCGCGTCTGATCAGCAAATGGGAGAAGTCCTTCACGCGTCTAACTGGTGCGGGCTCCCACTCTATACAGAGCGCACTAAACTTGGTGAATACCAGACCTCGAAGGGAGCGCTGTACCCTTATCAGCACCACCCAGTAGTTGAGCCGTGGCAGGCTTGGAAAAGCGCGCAGCACCGTGTGAAGGTCCTGTCAGAGCTCCCGATCTCCGCGGACGGTAGAATTCATCAGGCGTACAAGACACACACAACACCAACAGGTCGATACGCTGCCGGTTCAGAACGCAAAGGCGCAGTGGATCTGACCGAGAAATACAACGCACAGAATCAGGAAAAGGACCTCTACCCGATGTACTGCGCGCCGCCTGGACGTGTCTACGTCGGGGGAGACTTCTCACAGGTCGAGCTCCGCGTGGCTGCAGTGATTTCCGGGGACAAGCGTATGTTGGCGATGATCAACGACTACGACGAGGGGCGAAGTCCTGATGATCTCCATACGCAAATGGCAAAGCAGCTCTGGCCTGCAGAGTGGGCGGCGGCGTCTCAGTCGGAGCAGCGCAAGCTACGTACAATTGCGAAGCGTGCCAACTTTGGATCGATCTACGGGGCACAGGCGCCGACGCTCCGCGAGGTCATGAAGTCAATGCGGGAACCCGAAGAGTCGATCCAACAACAGCGGTGTACTGATGCGGGGCTTCTAGATTTCTGCTCTAGTGCGCTTTCGGGGCTACGTCGTGTGTGGGTGGACCTGTTCTTCTTCTTGGAAGAGGGTTATCGCCGCGCGCTTCGGGAGGGTAGGCTCAAAATCGGATACATTACAGGTCGTTGGATCTTTTTTCCACTCCGTGACCGCGACCATATCCGACGTGAACCCTGCTACAACTATCCAGTTCAGTGCACTGCTCGGGAGCGTGTGATTCAAGCCGCGATGCAGATTCAGCCCCGACTTCCTGAAGGTGCTGCGTTTTGCATCGACGTGCACGACTCCCTCATTATCGAGTGTGATCCAGAGCTTGCCGACACAGTTCAGCAGATCATGTATGAGGAGATGAACGGGATCATGGACGGGCCGGGTGGGTCAGTTCGTATCCTGTCTGAGATCAAAATCGGTCAAACCTGGAGAGAAGTTAAATAGCAAATGAGCAACTCTGCCCTGTGTGGTGCGCGGTAACTTGTAGGTAGATACCCGTCATCAAATGATTTGACCCCGCGGGCCGCGCCCCGTATCATTAGGCTATGAAATTGAGTAGTCCCGCCTCATTTACTATGAATGACGAGCTGCGTTCAACTGTTCAAGCCTATCTCAACCGGGGGGGCTTTGAGTCTGTTTCTGAGGGTCTCCGCGCGCTGATTATTCGAGGGCTCTACCTCGAGGAGAAGCCACGGGGGCGGTGGAGTGAGTCCGCTTGGATGGCCGCTTATCACTCGTTTCGTGGAATTATTTTTGACACGTTCCACCGCAAGCTTCTAGGTGCAGAATTCAAGGGGCTACTCGAGGCCGCCTTTGCGGAAGCAATGCGACGTAGCGGCTCTAATGTCCTCTGATCGTGGAAAAAAGCAGAAGAAGGACCGTTACCTAGATCTGCCGCTTCCTTGGGGACACCAGCCGGATCACCCCAGTGATGACCCTATTGCGTATCTCATCGCAGAGTCTCTGGAACGGTACGTGTGCCTCGCTGGTTACGATCGCAAACCGCCGCGTTCTTGTTTATTTGGAGCACGTGGGCTGTGTGCCTGGGCCGTTCACGACGCGAAGGCTAGATACTGTGTCTGGGAGTGGCTTCGTGGCCGACCAGAAATGCGGTCGTTTCCTGAAATCGCGGCAGCACTTGGAATGTCGCGCGAATACATCATGCAACAGGCTGCTGAGGCCCTGGAGAAACTACGATGCAACCAGAGCAAGCTCGCAAAATCGTTGAAGGAATCGTACTAAGCGATTTCGTTGAGGATGCCCGAACCTACATTTCGTATTATGGCGTAGACATTGACCG
>JBDLJW010000171.1:0-3423 GCA_039714135.1 Verrucomicrobiota bacterium
TAAATACCTTCTACTTCGATTTCTTCGAGGCCGCGCTTGATGATGCCGCAGACGTCGGTTTTATGCGGATCGACAAATGCCGCAAGAGCAAAGTCCTCGGGATCGGTTTCAAGGATGCCGAGCTGGATCATTTCGTCGGTATCATGCGCAAGGCAGGCCCGCACAAGGTAGTCGGTCATAATGTTGAGCGGTTGATGCTTGTCCATCCATCCGGTTACAACCATGGCACGATGGCTGCCGTGTAGATTGGTTCCGAGCCTCCAAAGCTTGGATTTACCAAGAAGCGAGGAAATGTTGACGCGGTGGGAGCTGTACTGGAGCAGCCCCGGCGTGGTCCAGCCCATCAGATGACGGGAGCGATCCTCTTTAAGTGTGGTAAATTCCGAGCCATAGAAACGGACGTAGGAAGCGGCGTCGACCTTGTTGCCCCGAAGTACGCTGCCGGAAACAATACGGATTTCGCTATCCTCAAGTGCTTGGTCGAACAGTGGTTTCAAGCTGGCACCAAGCTGGATTCGGTAGTGCTGGCGAAACTCCTCTTTTACTGCCGGACCACCGAGGGCAATCACCTTGGTGCGCGGCAGTTCGCCGGTCAGCAGCAGCTTGCCGATCAGGATGACGTCCTGTGCGGCGATGGTGTAGACCGTGTCGTGCGGCAGGATCGGGCTGATACGATTAATGTGGACGCTGGTGTTGCCGGAGGGGTGGGGGCCGCTGAAGGTGTGGCTTTCGGCATTACCAAATTCAGGGATGTCCATTCCTTCCGACTTGCAAAGGTGAACCTTGCCTTCCGTCAGTTTCGCGAGTGCGTTGATTCCGGTCTGGAAAGCTTCTTCATCGCCTTTCAATACCACACTGAAATCGGCCTGGAAGGGTGCGGAGTTGGCTGCATTGATAAAAATAGCCTTGGGCACGGTTTCCGGGTCGGCAATTTTCGAGAAGGGACGCTGTTTGATCAGCGGCCAAAGACCGGTGTCCAGTAAATGCCCGACCACCTGTTCGCGGGTCAGCTGTCCGACTGTATCGCGGGTGTAGACCTCAAAAGTGGTGCTCGCTTCTTCCGTCGCCGTTTCGATCAAAATTTCGATCGGGAAGCGCCTTGCGCCTAGGTTGATGGCCTTGACCGTGCCGCATGCCGGCGAGCGGAAGAGCATCTTTTCGTTCTTTTTGTTTTCAAACAGAACGTCGCCGCGCTTTACGAAGTCGCCGTCCTTGACCTTGAGGCGAGGCTTTATCCCTTCGAATTCCGAAGGATAGACCGCAAAATGGTTTTGGTTCGAACATTCTTCAATCATTGATCGAGGCGTACCCTCAATCTTTATATCGAAGCCTTTTTTTATTTTAAAATTAGCCAAAGCTGAGCCCTCGCTTGGTTCTGGTTTTGATTATAGGAAACACGCTTATACCGATCCTGAATTATCCTTAAAAGCATGAAATGTTACAATATCACTCATCTTAAGCAGGTTCTCCTGCGGTAAGAAATTTTTCCAGTATGGGGCGGATTGTTTCCTCCAAAAACGAATTCCACGCTTCCTGCAGTTCTGGCCATGGTGCCAGCTGGGCTGAAGAGGCCTCCAATAGGGCATGGATGTAGCCGATCGGATCATCCGGTGCATTTTTTGTGGCGGTAATCGCTGTGGTTTTCCCCCGTTCTGCATCTTTGCCGAGCGTTTTTCCCGAAACCACTTCATTGCCGGAAGCATCTAGAACATCGTCGGCCAGTTGGTAGGCCGTACCTAGGATAAAGCCCGCTTCGCGCAGCGCCTCGGTTTGCCCCGGAGCATCCGTTCCTCCGGCAACGGCAGCAAAGGCAAAGAGTGATCCGGTCTTGGTGCGGGCGATTTCTTCGCATTCTTCCCAGATTCCCGGTGAGCCGCGAAGCACCAGCTCTTGTTCGACCTCGGAACGGCAAACATGGGCCGACATATTGATCATCTCCTTAAGAAGGTCGGTTCGATCTACTTCGATCAACAGCTTCAGACCGTTGAAAACAAGCATGTCGCCCAGAAGAATAGCACCGTTGATACCGTGCTTTTTCCAGAATGTCGGAGCACCGCGCCGCAGGATGCCGCCATCAATCACATCGTCGTGGAGCAAGCTTGCACCATGGATGATCTCTACTGTTGCGGCGGCGTTGATCAATGCTCTTTCATCGATCCCGGTTGCCCGGCCAATCTCCAGAGTCAGTCGCGCACGCAGCATCTTGCCGTTGCCCACGATATTGTTCTTCGCGGGGAAAAATTTAGAAAGGCGGGTGTTGTGGAGGCAACTGCTCATGGCCTCCTGCACCTGTTTGAGTTGTTTCTCAATTTGGTTTCTATCCGTTGGCATTGGCATATAATGCCGACCAATCTACTCTTGTCAATATATAGGTACCCGAATGCAAGAACCCGAGATTTCCAACGACTGGAAATGGCAGATGGCCAACCGAATCTCCACACGCGAACAGCTGGAAGAATATGTCAAACTGAGCGCAGAGGAGCGGGACGCTTTGGACAACGAAGTTCAGCTTCCGTTTGCCGTGACGCCTTATTATGCGAACTTGTTGTGCAATAGCGCCTTGCGCCGCACCATCATTCCCGCTGGTCTTGAAAATGTGCTGGGTGAAGGCGAGCTTTCCGATCCCTTGGGAGAGGAGGAGCATCGCGCCACGCCGCACCTCATTCATACCTATCCCGACAAGGTATTGTTTCTTGCCACTACCTTTTGCCCGGCCCACTGCCGCTACTGCACCCGCTCGCGCATGGTTGGGAAGCCGCACGACGATCCGGCCGAGTTCGAGCAAACCTTCCAATACATTGAGGAGCACACCGAAATCCGCGACGTGCTCGTTTCCGGCGGCGATCCACTGGCCCTGACCGATTCGGTGCTCGATGGAATCCTCTCCCGGCTTAGGAGCATCCCGCATGTCCGCATGATCCGCATCGGCTCCAAGGTGCCGACCGTTCTGCCCATGCGCATCACCGACGAACTTTGCGCGATTCTTCGCAAGCACCGCGTCTGGCTCAGCCTGCATTTTACCCACGTTGCCGAGCTTACGCCCGAAACCCGCGCCGCCTGCCGCAAGCTTTCCGACCACGGCATCGGTATGATCAGCCAGACGGTTCTGCTTAAAGGCATTAACGACGATACCCAAACACTGACCGATCTTTTCTACGGCCTGCTCGAAATCAACGTAAAACCCTACTATCTGCTGCAGTGCGACCCCGTCCGCGGTTCCGCCCATTTCCGCACTCCGGTGGAGAAGGGGATCGAGCTGATCCGCTCGCTGCACGGCAGGATTTCCGGCCTCGCCGTCCCGCAATATGTCATCGATGCCCCCGGCGGCGGCGGAAAGGTTCCGATTCTGAGTCGTGATCAAATCCGGCGCGAGGGCAATGACGTCGTCTTCCTCAATCACGAAAGCCGGGAATACCGCTATCC
>JBDLJW010000172.1:0-3413 GCA_039714135.1 Verrucomicrobiota bacterium
TTGGTGGTAAAGAGATTCTCTTTTACGGCAACTAGAACTCTGAGCGACTCATCCCTAGCACGATATAAAGCCCCCATGCCGCCCTGGCCGAGGACCTCGATAATGCGATATCGATCATTGAGAACTGCGTCTTGTTCTAGTGTCATAATGCCGTGTTAGTTGCCAAGAAACCTTTTTTTCCAACTTTTTATTTTAACCAGCGGACCGTGATTAAGCAACTTACAAAAAGTTAATAATTATTTTACTTTTAGATGGGTACTTTTGTCTACCGTGTAAGCGGTTTGCAAGTGAAATTCGCCATCCTTTGTCATTTAGGATGGCGAATAGTTTATGATCTCAACATTAACTATGCCAGGGAGCGCGGATTAGATGTCTAAATTGCGGACCTCGCGGGCGTGGGTCTGGATGAAGCGGCGTCGAGGGGGCACTGCGGCGCCCATCAGCATGTCGAAGGTGCGATCGGCTTCGGCGGCATCATCAATGGAGACCTGTAAAAGGGTACGCGTTTCAGGATCCATCGTGGTATCCCACAACTGCTGGGGGTTCATTTCACCTAACCCTTTGTAGCGAGAGAGTGTAACTTTGTCCGCACCAACGCCCATCTCATCAATGATGGCATCTTTCTCGGTTTCGGTATAAGCATAGCGGCTTTTCTTGCGGTAGCTGATCTTATAGAGGGGCGGCTGGGCAATGTACATATGCCCGGCCTCGATGAGCGGCTGCATATAGCGGAAAAAGAAAGTCAGCAGCAAGGTGCGGATATGGGAGCCGTCGACATCGGCGTCGGTCATAATAATGATGCGTCCATAGCGCAGCCCATCCAGGCTGAAGTTTTCCCCGATGCCGGTGCCCAAAGCAGAGATCAGGGCGCGGACTTCTTTGTTGGCGAGGATCTTATTCAAGCGCGCTCGCTCGGTGTTGAGGATTTTCCCACGTAAGGGCAGGATGGCCTGGAAGTGGCGGTCACGGCCCTGTTTGGCGGAACCACCCGCCGAGTCACCCTCAACGATATAGAGTTCTGTTTTGGTTGAGTCACGCTCGGAGCAGTCAGCCAGCTTCCCGGGCAGGGTCAGGCTTTCGAGGGCGGATTTGCGAATCACGAGGTCGCGGGCCTGTCGAGCCGCCATGCGGGCGCGCGCCGAGGTGAGGCATTTATTGACAATGGCTTTGCCGGCGCTGGGGGTCTGCTCCACAAACATGGTGAAGGCGTCGCCAACTACCTGCTGGGTGACGGTCTGGACCTCCGGGTTCATCAATTTGACCTTGGTCTGGCTCTCGAACTGGGGATCGGGGTGCTTGATGCTGACGATGGCGGTGAGACCCTCCCGGGTATCATCACCTTTGAAGTTGGGATCATTATCCTTGAGAATCTTTGACTTGCGGGCATAATCATTGATCGTGCGGGTGATGGCAGAACGCAGGCCGGTGAGGTGGGTGCCGCCATCGATGGTGTTGATCGTATTGGCAAAGGCATAGACCGATTCAGCATAGGCATCGGTGTACTGGAAAGCCACATCAATGGTCATATCGTCCATTTCTTTTTCGACGTGGACCACCTTATGCAGCCCTTTACGATTGCGATTCAGGTAGCGCACAAAGGAAGCAATGCCGCCCTCAAAATAGAAGGCCATTTCTTTATCGACGCGCTCGTCTTTGAAGCGGATGCTAACGCCGCGGGTGACAAAGGCCATCTCACGAAAACGGGTAATTAAAGTACTAAAGCTGTAATCGAAATCGCCTTTGAAGATGGTGTCGTCAAATTTAAAGGTCTGGGAGGTGCCGGTGTCTTTTTTAGCTACTTTGCCAATCACTTCCAATTTGGTGACTGGAATACCGCGCTCGTAGCGCTGACGGTGAATCTTACCGTCACGTTTAACTTCGATCTCGAACCATTCGGAAAGCGCGTTGACGGCCGAGAGACCGACACCGTGCAAACCACCGGAGACTTTATAGCTGGCGCTGTCGAATTTGCCGCCGGCATGCAGCACGGTCATGACGATTTCCAGGGCCGACTTTTTGGTATCGGAATGAATATCCACCGGGATACCGCGCCCATTATCGGTTACCGTGACGCTGCTGTCGGGGTGAATGGTAATTTCAATCTCGTCGCAAAAGCCAGCCAGGGCCTCATCGATCGAGTTATCCACCACCTCATAAACCAGGTGATGCAGGGCACGGATATCCGTACCGCCGACATACATACCCGGACGACGCCGGACGGCTTCTAAGCCTTCTAATACTTGAATATCTTTTGCATCGTAAGAATTCGAGTTCTGATTGTCTGCCATTCATATCTCCAATGTGTTCCAAATCTGCCGCAGAAAACGGCAAACGCTTGATTATCGCTTAAATCCCTCAGGCTGCCTGCTCTGGTGGGTCGACTTCCTTTTTAAAATGCTCCTGAACATGCTGCACCCAGAGATCGGATTCGCGGTAGTAAATGAAGCTGGCGGCTAATAATCCGGTGGCAACAAAGGCATGCCCGGTAATGCCGATCAGCATCAGCCAGGAATCTTCAGGAGGGACACGCCACAACAAATCCAAACCCTGGCTGAGCAGCACGACGAGCATGAAGAAGGTCATCGTGGTCGGCAGGGTCATCTTGGTGATCAGGACACTCTTTTTTACTGAACTCCAGGCGCTGCGCTGGTTCACAAATACGCCGTGGGCTGAGAATAATAATGGAAAGGCCATCCACAACATGATGCTGCCAATGATCAATGTGACCGTTGAGCCCGGGGCAACGCCAAAAAGGGCGGCTGCCAGCAATCCGCAAAGCGCGGGGATGCTGATCCCAAACATCAACCCCACCCACATCAAGGCTAAGAGAATCACCTGTCCGCTGGCCCGGGGCCATCCGGAGATGGCTTCACGCCAGGGGAGTTTATCATCCAGCCCAACCCCGGCGACGAGGTAGAAATACAAGGCGCCGATCACCAATCCAACCACGGAAATAGCGAGGTAGAGCAATATGGCGGTGCCGATGGAGCTGATTTCAATCCATGCCGGCGTGCCGTTGGGCGTCTGGTTGGGGAAGCCGGAGGCCATGAGGCTGGGGATGCCGACCGGGTAAGAGCGCAGCGTGGACAGAAGGCTGAAGCGTTCGGCGATGACCATCCAGATCTCACGGGCAGCCTCGAACATCTCCGCCGTGTCGGGCGCTTCCGGTCTGGCCTGCAGGTAGACGGCGAGCCAGGATTCGATGATTTTTTTGAGTCCCAGGCGCGGGGATAACCAGATCAGCAGGTCGATTCCGATAGGGAATAAGAGCAGCCCGATGTGGTTGGTGACGGCATCAAAACCGGCCAAAAGGGTCTTAAAAACCCGCGGCGGATTGGGGGAAGTTGGTGTGGTTAAGGTTTCCATCGAAGAGATAATTTTACCATACCGGGCCCTTGTTTTTGGGGGAGGTT
>JBDLJW010000173.1:0-3385 GCA_039714135.1 Verrucomicrobiota bacterium
AAATTCTTTGGTGATTGGGAATGAAAACGATCAATTTCGGGGCGTGGCTCAGCCTGGTAGAGCGCTACACTGGGGGTGTAGAGGCCGCTGGTTCAAATCCAGTCGCCCCGACCATATTTTCTTGCGGCGAATCCAATGCGGGTTCGCCGTTTTTATTTGGCTCTCCCAAAAAGGGCGAGGCCGCGACAGCCTGATCGCCCCGCCATTTTCGCTATAGGTTTGGCTGGTCATGCCGCACAGCTTTCGCTTAAGTATTCTTCATCGGTCGCCGGTGATAAAAAATGGATCGGCCCCAGAACAGACATGAACGAAATCCAATCCCAATATTTTCTCTACAGCCTGGCAACCCTTGCACTCGCCTGTCTTCTGGCATCGGTCTACACCTCGCTCCGTTTCACGGGCGACGGCGGCCTGCCGCGCCTGATCGAACGCGAGGGGCGGCAGACCAAGCGGCTTGAGTTTTGGCAGGACCGCTGGCCTCTGCTCGGAAAGACCGTGCGCCTGTTCCTGACGCTGACGGCTACGGCCACCTTCATTTTCTTCTATCTTGCGCTGAGGGGTTGCGAAATGTGGTTCATGGCCACGGGCATCTTTTTCCTGTCGCTTTTCTACATGCTGGTGGTGCGCATTATTCCGCATGTGCTTTCGGAGAGCTATGCCGACCGCATTTCGCTGGCCGCACTTCCGCTGGCCGGGACACTGACCCTACTGATGTATCCCTTTGTCTGGCCGCTGCAGTTCGTTGAGGATCGTCTGCTGCACCACGCCATGTCGGCATCGGACGAAGACGACCGCCCGTCGGCGGAGGATGAAATCAAAAGCCTGATCGAAGAGACCGACGAGGAGGAGCTGGAGGAAGAGGAGCGGGAGATCATCCGCAGCGTCTTTGAGTTCGGCGACACCGTCACCCGCGAAATCATGACTCCGCGCATCGACATCGGCGGGCTCAAGGACACGCTGACGGTCAGCGAGTGCATCGAACAGGTGAAGGAATCGCGCCATTCGCGCTTCCCGGTCTACCACGAGAACATCGACGACGTGGTCGGCATGGTACACGTAAAAGACCTGCTCAGGCTCTGTGCCGGAAACGAAGGCACAACCCCCATCAGCCAGCTGGTAAAGAAGATCGACTTTGTTCCGGAAACCATGCCGATCAACGACCTGATGCAGCTGATGAAACGGACGCATGCGCAGATGGCCATCGTGGTCGATGAGTATGGCGGCACCGAAGGACTGGTTTCGATGGAGGACATCATCGAGGAGCTCGTTGGAGAGATTGAGGACGAATACGACCTCAAGGAGAAGGAACTGCACCGCCGCCCGGATGGTTCCGTGATGGTGCAGGCGCGCATATCCATTGATGAATTGAACGAGGAACTGGACGCAAAATTCCCGGAGAGCGAGGAATACGACTCGCTGGGCGGCTATATTTTCTCAGAGATCGGTCGTATTCCGGCAGCCGGCGAAGCGCTGGAGGTTCCCGGCTACACGTTACGCATCCACTCCGCCACCCACCGACAAATTCAGGTGGTGCATATGGTCCCGAACCCTTCGCAGGAAACCTAACCGGAGAACCCCCTCCCATGGAAAACATACGTAGCAAAAAGGCCTTCATTTGCGATATGGATGGCGTCATCTACCACGGGAACAACCTCCTCCCCGGAGTTCCCGAGTTCGTCGCATGGCTGAAAAAGGAGAAAAAGGAATATCTTTTCCTGACCAACAGTAGCGAGCGGGCTCCCCGGGAACTACAGGAAAAGCTCCAGCGGCTCGGCCTGGAGGTGGACAAGGAGCACTTCTACACCAGCGCGCTGGCCACGGCGGCGTTCGTCTCCAACCAGGCTCCGGGCTGTTCCGCCTACGTCATTGGCGAAACCGGCCTGAGCAACGCCCTCTACGATGCCGGCATCACCATGAACGATGTCAACCCCGACTATGTCATCGTCGGCGAGTCGCGCAACTACACCTATGAAAGCATCCTGCGCGCCGTCAAGTTTGTCCAGAACGGAGCCAAGCTGATCGGCACCAACCCCGATATGACCGGCCCCACCGAACAAGGCATCGTGCCGGCCACCGGCGCACTGATTTCCCCCATCGAACAGGCGACCGGCAACACGGCCTACTTCGTTGGAAAGCCAAACCCGCTCATGATGCGCACCGCCCTGCGGAAAATAAAATGCCGGAGGGAGGAGACCGTCATTGTCGGCGACCGGATGGATACCGACATCATCGCCGGGGTCGAATCCGAGATCGCCACCGTGCTTGTACTCAGCGGCTGCACATCGCGCGGGGAGGTGGATGCCTTTGCCTACCGCCCCGACCTGATCCTCGACGGTGTCGGAGATATTCCCGGGTGAAGGCGGTCAAGCGCGCAGTCGCCACCAGGCTGCTTCCCTGGTTTGCATCGAACAAACGGGCCATGCCGTGGCGGAACAACCGCACGCCCTACCGTGTCTGGATTTCCGAACTGATGCTCCAGCAAACGCGCGTCGACCAGGTGATCCCCTACTTCAACCGCTTCATGAAGCGTTTCCCTTCAATGAAATCACTCGCGGCGGCCTCGCAGGAAGACGTGCTGAAAATGTGGGAGGGGCTCGGCTACTATTCCCGCGCCCGGAACCTGCACAAGGCCGCACAAATCATCAGCAGCCACCACAAGGGCCGCTTCCCCGCCGCCGCCGAAGAAATCATCAACCTTCCCGGCATTGGAAGCTACACCGCCGCCGCCATCGGCTCACTCGCATTCAACCTTGATCTGGCCGTGCTCGACGGCAACGTCATCCGCGTGCTCTCCCGCCTTTTCGCCTATACAAAGGACACCCGCTCTACCCCCGCAAAGAAAGAACTTCAGCAACTCGCCGACACTCTGCTTGTGAAGGGCGACGCCGGGAACTTTAACGAAGCCATGATGGAACTCGGCGCCACCGTCTGCCTGCCGAAGAATCCACAGTGCAAGGAATGCCCGATGGCCAAGGTCTGCCTTGGCCATCAATCCGAAAGGCCGACCGACTATCCCGTCAAGGCGCCAAGGAAAAAGGTTCCGCACATCGTCGTCGGCGCGGCGGTCGTCGTCAACCGCAAGGGCGAGGTGCTCATTGCCCAGCGGCGCGAGAAGGACATGCTCGGCGGCCTCTGGGAATTTCCCGGAGGGAAGCAGGAAACCGGCGAAACCATCCAGCAATGTGTCGCCCGCGAGCTAAGGGAAGAGCTGGGAATCAATGTCGAGATCGGCGACTTCCTCATCACCGTCAGGCATGCCTACAGCCACTTCACGATGGAGATGCACACCTACTTTGCAAAGATCAAGTCCGGCCGCCCCCGCCCTCTCCACTGCCAGGACTACCAGTGGATGGAAATTTCAGAGCTGCGAAAGGTTCCCTATTCC
>JBDLJW010000174.1:0-3350 GCA_039714135.1 Verrucomicrobiota bacterium
GCCTGCCGCACCAAGCGTATGTCCCGTATAGCCTTTTGTAGAGAGTACTGAAACATTTTCACCAAACAGCCGAAGCAACGTTCGTCCTTCAACCTTGTCATTGTCGGGAGTCGAAGTGCCGTGCGCATTCACAAAAGAAATATCCGAAGGTTGGATGCCGGCCTGCCCCAGTGCGGTATTGATGGCACGAACCAATCCTTCCCCCTCCGGGTGTGGAGCAGTCAGGTGATAGGCATCGGCGAAAGAGCCGAATCCGCAAACGCGCAGAGCGGGCGTCACACCGCGCCGCGCCGCGCTTTCGGCGGTTTCCAAAACCAAAACACCAGCGCCTTCGCCAAGGTTCAACCCCTTGCGGTTGCCGTCGAATGGAGCACAAGGCTCGTCACTGGCCACGCCGAGTGCATTAAAACCGCAGAGCGGAATCCGGTTCATTTCATCGGCACCGCCGGCAATGGCAATATCGCACAGCCCGGCATTAAGCCAACTCATTGCTGCGCCAATCGCATCGGTTCCCGAGGAACACGCATTGACCACAACCATGGTCGGCCCATCCAGACCCAACCGTTTAGCCGTAGCCTCGGCCAGGTTGCCTTCAAGAAAACCGTCGACCGAATCCATCGGGGCGGCGTGGTTTTCGCGAAAGGTGGAATAGAAACCGAGATCGTTGAGCTGACAGGCCACCGTCGTGCCAAGCGCTACACCGACACGCATACCCTCGAAAGAATCCAGTCCGGCATCAGCAAGCGCCTCTTCCTGCGCCAGCTCAAGCAGCTCCAGCGTGCGCATCTTGCCGGGAGTTGTGCGCGACGGCAACGAGGCCACCTCGAAAACCGGCAGATCAACCGGCGAGGAAAAAAGCGAAACCGCGCCGATATTGCGCTCCCCGGCCTCCATGGAAGCCAGAGAAGCCGACACCCCGGTCCCCGCAGCGGAGACCACGCCCATTCCGCTTATGAATATTCCCCCCGGCATCGTCGGCTTTTCCTAGCCTTCGGTTTTTTCGTAGACGAAATCGGCCAGCGTGGAGATGGTGCGAAATACTTCGCGGTTCTTCTCCATGTCCTTCGTCTCGATGTTGAAGTTGCGCTGGAGCATCACAACGATTTCAACCGCATCAAGCGAGTCGAGCCCAAGCCCTTCGCCGAACAGCTCGCTATCGTCCTCGATATCCTTGGGGTCGATATCTTCCAGTGAAAGCTGATCAACCAGCAATACTTTTAGTTTTTCCCGAATTTCCGCCAGCTTGGCTTCCTTATCCATTCCAATGCTCCTTCTTGTGTTTTTAAAATTACCGGGCCAACCTAGTCGGCATCGCCCCAAATATCGTGAAAAATAAAGTATTGCAGGGGATGCGCCAACAAATAGTTGCCGAGAATATCGGCATAGCGCTGCACCCAATCCCTTAATTGCGCCTTGCGATCCCCCCCGCGCTCCAGCTTTGGCCAAAGAACTTCCGCCATATTAACCGAATAGGCATTTATTCCCGTTTTGGAAGAAAGCAACACAACGACCGGGCACCGCGCCGACGCCGCAATATGGAAAGCACTGTAGGGAAAGCTCACCGCCCCTCCCACAAAATCAACCTGCACGCTATCGGCGCCGTAGGTGCGGTCACCCATGATCGAAACAATGTCACCCATTTCCAGCGCCTTCATAACCTCAAGGACACCGCCCATCTCCTGGTCCGGCGAGATAATCTTTACCCGCGCCTCCCCGGCATCGACCTGGACCGCATCGCGCACCGCCGGATTCATTTCCGGGCGCATCAGCAGGTGCACCGTACGGTCGAGCTTCTCCAGCGAGTGCATCACCGTCTGCCAGTTTCCAACATGGGAGGTCAGCAGAATAAAACCCTGCTTATCCTGACTAAAGTTCTCCAGCTGCCCATATCCCTCAATCGCCGTATCGAAATCAACCGCTCCAGCCACAAGGGCATGCCGATCAATCAGATTCTTCCCCTGCGAAACAAACAGAAGATAAACCATCCACCACTTGCGAAATGCCGACATTTCCGGAAAGCGATGGGTAACATACGGCAATGCGGAACGGACTGCGGCGCGATCAAAAAGCGCATAGTGCAGGCAAACCGGGTAGAGCAACGCATAGGCACCGCGCAATCCCGTGAGCTGCATCAGGATCTTGAAGAACCAGATTCCAAGCCGGTTGCCACGCACACGCGACTGAGATGGTTTTGCATCAGACATAGTTTTCCGCCCCCTTCCGCCGAACCCTTGAGGCAATATAGAAAACAAGCCCCCCGGCAAGAAGGGCAAGCACAGGTGCCAGCACCAACGAACCGATCAACCAGTTCAGCAGATGCTGATGCAGGTCGGAAGCGAAGGTGCGCAGCTCCTCCACTCCGAGCCAGTGTCCATTCCGAAGCCGAAACCCGAGGGCAATGCAAGCCAGCGGCACAAACGGCGGCGCACAAAAATGCTGCACATTAACCGCCAGCAACCGGTTGAGATTCAGCTTGGTCGAGACATAGAGAATGGCAATCGTATGGCAGGCAATCAGCGGCAACGTTGCCAGTAAAACGCCGACTCCCGCCGCTGTGCCCAGCTCCACCGGGGAAGAGTTTTCCTTGAGCAGCATCGCGAGAAACCTGCGCGGATGCTTCAACAGGTTTTTCCAGTCTGTTGCTTCCGGCTTTACCAGCTTGCGATGCGGCCAAGGCAAAAGGCGGCGGGCCACCAGCAAGGAATGTCGTCCAGTCAGACGCACATTATCCTTCCACTGGTCGAAATGACTGATGCGTTCCTCCGGCGGCGGATAATGAACGCCGACGGGGACATCCGTTAGCGAAAGACCGTGCCACACCGCCTTGCTCAGCACTTCAACTTCGAAATCATAACGACTGCCCCGCAGCTTGATTTGAGAAACCAGATCGACCGGATAGGCACGGAACCCGCTTTGCGAATCCGAAACCGATGCTCCGCACTCCAGCTTGATCCAGAAATTGGAAAACTTCCGACCGAACCGACTGCCGCCCGGAATATTTTCTGCGGAAAAATCGCGCGCACCCACAAGGATGCTGTGCGGATGCTTTTCGAGCATGGGAAGAAACGTCGGTATATCAGCCGGATCGTGCTGCCCGTCGGCATCAACGGTTACCATCCATGCCCCGCCCTGCTCCTTTACATGGCAAAGAGCCGTTAAAAGCGCCTGTCCCTTCCCCTTGTTTTCCCGGTGGCACACCACCTTGACATCCGTATCGGAAAGAAGCGCAGATACATCCGCATCGGTGCTTCCGTCATCCACCACCAGCACATGTTCAAGGTGTCTGCGGCACGCCAAGGCAACCTCCTTGACGGTAGCGGCATTATTGTAAACCGGCACAACGCACCAGA
>JBDLJW010000175.1:0-3328 GCA_039714135.1 Verrucomicrobiota bacterium
GGCGGGCGGTTTCTACAGGGTTTCCACTGGTTTGGTTTCGGCAAAGTGAATGTTGTAGAAGAGGTTTTCGATTTCCTGCTCAATGTTCATGTTGTGGACCAGGAAGTCGTCGGAGCTTTTCAGGGAAACGGGCGCAAAATTGATAACGCCTTTGACGTAGGTTTTTTTCAGGGTATCGATCATGCCTTGCGCACACGGCTCGGGAACGGTTAGCGCGGCAACGCGAATCTGGTTTTCGGTGATGAACTCCTTGAGCTTGTTTACATGCAGGATGGGAATGGGTGCTTCGGGATCGAGGACGGCGGGGTCGGAGTCGAACCCGGCCACAACCCGGATTCCAACCCTTGGGAATGCGTTGTGGTTCATGAGCGCCTGCCCGAGCTTGCCGCAACCAATGATGATGATCTTCTGCTTCTTGTCCTTGCCGAGCAGGACATTGAGTTTGGCGACGAGGTCGTCGATGCGGTAGCCCCCGCGCTTGTTTCCGGTGAGGTTAAACATCGAGAAGTCCTTGCGCACCAACGAAGGAGAAACACCAACGGCATCGGCCAGATTGTCTGAAAAGACCTTAACCAAGCCCAGCCCCTTCATCTTGCGCATAACGTTGCGATATCTTGAAAGCCTACGAATAACTTCTTGGTTCGCATTCATGTTACACCCCTCTGCGTTATTGTTACTAAAATGACATATAAATGCCGATGTCGTCGTTTCGTTGTCATTAATATTACCTGAACAACGTATAAACAACACGAAATTCATTTTTTTTGTTTACCTGATCATTCTGGTCGATATATTCCGCGCATCCTTTAGGGGAGAGGTGGAATCATTCGTTGTCGTTTGTCCGTTGTTATGCAGGGAGGAATGCCTTGTAAAACTTGCGGGCAAAGCAACAAGGAGTCGGCTCCGAAAACTAACTTTGGCCATAAAAGCCAACACCAAGGAAAAAGAAATGACTGCAACTGTTGAGAAAGAAAAAATGCTTACGCCGGAAATCGAGGCGTTTATTGAAAAGTGGCAGGACAAGCCGGGAAACCTGATCATGGTGCTACACCGCGTGCAGGAAGAGTTTGGCTACATCCCGCGCACCGCCGCCTTCGAAGTGGCAGCGGCACTTAGCATCCCGGTCGCCAAAATCTACGGCGTGATCACCTTCTACCACTTCTTCAAACTTTCAAAACCCGGCAAGAACCAGATCGCAGTCTGTATGGGCACCGCCTGCTACCTTAAAGGTGGACAGGATTTGATCGACGAATGCGAGCGCATCCTTGGCGTCGGCCTCAACACCGTCACCGAAGACGGCGAGTTTTCCGTCGAGGCGGTTCGTTGCATCGGTTGCTGCGGACTGGCTCCAGTCCTGACAGTCAATGGAGAGGTCTTCGGCGACGTCGACACCAAACAGATGGCTAAAATCATCGACCAATTCGAGGGAAAATAATTTCAGGGATACATAAGGTAGGTACTGCTATGGCTAAACTGACACTTGAAGAACTACGCGAACTGCGTAAAACAAAACAGACGGAGATCTCCCAGTATAAGGGGGAAACCACACGAATCGTTGTGGGAACAGGTACATGCGGCATCGCTGCCGGAGCGCTGGACGCCATTGAGGCCTTCCGCGATGAACTTGAAAGCCACGGCATCAAGGATGCCGAAATCACCCAGACCGGCTGCATGGGACTATGCTTTTCCGAGCCGACGGTAGAAGTGGCCTTGCCGGGCATGCCGAGCACCATCTACGGCAATGTCGACCGCAAAGCCGCACACCGCATCGTCAAGGAACACCTTGTTGAAAAAGCCCCGGTGGAAGACTACCTCTTCGAAAGGCCCGCTGCGGACATCATCACCGAAGATTCCGAAACCACCTCCGGCAAGCAGAAGCGCATCGTGCTGCGCAACTGCGGCGTCATCAACCCGGAATATATTGACGAATATATTGCCCGCGACGGCTATGCCGCCTTCGAAAAGGTCGTATTCGAAATGACCGGCGACGAAGTGATCGACGAGCTTTGCGCAGCTGGCCTCCGCGGTCGTGGCGGCGCAGGCTTCCCGACCGGCCTCAAGTGGAAATTCACCAAACAGGTCGACGCCGACCAGAAATACATCGTCTGCAACGCCGACGAAGGCGACCCCGGTGCCTACATGGACCGCTCCACGGCCGAAGGCGACCCCCACTCCATTCTCGAGGCCATGGCCATTGCCGGCAAAACCGTCGGCGCCAGCCAGGGCTTCATCTACATCCGCGCGGAATATCCGCTGGCGATCGACCGCCTCAACAACGCCATCGCCCAGGCCCGCGAATACGGATTGCTCGGCGACAACATCCTCGGCTCCGACTTCAGCTTCGACATCGAGCTGCGCCTCGGTGCCGGCGCCTTTGTCTGCGGCGAAGAAACCGCCCTGCTCGCCTCCATCGAAGGCAAGCGCGGCATGCCGATCCCGCGCCCGCCCTTCCCCGCCGTCAAAGGCCTGTGGGGCAAGCCGACCGTAATCAACAACGTTGAATCCTGGGCCAATATCCCGATGATCCTTCTTAAAGGATCCGCCTGGTTCAACAACATCGGCACCGAAACCACCAAGGGCACCAAGGTGTTCGCCCTGACCGGCAAGATCAACAACTCCGGCCTGATCGAGGTTCCAATGGGAACCACGCTGCGGGAAATCATCTACGACATCGGCGGCGGCATCAAGGACGGCAAGAAGTTCAAGGCCGCCCAGACCGGCGGTCCGTCCGGCGGCGTGATTACCGAGGAGTTCCTCGACACCCCGATCGACTACGAAAGCCTCCAGTCCATCGGCTCCATGATGGGTTCCGGCGGCATGATCGTGATGGACGAGGACGACTGCATCATCGATGTTACCAAGTTCTATCTCGAGTTCTCGGTCGACGAGTCCTGCGGCAAATGCGCCCCCTGCCGGATCGGCGGACGCACCTGCTACAACATTCTCGACAAGATCTCCAAGGGCCAGGGCACGATGGAGGATATCGACCAGCTGAAGGATCTCGCGCAGGCCATGCGCAAAGCCTCGCTGTGCGGTCTCGGCCAGACAGCACCGAACCCGATCATGTCGACCATCAACTATTTCGAGGAAGAGTATCTGGCGCACATCAACGACAAGAAGTGCCCGGCAGGCAAATGCAAAGACCTGCTCTCGTACACCATCGTAGAAGACAAGTGCGTCGGCTGCACCGCCTGCGCCCGCGTCTGCCCGGTCAACTGCATCAGCGGCGAGGTCAAGGCGGCACACGTCATCGACCAAGGCCAGTGCATTAAGTGCGGTCAGTGCTTCGATAAATGTAAATTTGACGCCATCCTCAAGGGATAAGGAG
>JBDLJW010000176.1:0-3293 GCA_039714135.1 Verrucomicrobiota bacterium
GGAGCCGTTTTGCCAAGCCGCCTCCAGCCCGTAGGTGGCGGCAAAGTCGCCAGCCAGATTCCCCTCCCCTGTATTGATCAGGTTGGGAGCCAAATAGCTTTCGGGCCGTGCCTGGTAGTGCACGCCGTCGCGGGCCATCACCATGTAGCTTCCGCTGGCACCGAGATGGATCAACCGGCCGTGCTCTTCGTTGTCGGCCAGCAACCATGTGGCCCGGGCCATGATGCGGCTGTAGCTTTCCGCCCCGCTACGGTTCTCATTGTCGTTCACATCGGCGAACCAGCCCGTAAAGAACGTGCCCCTTTGTTCGGGAAAGGCACCGCCGACCTGTATGCCCATCAGATCCCCCGGTGCAAAAGCGCTGACCGGCGCTGGCCGCTCCATCAGCGGAATCGCGGAACTGCTCTGCAGTGATTCCATCGACATCGGCGACGTGAATATACCCAGCCGGATACTGGAAATAAACGGAATCTGGTGAAACCAGACATACCCGTTGTTGAAGAAAAAATCGCTCTCGGAAATGCCGAACTCGATCCCGTAGGTCAATGGGCTAAGAAGAAATCCCCGCCCGTAGGTATTCAGGCGGAAGCGGCGGACCGCCAGGTTGTTTTCGGCGTCTGGCAGGGTTCCGTTCTGGAAATAGGCGGCGGCATCCAAATGGAGCTTGGCACCAAGACGGCCGGTAAAGCGGCGGCGCTCGGAAAAGACCGTTGTAAAGAAGGCCCCCTCGAATTCGCTGGTCTCCATGAATTCGTAGTAGAGACCATCCTTTGTATAGAAGTTGATATGGAACGGAACGCGGTTTTCTTCCACAAATACCGATTCCCACCCGGCCTCCTCGTCGGCCTGGGCGGCAACAACGACGTTGGTATCCTCAGCTTCCTCCGCGGCAAAGGCGGACATCCCTGCCAGCAAAAAGGCAAGAGCCAACAGCATCGATTGGTTTCGTACTCCCATGCGATCGGCAGTATTATGCAGACTCGGCTGCCCTGTCAGCAAAGAATCTCGAACAATCCCGTTCATCACGGCCCCTGATCTGTTCGTGCCCCGCCCATTTTACCCCGCAGGAAAAAGCAGGAGCGCACTTCCAATCGCCAAAACCACTTTGCTATATTCCGCAAAATGCAGAACAAACCCGTCATCCAATTGCTGCCCGACCAGGTAATCAACAAGATTGCCGCCGGCGAGGTGGTCGAACGCCCCGCCTCGGTCATGAAAGAGCTGTTCGAAAACTCGATCGATTCCGGGGCGACACAGGTGGAGGTGGAGGTAATTCGGGGAGGGCGGCAGCTCATCGCCATCACCGATAACGGGTGCGGCATGAACCGAGACCAGGCCCTGCTGAGCATCGAGCGCCACGCCACCAGCAAAATCCGCTCCGAGGCCGACATTGAAAACATCCACACCCTCGGCTTCCGCGGCGAGGCATTGGCCGCCATATCATCCGTCTCGCGCTTCTCGCTTATCACCCGCCCCGAAGAGGATCTGGCCGGCACGGAAATCCAGATTGCCGGCGGGAAAATGCTGGGCGTGGAGGATATCGGCTGCCCCGTCGGCACGCGCATCGAGATCCGCAACCTCTTTTTCAATGTCCCCGCCCGGCGCAAGTTTCTGCGCGCCGAACAGACCGAGCTCTCGCACATCCGCCAACTATTCCTCGTCCACGCCCTTGCCCACCCGGACATTGGAATGAGCCTCAAGGTCGATGAGCGCATCGTCTACAACCTTCCCGCCGGCGGGAAAATGGAAGACCGCATTTCCGAGCTCTACAATCCCGGCTTTTTCGAGCAACTGCTACCGCTCGAATATTCCGACAACGAATACACGGTTTCCGGCTACGCCGGCCTGCCGCAAACCGGCCGCAAGGACCGGCAGGATCAATATATTTTCGTGAACAACCGCCCTGCCGCCGCACCGGTGGTCTACCACGCGCTCAACGAAGCCTACCATTCGATCATTGCCAAGGGCCGCTATCCCGCCGTCTTCCTCTTTATCGAAATGGATCCGTCACTTGTCGACGTCAACGTCCATCCGACCAAGAAGGAAGTGCGCTTCCGCAAACCGAATCAACTGCGCGACGCCGTCGTCGCCGCGCTGCAAAAGGCGTTGTCGTTCCAGGAGATGGAAGAGCCACGCGGGGCAGACATTCCCGTCTGCCCTCCCGTCGCACCAATTCGCCCCAAATTCGAGACGCAAAAACAAATGGACGATCTCCTGGTTCGACCGGAAGTCGTTGACCCCCAAGCCCCAAACTCCAAACCTCAAACACTGCAAAAAGATCCTCCCCCTCTCCCCCGCACCCCCTCTCCCCTTCCTGCTTCAAACCCCAAGTCTCAAGTTTCACCGGACTCTTCCCCGAAGAGCCCGTGGGGCTGGTGCAAGATCGTAGGGCGGATCGGCGAAAACTATGTGGTGCTCGAGACCGAAGACGGGTTTGTCCTGATGGAGCCGCGTGCCGCGCATGAACGGGTGCTGTTCGAAAAATTCATGTCCGCCGCACATGAGCACGCCGTCCATAAGCAGGGATTGCTTGCACCGGAAACCATCGATCTGCTGCCGTCCGATGCACAGATTGTCCGCACCCATGTCGAAGTGCTTCAGGAGCTCGGCTTCGGGGTATCGGAATTCGGCGGCGATACCTTCATCGTCGACGCCCTGCCGGTCCATGTGCAGGACAGCCCGGCGGAATCATTGCTTGTCGAGATTGCCCGGGAGCTGGAAAAGGCCGGCAAAAAGCGCGGCGCACGCGAGCTGGTACAGGAACGGATTGCCCAGGCCGCCTGCCAAACGGCAGTCCGAACCAAGGATCGCCTCTCCGACAAGGAAATCGAGAAACTGGTGAACGACCTGGCTCAAACGGAGATGCCTTACACTTCGCCGCGCGGTCGCCCCACGCTGATCTATACCAGCTTTACCGAGCTCGACCGCAAGTTTAGCCGCGACTAGTGGCCCGTCATTAAATATTTGTCCCGCAAGCGTATTCTCATCACACGGATTCATGACCGCTAAGACGCTAAGGAACCAAAAAAGCCGCCCCAATCAGAGGGCGGCCTTTTTGTTAAAAATGGTGCGGGCGGTTATTTCTTCCAGAACTTCCAGAAAGATTTCTTTTCCTTGTCCTGCTTTTCGCCGGATTCCTTGGCGGCTTTCTGGGCCTCCTTTTTTTCTCCGACCGCTTTTTTCATCTCTTCCGAATCGCGCTTGCCTTTTTTCTTTTTGCCTTTGCCCTTACCTTTTTCAGCGCGTTTCTCCTTGGTCTTCTTCTCCTTGGCCTCCTCGGCTTTCTTCTCCTC
>JBDLJW010000177.1:0-3258 GCA_039714135.1 Verrucomicrobiota bacterium
CCATGACTTTCTTGATGGCGGCGATTTCATCGGACGAGAAGCGTGCGCCGTTGACCATATGGCGTTCGAACGATTCGTAGGCGAGCGGGCAGACGGCCTTGACGACCTCGGCCATGGCGCGGCCGTATTCTTGGATTTCCCATTGGGCGTGGCTGTCCATGCGCAGCTTGAGAAAGTGGAACATGTTCTTGAGGTCCATTTGCCAGTACCACTCGGTGTAGGTGGAAAGGGGGAGGTTGATGCGGGCAAGTTCGCGCGCGATGTCGTCCTCGACCATTTCCTCGTAGTTCCCGTAGACGTTCTCCTGATCCTTTCGGAGTAGTTCGAGTACTTTATCCTGAAGTTCCGGCGGGACATCCTCGGGATTGCGCCCTTGCTTGTTGTCCTGGCTTTGGAAGCTTATTTTGTCGCGTGGCGGCAGGTAAAACTCGTCTGCCATAACGGAATAGCGACCGGAAATCTCGTTAAGCCGGGCCGTGCGGTGGCGGATCCACTGGCGGGCAACGAAGATGGGCATTTTGCAGTGAAACTCAAACACAACATGCTCGAAGGGCGAGGTGTGTTCGTGGCGCAGGAGATAGTCGATGAGTCCGGCATCCTGCCGAAGGGTTTTGGTGCCGGCGCCGTAGGAAACGCGCGCGGTTTGCACGATTCGGTCGTCGCTACCCATATAGTCGATCAGGCGAATAAAACCGCGGTCGAGTACCTTGATCTCCTTGTCCAGCAGTGCCTCGGCTTCGGGAACAGTGATGTGTGCCATTTCTTCGAGCTCCTCTCAGAATGATTGGGGAAAACTGCAATCTATTGATTTGGCGGGAGGCATGCAAATAAATGGTTAAAATATTCGATCAAGCGGCCTGTAGTGATATAGTACTAATCCTTTTATAACTATGAAAAGAGAGGTTTTCGATGACTGAAGCTGCAGATAAAAGTGCGGGTTGGATCTCCTTCGATCCGGAGCTTAAAATTATTGATTGCACGGTGCGTGACGGTGGGCTGATCAATGCCCATAAGTTCGAGGATGGGTTCTTTAAAAAGGTTTATGATACCTGCGTGGCGGGCGGCATCGACTATATGGAAGTGGGCTACAAAGCTGACCGCAAGCTGTTTCCGGGCGATGGCAATGGGCCTTGGAAGTTTTCCAGCGAGGAAGATATTCGCCGAGAAGTCGGCGAAAACGACACGAAGCTGAAGTTGTGCGCCATGGCGGACACCGGCCGGACAAATCTGGATGACATTCTCCCTCGCGAGCAAAGCGTGCTCGACATGATTCGTGTAGCAACCTACATCCATCAACTTCCTGCTGCGCTGGAAATGGTGAAAGATGCCAAGGATAAGGGCTATGAGGTGGCGCTGAACCTGATGGCGGTTTCAACTGTGCCGGATTATGAGCTGGATAACGGCCTCGAGATTGTTGCTGGTTGCGACGAGGTCGACTATCTTTATGTGGTTGATAGCTTCGGCTCTCTATATTATGAGCAGGTCGATGATTTGATTACCCGCTACAAGACCACCGGAAAAACACTTGGCATTCATGCACACAATAATCAGCAGCTAGCCTATGCCAATACCATTCACGCTGCGATCAATGGTGTGAAGCTTCTGGATACTACCATGATGGGAATGGGGCGCGGCGCGGGTAACTGTGCTACGGAGCTAATGGTTGGTTTCTTGAAAAATCCCAAGTTCAACATGCGTCCGATTTTGAAGTTTGTGCAGGAAACCATGTTCCCGCTGAGTCAGGAGCTGGACTGGGGCTACAGTATTCCCTATATGATTACCGGCCACTACAATGAGCATCCGCGCTCGGCGATCGCCCTGCGCGCCGGCGAGCGCAAGGATGATTATCTTGGTTTCTTCGATGAGATCGCATCGCCGTAGGTGCTGTTCGGGAGGTTGGTTAGGTGACGGGCGGCAGGTCTTTTCGGGAATAGCCGACTTCGGCTAGCACTTTATCGGTGGTTTGGAAGTGGCATTTGGAAGTGTTGAGCAGAATGCCGGGACCTTTGTCGGCCACCAGTTTTTCGGCTTCGCGCCGAACTTTGTCGGATGCACCCTTTGGGATTTCGGTTCCGTATTCTTTGCCCATTTTTTTTAGGGCGTAAAGGAAGCCGGCCCGTGCAAGGATGGAGGCTGCGGCTACGGCAGGATCGGATTCTGCTTTGGTGCGTTGGTCGAGCTTTATCTTTTTCCCTTTATCCATGAGCGCTCGCTCGATTTGGTGGGTAGGCCCGAACTTGTCGGATAGTGCCCGTGGGCAGCCGGGCACTTTTTCAAGTAGATTTTCGATGGCCCGCGCATGGCCCCATGCCAGCATTTTGTTAACGTTTCCTATTTTTTTGTACATCCGGTTATAGGCGCGCGGGCCGATGGTAACCATGGCGCAACGGTCGCCCAGTACCTTGCGGATCTCCCTCGCTAGATTCAGCGCCACGTTATCGGAAGAGATTTTCTTCGAGTCGCGCACGCCGAGCTCTCGTAGTTTCCCAACCAGTTCCTCGTCTACGTAGGCGGATGCAATTACAAGCGGGCCGAAAAAATCACCCTTTCCGCTTTCGTCAATACCCATATGGGGCTGAGTGGCTTCGGGGTCGTGGAAATCCTCGTAGCCGACAACAGCTTCCTTTAGTATTTCGGTTTCCAGTGTAAATGTGACCCACTCCTGCGCGGCCTTCCCTTGTACGAGTAGTTTGCCGGAGTTGTAGAGATTAATGCGGCAATCGGGAATGGAGACGGCGATTTGCGTGTGAGGAACCGTTGCGGGTAGATATTTTGGGCTTTTAAGGAGGAGGAGCAAGGTTTGCTGCTGTTCCTCATTAAGTTTGAATGTGAAAGAGTTGGTGTTCATTTAAGTTTCCATGTAGTTTATCGCGGTGAATTCATAGCAGAAGTAGTTGGTGCCGCAAAGCGGCTTCTTCATCATCCTTAACCGGGTAGGTCGATATCATGGTCAGGTTGTCAAAGTTTAAGATATGCCTAATGGTGCCGTTTCTTTTTTTGTTGGGAGGGGATGCGTTGGGCCGCGATGGTGGCGATCTCGCTCCGGTTCCGACACACGCCGATGCGGCGATAATTCTCGCCAAATTTTCAGGTTATTTTGATCAGTATGTGGATGATGAGGCGGATTTAAATGAGTGCGTGGCTTTCCTGAATGAAACCGGAATTTATTTTGGGTTGATGGAAGTTGTTAATGGTACTGAATTTACGGCTGGCGATTGCGCTCGGGCCATGGGGCAGATCAGCCTGGTTTTGAGTGGG
>JBDLJW010000178.1:0-3250 GCA_039714135.1 Verrucomicrobiota bacterium
AACCTGCTACACCAACAGGAATAAGGACAGGATGATTAAATGACAGGATCGTTCCAATTGCTGAAAAATAATCCTGTCGAAAATATCCTACGGCAAGAAGCGACCATGGTTTTTCTTAATTTGCTCCAGGGCAGGCTGGATGCCTCTGCGGTACGTACCGCCGCCATCTTGGCGGCCTTGCTTGCATGCGATAAATAAATGCTAAAAGGCTCTATCCCAGCTCTAAAACTTCCGGTTCCATTGCCGGCGGGGTCCAACATTCAATTCGATAGGGCTTGATGACCACCACCCCATAGTTCGGATCGTCCGGGCCGGAAAAAACCGACTCAAGAGTAGGGTTCCAGAACGCGGCCTTCTCAGCGGCACCCACAACAAGCTCGGCACGCCCCTGAACTTGATAGTAGGGTTTCATGTCCATTGGATTAAGCACCCCGCAACACAGGTGAACCTCTGGATTCCTCCGAATCTGCTCCACCTTGCGCGCCGCCAGAAATGTGGCGCACCGGATCGTCAGCTCGGCATCGCCTGCAACCATCACATACCGCGTCCACGGCACACCATCCGCCGCAATAGTGGCCAGATTGGCCAACTGAATCCTCTTCAGACCTTCCACAACCCTCTTCTTCAACTCATCCATTGCGCTCTCCTCCCAGCTGTTCCGAGAAATGTTCAAAGGCCTTTGATTCCAAGGTTCGAACCTTCCCATCCTGCTTCAATTCCAGAACATTCAGGTCATTTGTAATGGTTCCAACCACAGAAAGCCCGTTGCCAAAATGTTCCCTCCAGCAGGAACGCAACGCATCCACTCTTTCCGGGGAAACAGTAAACAAAAGCTCAAAATCCTCGCCGTCGTAAAGTGCCTGATCAAGCGTTCCATTCCGGGGAATCGCCTCGGCCTCCAGCACGGCACCAACACCACTCTGCGTCAGGATATGCCGGAGATCGGTTGCCAATCCATCGCTAACATCCATCATCGCGTTTACCATTCCGCTTTCACGCAGAAAGATTCCCTCTTCCACGCGCGGTAAAAAATCAAGATGCTTTCCTTCAATGCTACAGCCCAGGGATCCTGTAGCAAAAATCGAGTCGCCCTCTTTCGCGCCGGATCGCAGCAATGCGCTTCCAGACGGAAGCGTCCCCGTACCGAAAACATGCAGCTCCAAGCATGGTCCCTGCGCCAAATCGCCGCCAATGATGGTTGCGCCGAACCGGCTACAGAGCGCATTCATTCCGGCATAGATGCCTTCCAGAGTTTTAGAATCCTGCTCCGGCGGAGCAACCACATTAACCAGCAACCACTGCGGCTGCGCACCCATGGCCGCAATATCGCTCAGCACGCGCCCGGCGGCCTTGTTTCCGATTCGTTCCGGATTCTCGGTGGAATTGAAATGAATGCCTTCAACGACGGGATCGGTCGTGAAAACCTGATCTACTCCCGTTCCGGGAATCCTGCACACGGCACAATCATCGCCGGTCCCGGTCCGCAGATCGGCATGGCCGCCAAGTCCGGCCGTCAGGCGCCGAATAGCTTCATGTTCACCAATGTCTCCCAGTCGTTCCATATCCGAATGATTAACGTTTCCGGCAGAGGAAACAACCCCCTCTCTGAAAAAAAGAGGAAGCAGGCTACCTGACCGAGGAAACCTTGCCTTTCTTGAAAACAACTTCCTTGGTGCTCATCCGCTTAACCCAGTAGATCCAGAGGTTGTCATCGAGATCGGGGGTCTTGTGCGATGGAGGATAACCATAGGCTGCCAGTACGGCCTCCCGGCTCATACCCTCGACAACCTTTCCCTCCTCCACGGCGGCCCGCTCCTTGGAGCTAAATTTTTTCGAGAGCTTGGCAAAGCGATTCTCCGAGGAAAAGAGACGGGCGAATTCTTCTTCGAACCCCAGCGAGCTATGCTTCCTTACATAGGTAAACAGAAACCCTGCTTTCTTGTCTTTTATCCTGAATTTGACACGCCCCCTTTTTGCATAGAACACCTCGACCTCTGTTCCTGCGGGAATGATTCGTCCAGCATGATAGTTGGTCGAATAGATCTTTTCAGGATGCTCATACCAGATATTCGCCGTGGTAAAGTAGGTTCCTTTTTCAACCGCCATCACCGACAGGCACGACACGCCAACAACCAATCCTAGCAACATGGTTCTTCTATTCATTTTTACTCCCCTGTATTGACCCCAAAATAATCTGCCGCACAATCCAGCGCTGTGCCAACAAGCATATTCCCGAAAACCGGTGCACGATCTTGCCTTGCCCCCTCCAACGGCACTCCACCATCCTGCCTGTCGATAAGAAAAAAGGCCGCACCCTCACCAGGGACATAGGCCGGAGGATCTTCCAGACGCACCTTGCCGTCTTCGGCAATGGGCAGCTTCTGCGCACAGATATATTCCATCACCGTGCCGCACTCATCCCCCGCCCCGACCAGAACCCGGTCGCAACGCCCCTCATCCAGCCATGCCTGCGCCAGCTGAACCGCCTGTCCAAACGGATCGCGGAAGTTCGTGATGGTCCAGGTCGGCCCCTTCACTTTCAGCGCACGGGAAATGTACGAAACCGCCGCATTATGGACTGAATTGGAAAAGACGGTTGGCGACACCCCGGCGTCGCCATAGTCGATGATGTCATCCTGAAACTTGAACGTGGTATTGTGCGGACCGAAGGCCGTCGCAAAAATAATTCCGGTGCGTTCTGCATCCAGTTCCATACCGCTATCCGCAACGGCGTCATGCGCCGCCATCGTTGCCATCTTTGAAAAGCGGTCGGCACGGCGCATCGAGCCCAGCACCGCCTTATCCTTAAGCACTTCCGAAGCAACCATATAAACGGGAAATGGATCGGACCGGAAAGGAACATCAACAAAAGATGGCGGATTCCACTCTCTGGCGGCCGCATCTCTCCCGCGTCCCTGCGCACAAACCAAACCTGCCCCAAGAATCCTCATGGCCGATCCTCCAAGCCAATCACCAGCGCCGCGTTGTTGCCGCCGAAGGCCAGCGAAGTGGAGAGCGCATAACGGCCGGAAACCGGTGTCTTTCCAATGGCTGGAACCAATCCAATTTCCTCGTCCATGGCCTGAAAGCCGGCACTGGCAGGAATCCAGCCCTCCCGAAGCCCGGCGGCGGCAAAGACCGCTTCAATCCCGCCTGCCGCACCAAGCGTATGTCCCGTATAGCCTTTTGTAGAGAGTACTGAAACATTTTCACCAAACAGCCGAAGCAACGTTCGTCCTTCAACCTTGTC
>JBDLJW010000179.1:0-3164 GCA_039714135.1 Verrucomicrobiota bacterium
GTGACCGGCTGCCCGATCCTGATGACCGGCAGCGGCGAAAAAATGGAAGATCTGGAGCCGTTCTATCCCGACCGCATGGCATCGCGTATTCTCGGCAAGGGCGATGTGGTCGGCTTTGTGGAAAAGGCACAGGGGCTGGTGGACGAGAAGGAAGCCATGAAGCTCCAGGAAAAGATGATGACCAGCCAGCTCGATCTGGAGGACTTCCTCTCCCAGATCCAGCAGATGAAGAAGCTGGGCTCGATGTCGAGCATCATGGAGATGATGCCGGGCGACATGATGAAAATGTCGACCAGACAAAAGGAGGCGATGGCCAGCGCGTCCGATCAGGAAATGAAAAAGTTTGAATCGATTATCCAGAGCATGACGCCGTGGGAGCGGCAGCATCCGAAGGAGATTGATCGGAGCCGTCGTTTGCGTATTGCCGCGGGATGCGGCCGCAAGTTTGCGGACGTTAACCAGTTGCTCAAGCGGTTTGAGCAAACAGGAAAAATGGGCAAACAGTTCAAAAAGATGGAAAAAAGGTTGCTCCGCCTGAAGAAGTTGACTAAAAAGTAGCGCTTTTACCGAACAGGTAGAGCTTTATACGGAGAAAACAAACTATGGCAGTTAAGATTAGACTACGCAGAATGGGCAGCAAAAACGCCGCTTTTTACCGGGTTATCGTTCAGGACGCACGACGTGCACCGACCGGCCGCTTTATTGAAACACTGGGCTGGTACGACCCCAAGCAGGAAGGTAATAACTTTTCCCTCAACCTCGATCGGGCCGACTACTGGCTTGGAAACGGCGCACAGCCTTCCGACACCGCCGCCAGCCTGATCAAAAAGGCGCGCACCCTTCCGGTTGAGCAGGCTGTTGCCGGCGAAGTAAGCGAGGAAGAAGTTCCTGTCGCTGCGGTTGAAGCCGAAGAAGCTGCGGAAGAAACCGCTGAAGAAGCAACCGAAGAAAAAGCCTAGGTAATGAAAGATATACTTGAAACCATTGCAAAGGCGCTGGTCGATGAGCCCAACGACTTGCAGATTACCGAAATCGACGGCGAGAAGACCGTCGTTTTCGAACTGCGCTGCAATGCAAAAGATGTCGGCAAGATCATCGGGAAAAGCGGCAAGACGGTAGGGGCCATGCGGACCCTTCTGAATTCAATTGCCGCAAAGCAGGGTCGCAAGGCCATGCTCGAAGTGGTCGACTAGGAAAACTCCAGTTCGCTGGAGGGTATGAAAAGAGCGCGCCGACACGGCCGCTCTTTTCTTGTGTAGAGGGAGTATGGACAAAGCGCTTAAAATCGATGTCATCACCATCTTTCCCCAGATGCTCGACGGCTTTCTGCGGGAAAGCATGATGAAACGTGCGGCGGCCGCTGGCCTCGTGGAGTTCAATGTGCTCAACCTGCGCGACTTCACGACCGACAAGCACAACAAGACGGATGACCGGCCTTTTGGCGGCGGTCCCGGCATGGTCATGAAGGCCGAGCCCATGTTTGCCGCTGTCGAATCCCTCAGAACCCCGGAAAGCCGCGTCGTCCTCATGACTCCGCAGGGAAAGGCCTTCCACCAAACGGATGCCCGCCGGCTGGCCGATGAGTGCAATCACCTGATCTTTATCTGCGGCCACTATGAAGGCGTCGACGAGCGGATCCGCGAAGCACTCGTGGACGAGGAGATTTCCATCGGCGACTATGTGCTCACCAACGGTGTGCTCTCCGCCGCCGTGGTGATTGATGCCGTTGCCCGGCTGCGCCCCGGTGTGCTGGGAGGCGGCGAGATCGCCACCGAGGATGAATCGTTTTCCTCGGGCCTGCTGGAATATCCGCAATATACCCGACCGCCCGAATTCCAGGGCATGAAGGTCCCTGAAATCCTCTTTTCCGGAGACCATGGAAAAATTGCCGACTGGCGCCGGAAACAGGCCTTGAAGCGGACCGCGGAGCGCCGTTCCGACCTGCTTGGAAATGACTCGGAAAATAGCGAAAACAACCCTTGACCGAAAAACGAAGTTGGCTATTATCAAGCGCTTCTCAAATCAAAAGCTAAATAGAGAGAGATTTATGAACACGATAGAGAAAATCAGACAGGAACAGGCCAATCAGGACCAGCACCCGGATTTCGTAATTGGCGACACTATTCGCGTCCACTACAAAATTAGAGAGGGCGACAAGGAGCGTATTCAGCTTTTCGCGGGTACCGTTATCGCCCGTAAAGGTTCCGGAGTTACCGAGGCCATCACTGTGCGCCGCATTTCCTACGGCGAAGGCGTTGAGCGTATTTTCCCGCTGAACAGCCCGAACATCGACAAGATCGAAGTCGAGCGTCATGGTAAGGTTCGCCGCGCCAAGCTCTACTACCTGCGCGATCTGGCCGGCAAGAAAGCCCGCATCAAAGAACGCCGCGTATAATTCTGATCGAGGCGATTCGATGCCCGATGTCCTGCTTTATGAAAAAGAAGCCTGGGCGTCGGGTTTTTTGCGTTTGGCCGGAATCGATGAAGCGGGCCGGGGGCCCTTGGCCGGCCCCGTTGTTGCGGCGGCTTTAATATTCGATCCGGAATACATCAAGGCCGAGCTGGAGCCGACCTTCGGAAGACTGACCGACTCCAAGGCCATGACCGAAACCTCCCGCGAAGAATATTTCGAGATCCTGACCGGATCCGAATTCACATCCATCGGGATCGGCGTTATCGACGCCGAAGAGATCGATCGGATAAACATTCTTAAGGCCACGCACAAGGCCATGGCAGCGGCGGCCGCACAGATTGATCCTCAGTTTGCGCTGGTTGATGGTCTGCCCGTAAAAGGATTGCCGTGCGATTCCAGAAGCATCGTCAAAGGCGATGCGCTCAGCATCTCCATCTCCGCCGCCAGCATCATTGCCAAGGTCACGCGCGACCGGATTCTTGTGGAGCTCGATGCCGAATATCCAGAATATGGATTTGCCAGACACAAGGGCTACGGAACCCGTCGGCACCTGGACGCCCTCAAGGAACACGGAGCAATATCCGCTCACCGAAAAACCTTCAGGCCGGTTGCGGAGCTTAACCAGCTCGACTTCCCGCTTTAGTACTATCGGAAAAAACTTTGGTTCATACTCCATTTCAGTTTGCGGAGTGAAGCGATTGCTGCACCGTTCACAGGTGTAGTGTCGGCTCTATGAGCCGAGAAGATATAA
>JBDLJW010000180.1:0-3137 GCA_039714135.1 Verrucomicrobiota bacterium
TAGGGATTTGCGGGAGTTTATTGCGGCGCTGGAGAAGAAGGGCGATCTGGTGCGGGTGAAGGCGGAGGTCGATCCGGATCAGGAAATCACGATCATCCAGCACAAGGTGCTGGCGGCAGGCGGCCCGGCATTGTTGTTCGAAAATGTGAAGGGTTCGCCGTATAGACTGGTAAGCAACCTCTACGGCACGCCGGAGCGTGTTCGGATGGTGCTTGGTCGCGACCCGGCGGAAATCGGCGAGGAGATGGCGGGATTGGCGGAAGAGCTGATGCCTCCAACGGCTTCCAGGATATGGAAAAACCGAGGCACGATCAGGAAGGTGTTTTCCAGTCGCATGAAGGCGGTGCGCTCCGGGCCCGTGCTGGAAACGAATCATGAGCCGGCCAATCTGGACGAGCTTCCTGTGCTGAAGTGCTGGCCGCTTGACGGCGGGCCGTTTTTTACATTGCCGCTGGTGCACACGGCCGATCCGGAGACCGGTGGCGGCAACTTGGGAATCTACCGCATGCAACGCTACGACGACTCTTCGACCGGCATGCACTGGCAGATTGAGAAGGGCGGGGGATTCCACTTTAAGAAAGCGGTGGCGCTCGGACAACCTCTGCCAATCAGTGTGGCGCTGGGTGGCCCACCCGCGCTGACCTTTGCGGCCATCGCACCGTTGCCGGAGGGAATCGATGAACGTTTGCTGGCCGCGCTGATGTTGGGTCGCCCGCTGGAAGTGCTGCACCGCAAGACGACGGGGCACAAGGTTTCGTCGCAGGTTGAGTTTTTGATCGAAGGCAGTGTGACCGCTGGGGACGAACGTCACGAGGGGCCGTTTGGCGACCACCTCGGCCATTATTCCCATTCGGCTGATTTTCCCGTGTTCCGAGTCGACCGCGTGTTGGCTCGTAAAGATGCAATCTATCCGGCCACGGTCGTCGGCAAGCCGCCTCAGGAGGATTTTTATATCGGCAATGCCTTGCAGGAAATGTGTGTGCCTTTGCTGAAAATAATGCGGCCCGCCGTTGTGGATCTGTGGTCGTATGCCGAGACCGGTTTCCATCCGCTGGCGGCCATGGCCGTGAAGCAGCGTTATGGCAAGGAAGCTTTGAAGCATGCGCTTGGGATACTGGGTGAGGGTCAGCTTTCGCTGACGAAGGTGTTGATGGTGGCGGACGACAATGTGGATGTGCGCGATTTTTATGCGGTCAGTCGCGCCCTGCGCGAGCACCTTGATCCAGCCGATGGGGTGCATCTGTTGGCCCCGACGGCGCAGGACACGCTCGACTTCACGGGGCCGGCGATTAACTTTGGCAGCCGTCTATTGCTGCTGGCCAACAAAGGAAAGGATTCACCGTTGCGTCCCGCGCCTCCGTCGCCGCCCAAGCCCATTGAGGTGCATCCGGGCATTCGCAACATGCGCGCCTTTGGCGAGGGTGTTTTGATGGTTCAGGTTTCAAAGGACTGGAATCGTGACGAGATTCAAAAATCGCTCGAAGGGCACCCTGTAACGAAACAATATATTCTACAGGTAGTGGTTTCGGAGGATGTGGACATCCATGACGACATGATGGCGCTATGGGGCTGGTTCACTCGCTTTGATCCCTATTTGGATATTCATCCGGCGGAACGTGAAATGCGTGGCAACAAACTGGTGATGCACTTCCCGTTGCTGATCGATGCAACGTGGAAGGAGGGCTACCGCAAGCCCGTCGAGTTTGATCCCGACATTGAAAAACGGGTCAATGATAACTGGGGAAGCTACGGAATTGAATTGTAGCAACGGATTGATGTAAGCACCGGAAGAGCGGATCAGTTGCTTACATCAATCCGTTGCAGAAAATTATTATGAACAAGCATGGAAAAGATCGGGACACGCTGATGTCCGCAGAGGAAAACCGCGAAATGTTTGACCGCATTGCGAAGAACTACGATGCGGCAAACCGGGCGATTTCAATGGGGATGGACAAAGGCTGGCGTCGCAAGGCGATTGAGCAGCTCAAGCCGCTTCGCGGCGGGCGCTATCTTGATATCGGCACGGGCACGGGCGACCTTGTTTTTGAGATCTTGAATCAGTCGGCCAATGTAGTCGTCGACGGAGTTGATCCAGCGGAACAGATGCTGAAGGTTGCCCGCAACAAGGCGATCAAGCGGGGAGTGGGTGATGTGGCGTCCTTTTCTGTGGCGGATGCTCTCGACCTGCCGATGGAGAAAGAAACCTACGATGGCATTGTTTTGGGGTTTTGCTTCCGCAATATCGAGTGTCGCCAAAAAGCGCTGGGGGAAATGCTGCGGGTGCTAAAGCCGGGGGGCAAGCTGGTGATTCTTGAAGCCACCTATCCTTCAAGCGCGTTTGTTCGGCTAGGGTACAGGCTATACATTCCGCTGGTTCCAATCATTGGAAAGCTACTCGGCGGCGGGCCGGCCTACAAATATCTCGTCGACTCCATCGAAGATTTCCCAACGCCTCAAACCGTAACCGACATGTTTAGCGCGGCAGGTTTTTCCGGTGTGCGGCATTTACCGCTAACTTTTGGAGCCGTTAGTATATTCTCAGGGAAGAAGTAGCAACGAATGTAGGAAAAACAACGAATCCGATCCGCAGAAGTTTATTCGTTGTTTTTCCTACATTCGTTGCCAAATAAAATCATGAACAGAGAGAGTGAATTTATTTTTGCGGGGGCGCCGTACAGTAATTCGGCACCTTTGGTGGATAAGCTGATGGAGGTCGACTCGCGTGTGCAGGTGATCAACGACCATCCGGCAAACCTTGTTGCCGACCTGAATGCGAGACGGGCCGATGTGGCGCTGATCCCGGTAGTACACCTTTTCAGCCATCCTGAGCTGACAATGATTGCCGGGGTGGGTGTTGCGGCTGATGGCCCGGTAAAAAGCGTGTTGCTGAAATGCAATGTTCCGGTTGACCAGGTTAAAACTGTTTTGTGCGATCCCGCCTCGGCCACTTCCAATATCCTGGCGGAGCTGCTGCTCAAGAACCACTATGGACGTGAAGTTGAAATGGTGGATGGAGATAAGGCGGATGCGGTGGTGGTTATCGGAGACCGTGCCCTCTGCTCCGACCCTGCGCCGGCGGGCGATATCGACCTTGCTGAAGCATGGAAGGAAATGACCGGCTTACCGTTTGTCTTTGC
>JBDLJW010000181.1:0-3127 GCA_039714135.1 Verrucomicrobiota bacterium
AAGATTTTAGCGAAGGCGAGGAACGGAGAAGAACTTTCCGTGGAGGAGGTGGCGGCATTGCTGTCGATCACCGGCAAAGACGAGTTGCAGGCACTGTATGACTGCGCCTATGCCATCAAAGAGCAGTATGTCGGCAAGGTGGCCTATTTTCGTGGAATTATCGAGTGTAGCAATATTTGCATTAAGGATTGCTACTATTGCGGTATCCGCAGGAGCAACACGAATGTAGAACGCTTCCTGATGGACGAGGACGAAATCTTCAAGGAGGCGCTTTGGGCCTACGAAGCCGAATACGGATCTTGTGTGATTCAGTCCGGTGAACGTCAGGATGAAGAATATGTTTCCATGATCGAGCGGGTGCTGAAACGGATCAAAGCGGCGACCAGCGGCGAACTCGGCATAACGCTGTCGCTCGGTGAGCAAACAGAGGAGATCTATAAGCGGTGGCGTGATGCCGGCGCGCACCGCTATTTGCTGCGCATCGAAACCACCGACCCTGAACTCTATGCCCGAATTCATCCGGAAGATCACAGTCTGGAAGAACGCAAGAAGTGTCTTGCAGCACTTCGGCGTACAGGCTATCAGGTCGGCACGGGCGTGATGATGGGGTTGCCGGGGCAGACCATGGAAAATCTGGCGCACGATATACTGTTTCTTAAGGAAAGTGATATCGATATGGTCGGAATGGGACCCTATATTCCGCACTCCGATACGCCGATGGGGCAGGAGGTTCCTCCGTATACCGAGGAGGAGAAAAAGGCGGCATTTGAGCTCGGCTTAAAAATGATCGCCGTGACGCGTATTGTGCTGAAGGATGTCAATATTGCGGCCGCCACCGCGCTTCAGGCCTTGGAATATACCGGTCGCGAGCAGGGGTTGCGCTGCGGAGCCAATGTCATAATGCCCAATGTGACCGAGACCGACTATCGCCCCAAGTACCAGCTCTACGACAACAAGCCATGCCTTGATGAAAACTCGTCCATGTGCCGCGGTTGCCTGAGCGGACGCATCAAGGGCATCGGCGAAACAGTTGGTTTCAATGAGTGGGGCGATTCACCGCACTTTTTCAAGCGGACGGAAAAATAATAAGGACGGTTCTTCGAACCGTCCTTAGTGCGCTTGTTCGTTCTGGTAGAGAACCTATTCCACCGAGCCTTCGAACTCGCCCATGACACGGAATTTGTCGTAGCGCTCCTGAAGGATTTCTTCTTCGGATTTTGCGGAGAGTTCCTCAAGGTTCTTCAGCAAAGAAGCCTTGAGGTTGGCAGACGCGGCTGCGTGGTCCGCATGGGCGCCACCCTCGGGTTCGGGAACGATTTCATCGGCCAGTTTCAGCTTGATTAGATCCTTGCCGGTAATCTTAAGGGCTTCGGCGGCCTTGTCGGAATAAGCACGATCCTTCCAAAGGATGGCGGCACAACCCTCCGGTGAAATGACGGAATAGTAGGCGTGTTCCAGAATTAGAATACGGTTGCCGATGCCGATGCCGAGTGCACCGCCGCTACCGCCTTCACCGATGATGACGCAAATGATCGGAACCTTGATGTTGAAGCTCTCGCGCAGGTTGACGGCAATGGCCTCTGCAATGTGGCGCTCTTCGGATTCCAGACCGGCATAGGCCCCCTTGGTGTCGATAAGCGAAACAACCGGTACGCCGAACTTGTCGGCAAGCTTCATGAGGCGCAGGGCTTTCCGGTAGCCTTCGGGATGGGCACATCCAAAGTTTGACTCAACGTTCGACTTTGTGTCGCGCCCTTTCTGCGAACCGATAATCATGACCTTCTTTCCGTCAATCTTCGCGAAGCCGCCAATAATGGCACGATCATCGCGATGAATGCGGTCGCCATGGATTTCGACGAAATCAGTGGTTATGGCATTGATATAGTCCATGGTGTAGGGGCGGTTGGGGTGCCGCGCCACCTGAACCTTCTGCCAGGCTGTCAGATTTGCGTAGATATCCTTGCGGGTCTGCTCGATCTTTTCCTTCATGTTTTGGATTTCATGGGAAACATCGATGTCTTGTTCATTGCTAAAGGATTCCAGCTCCTGGAGCTTGGTTTCCAGCTTTACAACGGGTTCCTCAAAAGGAAGGCTTATTTGTGCACTCATACAATGCTCCTCGCTCTAAATTATTCAGTAATTGTAACGCATGTTTTCCGCGGAACCAAATCAAAGAGTTCCTCGACATCCTCATTCAGCATGCGGACACAACCTGCGCTGGACTGCTTCCCAACGCTGTCGCGTTCCCATGTTCCGTGGATACCAAAACCGCTTAGTTCGGGATGTTCGGCGGATCTTATCGCCATCCAGCGGGATCCAAGCACATTCTCGGGGTCGCCATATTCGATTTGTTTGTTGTCGGATGGACGCGTCCACGGTGGCTCGACAATCTTGTCGACAATCGAAAACTCCACGGCAGGGGTTTTCCCAAATTTTCCGGTACCAACGCTGTAGCGCTTGAATAGTTGGTTTCCGGACATAAGGTCGAGGATGTTGCGGGTTTTTGAAACACGGATGCTGAAGTTTCCGTTGAACACAAGCAATCGGCTGCCGAGGCGGATGGTGTCGGATTCCAGTCCATTCATGATTTTAATCAATGCAACGGTCGTGTTGAACTTCTTGGCAATCTTTTGGAGGTAGTCGCCAGACTGGATCGCATAGTATTCCTTGCCCGGCATCATCAGCGGAGACCTGAGCAGTTGCATGTTTACTTCGCCAAGCAGCTTGATGGCTTCAGGATCGGGGTCGCGGGCCACGATTCCACTTAGGGTCTCTTGAGCATCAACCAGTTGGCCGGCGTCGATAGCAGAGCGGGCATCCGCAACCAGTGCCTGTGTTTCGGGGGAACCGGAAGGGATTGCTGTTGGGGTTTCGGGGATCCCGGCGACTGGCGCGGGAGCCAGACTCTTCGGGGCCTGTGTTTCGGATGCTGTATGGTCTTCTGCCTTGTTCGACTTGAAAAGCAAGTATGCACCTATGACAAGCAAGTGCACGAGAACAATGATAATGAAGATGGTTTTTGCGCGGCCTCGCCCGCGGTTTTGGTAGGATCCTGCATAGATTGGTTTGTTGGCCATGGTTGAAAAAGTCCTTGTTTTAAAACATGGCCGACATTTATGCCTGATCG
>JBDLJW010000182.1:0-3121 GCA_039714135.1 Verrucomicrobiota bacterium
AGGTCGGTGCCCATTTCGTCGATGCTCTTCATTTTCTTGGTGGATTCGAGCAGGTCGGAGAGCGAAAGCAGCTCTTCGAGCAGGATCATGCGGGCAATATGCTGATTGACCGTCGGGACGCTAACCAGCAGCTGCTTGTCGTCCTGGATGAGCGTGAAGGCGATGTCGTCCTTGAGTACGCGGTAGGTCGGGTTCGCCGTATGCAGGTGGTGTACGAAAAACTCCTCGTTCTGAAGCGCGCGGACAAAACGGTTGAGCAGGAACTCGGTAATGTCGCGCGAGGGAAATTCAAGCTCGATCGTTTCGATGTCTTCGCTTCCGCCGGCCATCTCCTTGCGGAGCCCGGAGCCGCCCTCGAACGACTTCACGAGCAGTGGCGGCGCCAGCATGGTGGTGATTACGGTCATCATGATGGAGACGCCAAAGATGCCCTGGTCGATGATGCCGCTGGCCAAGCCGATGCCGGCAACGATCAGGGCCACCTCGCCACGCGGAAGCATGCCGAGACCGATGCGCAGTGAGCCGCGCACGTTGAATTTCATCAACCACGCCGGAAGGCCGCAGCCCGCCACCTTGGAGACAATGGCCAAGAGCGAGTAGACCGAGCCAAAGAGCAACACGGGTTTCATGACGGAAAAGTCGACCATCATGCCCATGACGCAGAAGAAGATCGGGACAAGGATGTTGTAGATGCCCTGCAGGTGGTGCTCGATTTCGTGGGCAAGGTCGGTACGGGAAAGCGCGAGGCCCATGATGTAGGCGCCGATGATCATGGCGAGTCCGGCCATTTCGGCGAGTCCGGCCAGCAGTAGCGCAAGGCCGAAGCAGGTGGCGACAATAATTTCCGGCGACCGGAACTGTTTGATGGCCGCCGTAATCTTGCGGGCAAAGATGAGCCCGAGCGAGGTGACCACGACAAAGAAGCCGATCGCCTTGGCGGCAATGATTCCGATTTCACCCCAGTTGACTTCGCCGCCGCCCATGCTCACCTTGGCCATACCCATGACGATGGCGAGGGTCACGATACCGAAGACGTCGTCAAAGACAGCACCCGCGAGAATGGTGACGCCTTCGGGCGAAGACATTTTTCGTTTTTCCGCCAGAATACGCGCCGTGATTCCCACGGAGGTGGCCACGGAAATCACGCCCAGAAACAGCGCGGCCGGGTCCATGAAGTCGTTTATTCCGTTGTCCGGCCACAGTACGGCGATGTAGTCGCCGAGCACGAACGCGGCAACAAGGCCTCCGAGACCAACGAACGAGCCGACGACGGAGTAGCGCAGAAATGCAGCGAGGTCGGTCTCGAGCCCGGCGAGGAACAGCAGAACGATCGAGGCCAGCGTGGCAATGCCGTAGAGCTCGGCCGAGGCCGCGAATCCGGCATGCTCGGCAAAGAGAACCCCAAGCCCCGGAAGAACAATCTTCCCTCCCAGCGCATAGGGGCCGATCAGCATTCCCGAAGCCAGCTCGCCCAGCACGGAGGGCATTTTGAGAAAGCGCTGGAACAGGTAGCCGCCAACCTTGGCAACGATAATGATGACAGCCAGCTGAAGGATCAGGCGCATCATCATATGCGTGATGCTGTGGCCGGAGACCTCGGCGGCATGGGCCACCGCCTCGCTTGCGTGATGGACGGCATTCGTGGCGGTGTGCGCGGCTTCCTGCATAATGGTCTATTTCCCTGTCAAAATTTCATACATGTCGCCATGGGTGTTGGCGGCCAAAAGTTTTTCGCGCTCGGCGGGCTGGCTGATCAGGCGGCTGACTTCGGCCAGAAACTGCATATGCGGGCCCGTACGCTTGAGCGGAGAGAGTGTCATGATAAAGATTTTGCTGGGCTCGCCATCCATTGAATCAAAATCGATCCCCGCCTTGTTGATCCCCACGGCGGCAACCAGTGCCTTCACCGAGTCGGTCTTGCCATGAGGAATGGCCACACCGTTCTGCATGCCGGTCGACATCTTTTCCTCGCGCTCGAAGATGGCCTGAAGCACCGCCTCGCGATCCTTGATCTTTCCGGCGGCAAGCAGACGGTCAATCATCTCTTCGATGATTCCCTTCTTGGTGTCGGCCTTGAGGTCAACCCACACGGTATCCGGTGATAGCGTTTTTTTTAGATTCATAATTACAGACCATCCCTACGCAAAAAACAAAGGGAAGGGATTTTGGGAATAATCCGCACAACGTCAATAGTTTTCTGCCCCCCAAACCCCGACGGATCAATGAGATTCAGATTCCAGCAAAGCGGCATCGCCTTCCACAAAGGAACCGGACGCAAATATGAAGAGCGCCGGATTGTGCGACTATGCTCCAGACATCGTCACGATAGAAATTTAAATTTCGACTCTACCCCCGTGAACATTGGTTTTTATCACTTTTCGTATTGCCTTACCGAAGACGATCCCTTAAAAGTTTTCCATCACTGAGACCGATATGGAGTCGGACAGTACTTATTGGAATTAACCAGGAACCCATGAGGAGAAATACAAAATGGCAAAACCTATGACCAAATCGCAGATTATCGCAGCAGTAGCGGAAAAAGCCGACATTTCCAAAGCACAGGCTAAAGACGCTCTGGAAGGTCTTGCAGAACTCGCATACGAAGGTGCAACAGACGGATTCACCATTCCTGGTATCGGCAAGCTTGTTAAGGTAGATCGCGCAGCCCGCACCGGCCGCAACCCGGCTACCGGCGAAACCATCCAGATTCCGGCAAAAACGGTTCTCAAGTTCCGTATCGCCAAGGCTGCTAAAGACGCCGTACTCTAAAAATCTGCGGAATATCTGCATATGCCGTCCCGTGAAAGCGGGACGGTTCTTTTTTTACCATGAACTTCCTGTCTAAAACATTTTTCATGCTAAGTGTCGCGACCATCCTCCTCGGTTGCGCCACGCCCGAAAACGACTATCGGGATAAACAGGAATACTCCGACATGCCGTGGAATACTCCACAACAATGGGAAGGCTCGCGATCCGTTCCAGGCATGGCACCGGGAGGCTATTAAATCTAAATCCCACCCCTCTTTAAGCCCGTTTGATCGACGGGCTTTTTTTATTCATAACCGGGGAACGGAAACTCCGTCTCCGTTGCACTACGACGGAACCACGAAGAGGTGTCCCC
>JBDLJW010000183.1:0-3107 GCA_039714135.1 Verrucomicrobiota bacterium
CAACAAAACAGGTGGTCGCTCTAATCACGGAGGTAGTGGCAACCGGAGTGACGACCGCCACGTTTCTTGAAATAATCCTGATGATAGTCTTCGGCGGGGTAGAAAACATCCCCCTCGATGATCTCGGTGACGATGGGCTTTTCCCATTTTCGCTGTGCCTCAGCCTTCGCCTTTTCGGCGGCAACCTTTTGCTCGGGCGTATAGTAGAAGACCGCGGAGCGGTATTGGCTCCCGATATCCGGACCCTGCCGGTCCAGCGTGGTCGGATCGTGCAGCCGCCAGAAATAGGCCAGTAATTCCGCGTAGGAAATCCGGGCAGAATCGTAGACGATCTCTATGGCTTCGGCATGACCGGTATCCTCGCGGCACACCTCTTTGTAGGTCGGATTCCCGGTTTTCCCGCCCGTGTAGCCAACGGTGGTGTCAACCACCCCGTCCAGTTCCTGGAAAATGGCTTCTACACCCCAAAAACAACCTGCCGCAAACACCGCTTTTTCCATCTTCGTCTCCCGCTTTTCCGCAAAGGCCCCAGACACCAAGACCGCCAATGCCAATATGAATGCGTATGTTTTCATTGGTCCCATGAACTCGATTCGAAGAACGCTTCCCTTCGCATCGCAGTGTAGTGCCGCTTCACCGCCGATAGGTGGAAAGCGGCTCCGGCATTTCGCGAACACTCCTCTCGGGATCTTTAGATTCCATATTCAAGGTTTTGTTCAACCATCATTGTTTGCCATCCGAACCACAGCTTCATAGACTCCTTGGACAACTTTCGCCATACGGTCATAATCAAGCGAGTCGGTGGTGTCAGAAGATCCATGGTAGGCGGGATTTCGCATGAAGGCGGTATCGGTAATCATCACGGCGGTATAGCCATTGTTCCAATAGTTCCGGTGATCGGAAAAATCGATTCCGGGATAGCCTTTCGGCGCACACATGCAATGCACCGGCAGGTCGGCGGCGCTGCGCATCGAGATTTTCACCTGTTTGGCCAGCTTGCGGTCACCCATTGAACCAATGATGGCAATATAGTTTCCTGTATCGGGGTAAATCATCCGAAGCAATGGGGACGGGAACCGTTGGCTACCCTCCCTGTCGCTAAAATAACCTATCATCTCCAGACAAAGCATGGCCTCTACATCAACCCCGCTCTTCCGAAGCATATAGGCATGCCGCGCACTTCCCATATTTCCGGAAGCAAAAAAAGGCGGCTCTTCCAACGTATAGGCCACCAGCTCAATCCGCTGGTTCAGTTCGGCCTGACCGAGCAGGTAGGCCAATTCGATCAATCCGGCAACCCCGCTCGCATTATCGTCCGCTCCGGGTGTGTTTCCGCAACTATCGTAGTGAGCGCCGACAACGATGCGCGGTCCGGTTTCCGGGCCAAATGATACAATTACATTGCGGTATTTCCGCCCCTCCACCTCGTAAACCTGCTCGGACATTTTCCCGTTGGCCTGGGCAAAATGGTTTGAAATATACCCTGCTGTTTTTTCGAGATTCCAAAGGCACATGTAGTTGCGCGGAGCAAAGGTTTCCGAAAGCATGGAGACATGTGTTTGCAACCGGATGGGGTCGACTGGCTTTTCGGAGGGCGGATATTGTTCGAATGATGGCTGAACTGTCATGACCGCCAGCGCGAAAAATCCTGCCACTAAAAACAAAAAAACCGAGAGCCCGATCCACTTCGATCTACTGCTTCCAGGCTCCTCTCCCCAACGATACATATGCGGCCCTATTTCCGGCGGGGTTTTCCGATCCAGCCGACGACCGCCAAGGCGAGGAAGATGCCGCCCATGATGCCGGAAAACTTCCAGATCTCCTCCTGTTTCTGGTGCAGTTGCGCGGAAGAGTAGCGGATAATGGGAATACCAGCCTCGCGCAGATCGTAGATGTGCCTTTTCCAAAGCTTGGGAAAACGGCGGACATAGCGCAACTGCACCGGCGTTCCCTCCGGCAGGTTTTTCAGCGCATTTTCAAAATAGGTCTTATGCTCCATATAATAGAGCTGTTCGCGGTTCTTAACGACGGCATAGATCATCAGTTCGTTCGGAATGATATCGAGCTTGCCGCCCTTCTGCCACTCCTTGACGCGATAGCGGGTATATGCCCCGACATCCTGGCGCAGCTGATCCTCGGAAGGAAGAAGCACATTATCCACAACAACCGCCCAAACAAAGAAACATAGAGTGAACATGCTAAACAAATACTTCTTCATCGCGCTCTCCTTCCGTCTTAGTTTTTCAAACTATGGATCGGAGCCGGGATTCGTCCGCCAAAACGCACAAACCTCGCCGACTGCCCCGTGTTACGCACTGGTAATACCACACTTTCGCCGAAAAGTCCTCCAAAAGACACAAATTCACCCGCGGCTTTTCCGGGGGCGGGAATCAGCCGTGCCGCCGTGGTCTTGGAGTTGATCACCCCGATCATCAGTTCGTCGGCAATGATGGCCGCAATCGTCTCGGCAGGCGTATCCCCGGGGATCGGAACCATGTCGAGACCCACCGAACAAACGCACGTCATGGCTTCGAGCTTTTCGAGAACGAGGCAACCGCTCTCCACCGCCGAGGCCAGCTCGGAATCCTCCATCACCGGAATAAAGGCACCGCTCAGCCCGCCGACACTCTGCGATGCAAACGAGCCGCCCTTCTTCACCGCGTCGTTGAGCAACGCCACAATCGCCGTCGAGCCCGGCGCGCCGATTTCATCTACGCCGAGGATTTTCAGGATTTCGCCGACACTGTCACCCACCGACGGAGTCGGTGCAAGCGACAGATCCACCACGCCGAACGGGAGGCCAAGCGCTTCCGCCACCTGCCGGCCAACCAGCTCGCCGCAACGTGTTACGCGAAAGGTCGCCTGCTTGATCTCTTCAGCGAGATCGTCCAGGCCAAGATTTTCCGCCCCTTCATCCGCAATCTTACGCTCCAGCGCACGGGCAATCACACCGGGGCCGCTGACGCCAACATTGATTACCGCCTCAGCCTCGCCCAACCCATGAACCGCGCCGGCCATGAAAGGGTTGTCGCCGGGCTGGTTGGCAAACACCACAAACTTGGCCGCCGCAAATCCGCCATTATCCCGGCTCGCCTCCGCCAGATCCC
>JBDLJW010000184.1:0-3095 GCA_039714135.1 Verrucomicrobiota bacterium
GTTGATCAGGCAGCGCCACATCGAATTCGGCAAGGAGCACTTGCTGGTATTCGCCAGCAAACGTTCCAGCAAAGAACCGGGCAAGCCCTTCTTCGGCAAGCCGCTTCCACGACGCCTCCTCACTACCTGGGACAATCGGAAAGAAGCAGGCGTTGTTTTCCTCCGCCGCCTTGAAATCTCCCGGGGCATCACCGACCATGAGAACCTTTTCGGGGTCGTAGCCCTTGGCTTCGGTGGCGAAGCGGATGTGCTCGGTCTTCGTTCCGTGCTCCTGCCCGGCAATCAGTCCGACATAGGGCACCATTCCATTTTCCTCCCACTCGCGTTCGAGCGCTTCGAGCGGAGTCTGGGAAATGACGATCATGTCGGATTGCGCCCTCCCCTGCTCCAGCACGTCCATCACACGGGGGAACGGGGTCATGCCAAAAACCATGTCGGTGACGCGCTCGTTCACCTCAAGACTCCAGTCCAGCAGCTTTTTCAACTCTTCGTTTCCGGTCTTTTCGACCTCGGCGACCAACGCCGGGTTGCCAAGCTTGGTTTCGCGCCCGACCCAAGCGTCGAGCTCCTTGAGTTCGGGGACATGGAAACCGCGCGACTGCACGTCCGGCCGCTCGCGCAACAGGTCGCGGAAATGCTGAACAGCCAAAAAGCGGTTGCATCCGCGCGTCTTACTGTAGAGGTTGACAAAATCCCACACCTCGCGTGCGGCCTTGCTGACCGGCTGGACGCCAAAATGTTTAATGACCGCCGGGCAGAAGCACTCCTTGTGCTTGAGTTCCATGGTGTCGAACACGCATCCATCGCTATCGAACCCGATGAAATAGTCGTTCCGCCGAGGCAGGTTTTTCAATTGGGAAGCATAGTCCATTACATGTCCTCGCGAATATAGGCTTCGGAGTCTTTCCAGTATTGCTTCGACTCCAACGGCTCCTCGTCGAGCTGCCAGTATTGCGTCATACGGCGCTCCTTAATCAGCGGCTTGGCGGCCTTCTCCAGCAGGAACGATTTCAGCGTATCCGCCTCGATAACCGTTTCCGGCTGGAAGTTCCCGGACAGCACATGGCGCACGATGGATTCGAACATGCCGGAGGCTTCCGGGCAGCCGGTTTGAAGTCCGGCAAAGTTGAAGCCGGTCAGGAAGAGACGCCCCTTCCCGACGCGCAGTTCGAGCGCATAGGCGAACTTGCGCATCGTCCATTCGGGCTGCAGCTCGGAGAGCCCGAAGGTAAAGACATCGAAACGGTCGCGCACGGCCTTGTCCACGCCCTGCATGACGGGCTGGACATCTGCGGGAAAGCCGTCGAGGTTGATCTTGTCGCAGTCGTCGATGAGTCCGGCAAACTGCAGATCCATGAAGCCGTTGTGAGGAAAGCCGTCCAAGGCTCCGCTCTCGCGCATGAATGCGCCGCAGTTGGTTCCGCGATCCCAAATCACACCCTTGAGGCGATCCCAGGAGGTCGGCAGGGAATATTTCTCACGCGCGGCCCGCACCTTGCAGTCGCGGGTTTCGGGCACACGGTAGAGCATCAGCACATCGCCGCCCGCTTCGAGGTGGTCGAAAGCCTCGTCGGTGAAGCGATTGGCGAGAAGCAGCTTTTCCGGAACCGCGAGGGAGCCTGCGGCGGTGATCTGGGGATAGCGCTCCTGCACATCCACCTCGTCCAGCGCCAATGTGCAGGTGAAGGCCGGTAGCTCTGCGGGACGGTTCGGGAAGAGCCAGAGATTCCAGTCGTTCTCGACCAGCGGTTTGCCATCGACTTCCAGCATCGTCCGAAGCTTCAGCGAGTAGGCTTTTTCAACCGTCGGCATCGCAAGCTCCAGCTTGCAGATTTCCCACAGCCCGCGTTTTTCAAGATCAATGCGCGCCATGCTGCCGGAAAGAAGCACTTCGCCGTCGTCCTCCCGTACCACCTCGAAACGGAACGAGGCCTCTCCACCAAGCTCCGGCTCGTAATGCGATAGCAACACCGGAACCGAAACCTTGTCGTTCTCGAAGAAGGTGCGCTCCGGCAAGTCTACCAGAAGGGCACTGCCATTGTTGAACTTCAGGAACTCCGCCTCGTCAACCCCCTTGGAGTCGTCGAAGCAGTCCACAACGCCGTTGCAGTTTTCGTAGCGGTCGGTATCCGAGAACTGGAGGAAGTGGAACCCGCTAAGCAGAGGGCTGCGCCGGGCGGCCTCGATCCCGAGCTTCCAGCTCTGGAACTGGAAGAAGCGGCTGGCCTCGATCATTTTTGGATAGTCCGCCTGCAAGCCTTTCAGCTCGACCAGCTTCTTGAGTTCGTCGATCCACCAGGGCTTTTCGACGCCGAATTTATCGAACTTGGCTTCCAGCTTGTCAAGGTCGTGGTAGGCGACATAGTGGCAAACCTCGTGGGCGAGAACCGGACGCACCTTTTTCGGAACGGCGCGGGTGATGCCGACGTTGCCCTTCAGGTTTTCCCCGCCCAACGGAAGCCCCGTGCAGGAACCGTAGATGAGCCAGTTGTAGGTATTATCGAACATGTCGTAGTTCCTGCCGAAGGGGTAGTAGTAGCTCATGTGCTGGACATCGATATCAACATAGTCGCGGTCGAATTCGCCGTGTGCGCAGGTATCGATGAACAAGCGAGTGGGATCAAGTTCTTTCGTGACGGCGGCAAGGTGGCGAACCTCCGGATTCAATCCGGGACTGCGGATCTCGTTGCCCAGGCAATAGACCATCAGCGACGGGTGGTTACGATGGTTCAAAATGGCGTCCCGCCAACCCTTCTCATCAACGAGGCTGGTGTTATCGGAAATATCCTGTTGCTTGCGCTCCTTCTGGTATTTGCCGAAATATTTGCGGATCTCCACATGCAGGAACATACCCAACCGGTCAGCGGCCTCAAAACACTCCTTTGGCGGAATGCGCGAGTGAAAACGGATCATGTTGAAGCCATACCGCTTGGCGGCAAGGATGTTCTTTTCGTACCACTCGACCAGCGGAAGGCCTTCCAGATTCGGATGGTCGTGCGCCTCGCGCCCGCGGATGAAGCCGCGCACATGGAACGGCTTGCCGTTCACATAGAGGCCATCGCCCTCGGCGCGGATCTCGCGCATCCCGAAGGTTT
>JBDLJW010000185.1:0-3062 GCA_039714135.1 Verrucomicrobiota bacterium
AAAGCGGCTCCCGAAGATCCTCGCGCTGACTTGTGATATTGGCTGTGGCGGGAAGCGTAGTCAGGGCTTCGGCCAGTTCAAGATCGTGAGGGCTGACGAGCTCTAGAACGGACAAACACATAAGCGACCGGCCTAACCCACTCGATTCGTACCAGACCGAGCAACGACGGCCTAACCCGCACCAAGCTAAGTCAGCGCCACACCGAACCTGACCGGTCCCGGCAACGACGTTCCAGACCTGACTGGTCCCGGCAATGACGTTCCATACCTCACCTGACCCGGTCGGCAGACCGCTCCATACCACGCCGAGCCGAGACGCCCGCAACCCAGACCCGGCCGCACCAATCTGACAGCTAGCCTGGTTAGGCGTGGTGTGAATTTGCCACCTTGAAGTAGATTAGCTTGGTTGCAAGCCCGGCAGCAGTGAGGATTACTGACAATCCGAGTGCTGAAAGCGTACCCTGGTGCTCCTTGGGGACCAACCACAGCATAAGTGGAATTGATACTGCGGTGCCGACCGCCCCGATAACGGCGGCATCTTTCACGATTTGTTTCTGATCAGCAGTCATATCCCCCGTCGCCTTCCTACGGCGGCGATCCCCTCAGTCTGTAGCCAAGCAACAGGGTCCAGTCGCCGAGCTCTAACACCGAAATTGGGAATGCGTCGCGGGTGAACTTCAAAGTGTAGATGTGCGCCCATTGCGGTCGAGCGGCCGGGTGCCCAATCTGGGCCCTCTCCTGAAGGACAGTGTGTAGTACTCCCGACGCGTCCGATGACCTCACCGCCTGCTACGAGCTGACCAATACCAACAGTCGCCCATTGTAGATGCGCGTACACAGTAGAGACATCTTCGTCTAAGTGAGCAATTTGCACGACGTTCCCATAACCACAGACTGGCACGATGTTGAGTACGATTCCTGCCTTGGCCGCGCGTACTTCAACACCAGTATCCGCTGTGATGTCGTGCCCCCAGTGGGGGACGACGCGCCCGTCTGCTGTGACCCGGTCCATGATGAGCCCACGACCTGGAACGCCGACGTCAACGACGTGGTCCGCGATAGTCCAGGGATCGAAGTAGTCACCGGCGAGGGCTAGGAGCACATCTTGACGATCTTCCCCCGCATTGACGCGACGCCAGTATTGCTGCAGGAACTGCTCGACTACGCCTTTTTTACGAAGGAGCATCGTCAGGCTGATACCGAAACCAGCGACAATTGCAGCTGCGAGAAGACCACCCATCAGCGCCTACCAAACCACCACAGGAGCCCAAGTAGTGCAGCCCCGCCCCCAACAACACCGATCACGCCGGCGAGTTTGTGTCCGGGCAGCGTATCGTCAACACGGCCCTCTATACACGCGGCGTGCCGATCTGCTAAATTCTGCAACTCTGTAAACGCGGCCGCAGTAGCATCAGAAACTGTATCAGTATCACTCGCGCGCTCTAGATCTTCTAGGAGTAGTGTGTAAGCCCGTTCGGCCTGTGCACGCGCCGCGTCCGCTATGATCGGACAGCGCGCGTTTGCGGATACTCGTCCACGCCACTCGTCTGCGTAGTCAAGCCACTCTTCTCTAGATATAGTCATGTCTACACCGTGATCCTAACCCTGCTCGAGACGATCTTGATCGTGATAATGATCGCGGTCAATCCAAGCATTGTTCCTATAACGTGCGCGCCTTTCATTTCATTTCCCTGTGATCGCTTGTGCGATCTTGGCATAGCCCCGCCTGTTAGGGTGGAGCCCGTCGGGCGATCCAAATCCGGGCGCGAATACACGAGGTTGTGCTGAGTCGCCCAAGAGCGCCCAAAGATCTAGACTGTCTCGGAATGTGGACACAACCAGCGCCCACGCGTCTAGAGCTTGGTGCCAGGTCGCGGGAGCATCGTACTCCCCTGCGGGTGGCGGACCTAGGACCACAACCCGTCGGCCTGTCGATCGGATCGTCTCGACGATGTCAGCCAGAATCTCGAGGAGCTCCTCGGTCGTCGCGGCGAGACCAATACTGTTAGTTCCAGTTGAGAGGACCACAGTCTTGGCTTCGGGCACGATGGCTAGACGCTGCTCGAGAAGTCGCCGCGTCTCTCGAATGCCCTCACCAACATGGGCCGCGGTCCAAGCGCGGTCCGGAAAGGCTTCCTCGAGCTCTCGGCCAACACCGACGGCGATCGAGTCTCCCATCACCAGAAAAGGAGGACACGGCGCGCGCCGACGTAGCAGCCCTACCCCCAGGAGTAGCACGCCCCCGCCCGCAACATATTTGATCCAGCTCTTCATGCCCAAACCTGCTACCCTTTCGGGCCTCTCCAGGCGCGCTTTTGCCAACCGAAGATCTTGCTCGCAGGCGCGCAGCGGACACGGCCGTTGCGGTCAGTTGTGCAGGCGAATTTCTGACAGACGTGGGAGACGGCCGTGTCTTTACCGCCACGTGCGTGTCGAACTGCAACTTTTCGAGCCTGTATCAAGGTCTGTGCCCAGCGTGGGAACTTATCTCCTACGTCGACTCGATAGATACATCGTTTTTGTGGCTTTCGTTTAGCCATCTTGAGCTACCTCTTTCTCGGGTAGAAGCACCGAATAGTCTTGCCGGTGCGCTTGACCTTCACACAACACTTCGTGCGCCCGCCGCTCTTCGTACATTTGAGCGTCGTTTTTGCTTTTCCTTTTGCCATTGCCTTCGGCTCCTACGATTGAAAACCGGGGTTTTCGCCCCACTTTTTTAAGACCTTTTTATACGGGGAACAGCGGCGCTTCCCTTTTGAATCCTTCCAGCATGCAAATGCAGGGCAAGCCATTGCGACATGAATAAGCTTTGACGCGCGTGGGCGGCTCGCAGCACGCTCCGCGGCTTCTTTCTGCGCAGATGTCTTCGATGTGAAGCGGAGAAGCGGACCGCCTCCCTGTACGATGTAGTAGCAACCCCGGCGCCTTTGTGCGACTGTCATGTCCCGCCTTTTTGCCATTGTCTTCAGCTCCTAGCAGGACCTCAGTATACGTACCTGTGATCCTGATTGATCATACGTATAGAATAGTACGTAGGGCGTGAATAGGTGAAGTTGTGCTCG
>JBDLJW010000186.1:0-3029 GCA_039714135.1 Verrucomicrobiota bacterium
AACATCCAGCCAACGAGGAGGATGCCGATGCTTGCGGTGGCGACGAAGATGGCAATGAGGCGTGGCTTCATGACCTTGCGCAACAATACCATTTCCGGAACGGAGAGGGCGGTGACAGCCATCATGAAAGCCAGCGCGGTTCCAAGGCCGACTCCTTTGCCGATCAAAGCCTCGGCGATCGGGATGGTGCCGAGGGCGTTGGAATAGAGTGGAACCCCTGCCAGCACGGCAACGATGACGCTGAGCGGGTTGTCGCTTCCGGCATATTTCGCGAGGATTTCCTCGGGGGCCCAGCCGTGGATTGCCCCGCCGATGGCGATGCCGATGAGGAGATAGAGCCAGATGCGCTTGAGGATGTCGGCCACGTGTTCAGCGGCGTAGGCCAGCCGCTCCTTCTGGGTCATGTCCGGCCTAAGCTTGTTGAAGGCCTCTCCCTCGAAGGCCTCTTTTTCCAAGTGGGCTTCGGGTTTGAATTTCCCAATAATCATACCGCTCACCACGCCGATAAGCACGCCCATGGCCGCATAGGTGAGTGCCACCTTCCAGCCGAAGGCCGCCAATAGGATGGCAAACGCAGCCTCGTTGACAATCGGCGAAGTGACCAGAAATGAAAAGGTGATGCCCAGTGGAATCCCGGCTTCGACAAAGCCGATGAAGATCGGTACCGACGAGCAGGAGCAGAATGGGGTGATGATGCCGAGCAACGATGCGGCGACATGCGCCTTGGGGCCGTGGATGCGTTCGAGCATCTCCTTGGTTTTCTGCGGCTGGAAATAGCTGCGCAGGTAGGAGATGCCGAAGATCATCAGCGACAGCAGGATAAGGATCTTGATCACATCGTAGAAGAAGAAATGCACGCCGCTACCCAGCTGCGTTTCCATGGATAGTCCGAAGACGTTTTCGACCAGTTTTGCGATTAGGTTCTCGAGCCAAGTGAACATGGGAACTCCTTAAATTGCGCGGTACAGGAAATAGAGGCCTGCAAGAATAAGTAGAATGCCGAAGACCATTTTTACGCGACAGGCTGTTTTGGTTTCGCGATTCCAGTCGGCAAGGCGTTTTGCGCTTTCGGCAGATGTTCCCGCAAGGGTGATAATTAGGCAGTGACCGATACCAAAGGAGACTAGGAGCAATGCGCCAAATCCCGCATTCGACGTGGCTGTTTGGAAGGTAATTGCCAAAATGGGAGCGAGGAAGGCAAACGTGCAGGGGCCGGAAGCCAAGCCAAAGATGAGACCGAGCAGTAACGCACCATATGCCCCCTTGGCTTTCACTTTTTCTTTTTGTGCGCCAAACCAGGGCAATGAAACGACATCAAGCAGATCAAGGCCGATAAAGATGAATACGACAGCCACCACATAATAGCCTGCGGAACTAATATCACCCACGGCCCGGCCAGCCAGCGCGGTGGCGCCGCCAATGAGTGCAATCATCAACAGCATGCCGGCCGCGAAAAGGGTGGAGAGTCCGGCGGCGTGCCGGACGGAGCGGGTTTCCTGTCCATTCACATAGGCAATGACCAGCGGGATGCCTGCTAGGTGGCATGGGCTGAAGAGCATGCTGCATACGCCCCAGGCAAATGCGGCCAGCAATGCCAATGACGGCGACTGCATCAATGTAGCATTTAATGTTTGGTAAAGCTCACTCAACGCTTGAGGCTCCGGAATCGGTTTGATTGCTAACCGCCGATTTCATCAGGGAGCAGGGGCAGGCTTGGGGCGCGTCGCTTGCTTTGCGAGAAAGCTTTAAGCTGATGATTGCGGTAATGGCAACGGCAACAGCCGCGATAATTATGGTTTTCTTCATGGGGATACCTCACTTTTTGTAGATCTGCGTCAAGTTATCGAGATCGATGGACATGATCTTTTTCAAGCGTTCCTCGTCGGCTTTGATTTCCGGGGAGTTTTCCAAGGAGCTGAAAACCCAATCGATAGTTTTCCAGATACTGGAACTTTTGTCGCCGGGGAGACTGTAGTGCATCCAGCGTCCCTCCTTGCGTCCCTCAATCAGCCCGGCCTGCTTCAGAAGGGTTAGATGTTTCGATACCGTCGATGGAGCGAGTTGCAGCAATCCAATAATCCGGCAGACGCACAGTTCCCGTCCGCGCAAGGCCATAAGTGTCCGCACGCGGTTGGGGTCGGCAAGAGCCTTTGTTATCTCGATGAATTCATTCATTGTTCTATACTTCGTGAATTAGCGAAGTGGAATGTGCCTGTTTCCTCATTCGGGGTCAAGCGTTGGCCTTCGGTTTCAATGCTGTACGCTAAAACGTGGAGGATAGGGCTTGAACGGGCGTAGGGGGCACATATAATCCCGCTCTTGTTATAAATTTAGGTGAAAATTATGGGAAAAACACTATTTGATAAAATTTGGGACAAACATGTCGTCAAGGAACTTCCCGGCGGCGAGGTTCTCCTTTACATCGATCGTCACCTTGTTCACGAGGTAACGAGTCCGCAGGCATTTGAGGGGCTCCGTCTGCAGAGCCGCAAAGTTCGCCATCCGGAACTGACCTTTGCCACAACGGACCACAATGTGCCGACCGACAGCCGCACCGAAATCGTTGATCCAGTCGCTAAGGCGCAGGTTGATGCACTGGAGAAAAACTGCGCGGACAACAAAATCACGTTTTACGGCATGGAGTCCGATAAGCAGGGCGTTGTGCACATCATTGGTCCAGAGCAGGGGATTACTTTGCCGGGAACCACAATCGTATGTGGCGACTCCCACACGGCCACCCATGGTGCCTTTGGTGCAATTGCTTTCGGAATCGGTACCTCTGAAGTAGAGCACGTGCTTGCCACACAGACACTTCGTCAGACCAAGCCAAAGCAGTACAAGGTGGAGTTCAAAGGCGCAATTCCGACCGGTGTAACGGCCAAGGACATGGTTCTTGAGCTTTGCGGTCAAATTGGAACCGCCGGAGGAACCGGATGTGCCTTCGAGTTTTGCGGAGAAGCCATCGAAGCACTTTCAATGGAAGGTCGTCTGACCGTCTGCAATATGGCGATTGAGGCAGGAGCTCGTTC
>JBDLJW010000187.1:0-3017 GCA_039714135.1 Verrucomicrobiota bacterium
ATCGACCGCATCTACATCGACGACCGCGAAATGTTCGAGCAGACCCGGCAGGTCATCGCCAAGTTTTCGCGCCGTTCGCGCAACTGGGTGCAGATGTATGGTGGCGAGGAGCCGATTTTCGACTATTTCGATATCGAAAAGCAGATCGAGTCCGCCTACCGCCGCAAGGTGTGGATGAAGTCCGGCGCCTACCTTATCTTCGACGAAACCGAGGCACTCATCGCCATCGACGTCAACACTGGCCGCCACAAGGGCAGCAAGTCGCAGGAGGAGTCCATCCTGCAGGTCAACCTCGAATCCGCCGACGAGGTCGCCCGCCAGCTCCGCCTGCGCAACGTCGGCGGGCTCGTCATCGTCGACTTTATCGACATGCGCGCCAAGCGCGACCAGATGGCCGTCTACCGCGCCCTCAAGGACGCCCTCAAGAAGGACCGGGCCCGCACCAACGTGTTGCAGATTTCACAACTCGGACTGCTGGAGATGACCCGCCAGCGCGTCGAGGAGAGCATCTTCACCTCGTCCTATTCCGACTGCCACTACTGTCGCGGGCGCGGCATGGTCAAGTCGCCGCTCTCGATGAGCGTCGAGATCCAGCGGCGCGTCAGCGAATCCATGCGCAAGGACCGCAACGGCACGCACTCCATGCGCGTCACCGTCAATCCCACCGTGCTTGACCGTCTGCGCAAGGAGGACGAAGCCGCCCTTGTCGAGCTCGAACAAAAGTTCGACGGCCACCTCACCTTCGTTTCGGATTCGCACTTCCACATGGAAGAGTTTTCCATCACCAACGACGACAACGGCAAGGTTTTGTACACCAGCGTCGAGAGCTGAGAATAATCCTACAGTCCGCGCACATCCCCCCGTGGGCTTCGGCTCCGGGGTGCAAGGCCGCACCATTGTGTGCGGCCTTTGCATTTTCCGGATTGCCTTGCCGGAAAAATATGCAATCAATGCCACTTCCCCAGACTTTTCGGTATATTCAAGCCGCCAAGATGGCGGCGATACGTACCGCAGGCTTCCAGCCTGCAAACGGAATGCGATTCACATTCCGTGAATATATACCGAGAAGGTTTTCCAATTGGTATAACTTGAATGATCTCACCGCGGAGGACCCAGAGAAACACTGAGACTGCCGAAGGCAGAGGCTTTCCGTATGCAGAGGGCGCAGAGACCGCTTGCCCGAAGGGAAACAGTGCCTGTGGTAAAATCCCCCACAAAGTCTTTTTGGGGTATTGGCTCGAAAATCGGCGGGTTTTATGTATTATGGGGACGTTTTTTAAAATATCCCGGCTGGCTGGTCGGCTGTCCCAAAAGAGTGGCCGAAGCATGGTTTGCTAAGAAAACTTCACGGGAAAAGCTTTACTCTATAGGTAAAGGAATATATACATGAATATTGCTTTTAAGACAAAGAAGCTGGAGAAGACGCTAAATACAGAGAAGGCTCTCAATGTTGCGTACGGCAAAAATGCAAAGCCACTGAAACGGCGACTGGCTGTCCTCAGGGCAGCTCTTTGTTTAGGGGAAGTATCTCACCTTCCTCCAGATCGCAGGCACGAACTAACGGGGAATAGGAAGGGAACATTCGCAGTTGATCTGAAGCACCCGCATCGATTGGTCTTTAAACCAAACCACAATTCTGTTCCAGAAGATGAGGACGGCGGCATCGATCTGACTAAGGTTACTGCGATTATGATCCTAGGCGTGGAGGACTATCACTAATGAATGCTACAAATCACTATATGCCGGATTATGCAATTCATCCGGGCGAAATATTAGAGGAAATACTTGAGGCTCGTGGTATTGCTAAGTCCGATTTCGCCAGACGTTGTGGCGTTTCCGCAAAAACGGTTAGTCAAATTATAGCCGGGAAAGCACCCGTGCTTCCAGAGGCCGCTGTACATTTTGAGCGCGTTTTGGGAATTTCCTCCAATATTTGGAATGGGCTGAATGCAGCATATGATTTACACATTGCGCAAGTGGCTGAGGCAAAGGCGCTTGCCCGTCAACATAACTGGGCAAAAAGTTTTCCGGTTCCGGCGATGGTTAAGAAGGGCTGGATCAATAAGCCTGCCTCAGATGGCGACAAGGTTGGCGCGTTGCTTAACTTTTTTGGCGTGGCCTCAATTGATATATGGCAGGCAGAGCTTGAAAGCATGCAGGTCGCTTACCGAAAATCCACATCTTTTGAAGGGAAGCCGCATGCCGTTGCCGCTTGGTTGCGAAAAGGAGAGCATGATGCTGACGAAATTTTTACTGCTCCCTTTTCCGAGGATAAGTTTAAAGGCGCCTTGGTTCAAATTCGTGAAATGACCGTGAAGCTACCGGAAGAATTTGAGGCGAAGATAAAGCAACTATGCGCCGATGCAGGTGTTGCGCTTGTTTTAGTCGGAGAGTTGCCAGGTACGCATCTTAGCGGAGCTGCCCGTTGGTTGAATCCTCACAAAGCCATTCTTCAACTTAGTTTGAGAAATAAATCCAATGACCACTTTTGGTTTTCCTTCTTTCACGAAGCTGCACACATTTTGAAGCACGCCAAAAAGAAACTTTATCTGGATGATATCAAAAGCGGTAATACGGATCTGGAGGAAGAGGCGGATCAATTTGCTCGCAACCATCTAATTCCCCTAAAGGGATATAAAGCCTTTTGTGATAATGGCCACTATACGCAAACATCTGTGCGGCACTTTGCGAAGGAAGTTGGTATTGCGCCGGGAATCGTGGTGGGACGTTTACAACACGATAAAGAAATTCCCTTCAGTTATCTGAACGAATTGAAGCTTAAATTTGAGCTTATAGAGGACTGTTAGAGTGGCTAAATTTGAAGAACTGACTATCAAGTTGTATGAGCTGTTCTAGCTGGACAAAACCGTCCGCACGACTGGGCGGTGCGCGTGTCCGGCTCGCCCGGCGGTCGATCCCTACCTTTATGGCATTTCAACCATTATGTGCTCTAGGAAAGGCAATAGGGGCTAGGCACAAGGCATGAGTGTCCCCTAGTACTCTGTCAATGAATCCGT
>JBDLJW010000188.1:0-2998 GCA_039714135.1 Verrucomicrobiota bacterium
AGGGCGAAAAGAAGAACCACCCCGCCCGCAAGGGAAGCTTTGGCAAAAAGATCGCCGCGGCGGGTATAGAAGGTTTGGGCGGCCCTGAAGGAGCGCGGGTGGATTTCGTTCACGGCAAAGCCGGCGGTGCGGGGCTTGAGGTTACGCTTTATATTGCCGTAGGCATCAATGGTGCAGGTGACACCCGTATTGCAGCAACGCGCCATGGGGACGCGGTTTTCGATGCAGCGGAATACGGCCTGTGCAAGATGCTGTTCGGACTGGGGGCCGGGGTCGAACCAGGCATCGTTGGTTTGATTAACGAGCCAGCACGCACCGTTGCGCACGGCCTTGGCGGCGAGCGGCGCAACGATATCTTCGAAGCAGATAAGCACGGAAAACGGAGCCTTGCCTTCCAGCTGCATCAAGGTGCTCTCCGTCCCGGCGGCACAGTCGACCTCAATGGGCGTGAACTTTTTCATGAGCCCGGGGAACGGCACATACTCGCCGAAAGGCACGAGATGCTGCTTGTCGTATTTGGCGATCTCGGCACCATTGGCATCGAAAAGGATCGAGCTGTTATAATAGGTGTAGCCGGACTCCGATAGGCTCAGATCCATCGTGCCGGCCAGTAGCGGGAATCCCAGCCCCACCATGCGCCCGACGAGGTCCTGACTTTCCGGGCTGACACGCACATAATCGGGCAATGCGGTTTCCGGCCAGATGATGAGGTCGATGCCTTTGATCCTAGCAACGGTTTCAGTGAGCTCTTCAAGGGTATTGCGAATCTCCCGCTCCTTTTCCGCATTCCACTTTTCGTCCTGCGGAATGTTGGGCTGCACAAGGGCGACACTGACCTTCCTGAAATTCCCCGGCTGATCGAGGAGCAAATTCATGCCGGACATAAGGGCGAGCGCAATAGGCAGGATGCCGATCATGAGTTCAAAGTGCGGACGATATTTTGTCCCGCTGACCCTATGAGTATACTGCCGGACGGTGAAAAACACGGCGGCGTTCATCCAGACAATGTAGGCGGAAACAACAGAGACCCCCCCCCACTGGGCAACTTGAATGATCGTGGTATTGGCGTATTGCGAAATCCCCAGCGGGTTCCATGGAAACCCGGAGAGAAGGATGCCGCGCAAGTATTCCGCCCCAACCCAAACCATCGTGAACGCAGCCATCAACTGGATGTTTCGCAAATCATTGGAAGCACCCCATTTCCGTACGCCAAGCGAGACGACAATAGAGAAAGGGATGAAGTAGAGAGCACAATAGAGCGCCAGCACCGCATAGCCAAGCAGTGCACTAACTCCAAGCCATACGCCTTCGACCATGCTGGTCAGATTCTGCAACCACGAAAGCGACACCATGAAAAAAACAAAGCCGGCAAGCAGGCCCAGCCACGCCGCCTTTTTAACGGAGGCCGACTGGACGGCAAACATCAAAGGAACAAGCGCGGCAAAAACCACCGTTGATTTTCCGAACCCCGGAAACCCAAGAGCCAACAATACACCTGTGAGGATGCTGCCAAGAACAGGCAACAGCGGCGATCGAAACACAGGATGCGTAAACTTGGCGGACGGACGCTCCTTATCGAACTGCTTCCGCTTTCTATCCATCTCCTTAAACGATCCTATCATCTTGTCACCCCATATCCATCAACGCCGGCACCACTCGCCAGTTTCGACACTTCTTTTCCTGCAAAAAAATATCCGCAATATACTCAAGCAGGTCATCCGCCGCCGTAAGGGTTTGCTTCCGGCGCGAACCCTTATCCACATTCAAGGTCGAAAGCCCTTTCAACCCGAGCACGCCCTCCCCCTCCGTGGCATCCCAAAAGATAAACATATTTTCAATGATGGCGCGGATGGAACGGTAGAGCATCATCTCATGCCGCTCGGCATCGGAGAGATGCAAACGACCAAAGTCGAGCGTCCACATACGGTCGAGCTGTGCGCCCGCCCAATCTGCGGGACGGATAACACCAAGCGAAAAATATGGGAGTAGCGCAGGAAAATGGTGCAGCTCGGAAAGGATCTCAAGCCAGCGCAAGACATGGCGGCAGTGCGGTTGCATGGAACCCAACACCCGCTCAGCAGCAGCGCGATCGTTCACCGCACAAAAAGCCCGCGCAACCAACAGCATCAGATCGGAACGCTGCACGCCTTGCGGGTGGAACTGGCGGCAATACATCGCAACACTCGCCGAAACATTGTCGGCCATTGTTCCGGGAGAAATATCCAGCGACTGGAAAACATCCTGTAGATGTGCCACCCATGCATCCCGCCGAGCTTCCAAAGCTGGAGAAGAGGTCGTCTTCATTCGCGCCCGATGAGGCGTTCTACTTCGTTCATGAATTGCCCTGCATCGCGGAAGCGGCGGTAGACAGAGGCATAACGGATGTAGGCGACTTCATCGAGTTTCTCGAGGGCCGTCATAACTTTTTTCCCAAGAGCCATGCTGGGAACTTCCTTTTCATACTCGGACTCGACTTCCATCATGATGGCATCAGCGATTCGCTCAATCTGTTCCACACTGATGTGTCGTTTGCGACAGGCAATCTGCAGGCTCTTGATGAGCTTGTCACGACTAAGTTCCTCACGCCGTTCATCGCGCTTGGTAACCTGTAGCTGGGCTCGCTGGATCTCTTCGTAGGTGGTGAAGCGGTGGCCGCAATCAACGCATACGCGGCGGCGGCGAATAGACGCCCCATTGCGCACCTCCCGGCTATCGATCACTCGGTTCTCTTTCCCTTCACATTTTGGACATCTCATACGGAGCTTTCCTTTCCAGCAGACGGGCGGAAGATAGCCCATAACAACGAACCCGGACAACAAAAAACGCCCCGCACCTACGGGACGTTTTCAACTTCATTCAGAAGCGCATGCTATTTCTTTTTTGCCACCTTCTTCTTGGCAACCTTTTTCTTGGCCGGCGCCTTCTTCTTAGCTGGAGCTTTCTTTGCCGCTACCTTCTTCTTAGCTGGAGCCTTCTTAGCGGCCTTCTTCTTCGCCGG
>JBDLJW010000189.1:0-2997 GCA_039714135.1 Verrucomicrobiota bacterium
GATCCTGTTATCCAGTCTAAAATATCCTGAAAACGGAGGCTGATATGGCGCGAAGGAATGGAAAAACAAAAAAAATAACCAAGGGGATGTCGAGCGCGGTGCTGCTGAGCATTGCGATCCATGCCGCGCTGTTCTTTCTGGCCGGGATGCTGGTGGTCTTCACGGTCGTGAAGAAGAAAGAAATCGAGTTTGAACCGCCCAAGGCGGTTGAGCGGCCAAAGATGAAGCTCAAGAAGCCGAAGCCGAGGATCAAGAAAAGCGCCCGGCCCAAGAAGGCGCAGCATATCCTGGCCAAGGTCAAGCCCGCCAACATGCCCGAGATCCAGTTGCCGGAACTGTCCGGCATGGGCGGCGACGGGATGGGCGAGGGGATAGTCGGCGGTTTCGATATACTGCCCGACCTGAGCGACGCCAGTGTGTTCGGATCCGGTCAGAGCATCGGCAACGACTTCGTCGGCACCTACTACGACTTTACGCGGGATCGTAGCGGTCGCAATATCCCGATGAGTATCGAGAAGTTGCGAGACGTTTTGAAAAAGTTCGTGGACAGCGGCTGCAAACCATCCAAGCTTGGGCGCTACTACCGCTTGCCCCAAAAGCTCTATGCCACCTCCATTGCAATACCGCAGGCCCTTTCATGGACGGCTTCGGAAGCGTTCGGGGGAAAGGTCGGCCAAAACTATTGCTATGCATTGCACTACGAGGGCGATCTTGTCTATCCCGAAGATATCAAGTTCCGTTTCTGGGGGTTGGGCGCGGACGGAATAATTGTCATGGTGGATGGGGAGCCGGTGCTGAATGCCGGCTATCCCCGGCCTGGCGGCGGGTCGGATACATCGCCGATTACTCCTGGTTGGCAATCGAACTCGCCTGACTCGCGCAAATATTGGCAGGGGAACCAGCTATCCGTCGTTGGCGACTGGGTCGAACTCAAGGCGGGCGAGGTGCGCAATATGGATGTACTGATCGTTGACTCGCGCGGCAACAAGCTTATGGGCGTTCTTTGCGTTCAGGTGGAGGGCGTGGAATATGAAAGGGAGCCGGAGCGCGGCGGCCCGATTCTGCCGCTCTTCAAGACCTCGCCATTGACGCTCGACCAGATTGAGGTGATCCATGCCGGTTTGAATCCGCACGATGGCTGCGCCACGAACGGGCTGGTTTTCTGCGATTTCCCTGTGCCGGAAAGGACGGAACCCTACTATGACACGAGCGAGGCCAAGTGTCCCCCGCCTCCGCTGTTCGACAAGCGGGACTATCAGGATTCGAGGACATGGACCGCTCTCGACGGTCGTTCGCTGGAGGCTGGCTTCATGGCCTTGGTCGCCGGAAAAGCGGTATTGAAAAAGGAAGGTGGAAGGCAACTGCGGATTCCGGTGGAAGAGTTGTCCGAGGAAGACCGCATCTGGCTGGAGTTGGCAAAACCGCCGCATTTCAATATTAATTTTTTCAAGAAGGGTGATTCCATTCCCTATCCGGAGCTTAGTCCGTATGGCCAGCCCTACCCGTTGAAGATGGCCGACTATGTTTTCGGTGCCGAGCTGAAGCAGGACAGCGCCGGGGACTATTCCCACGAGCTGACCGTGGAATATTTTGTCATCGGCGAAGAAGTGGATGGCGACAACTATGTCCTGCTGGATCGTCGGAAGAGTGCGTTTGTTTCTTTCCGGGAGAATGGGAAGTCCCACTCGTTCGAAAGCGCCAAGCCTATCAATGTCCGAAGCTGGGCCACGGGGGGTCACAGCCCTTGGCACGGCGTAAAATACGGCGGATACCTCATCACCATTACGGATCAGAACGGGAAGATTATCCAATACAAGACCCCCTACGGCGATTGGCTGATCAACAATCTGGAAAACCTCAAGGGCGTCCCCGTCGGAAGACATTTCGACAAGCGCTGTGTCCGGGTCGGCCCGCCGCGTCCGACCAAAAAGGACCGCCCGCCTAGTGTGTAGAATCTGTAGAAAGCAAAGAGGAATAGAATGATGACATCAAGAGAACGGGTGAAAAAAGCCATACATTTCGAGGGGCCCGACCATGTGCCGCACCGTCTTCCGGACGACAAGGAAGATGATCTGATCTGGCTGTGGATGGATCGGCCCGCGCCGATCCGTGACTGGTACAGTTATGACGAAGACACCGACCGGATGACCGATTGCTGGGGTACCACTTTCTACCGCGCGGCGGGCGGAAAGCTGGGCCGTGGCGAGGTGTTCGAGCCAGCCATCAAGGATATTGAAAAGCAGGCCGAGTATGTGCTGCCGGATATGAATAATCCGAAATATTTTGAAAGGTCCCGTAAGCGGATCGAGGAAAACAACGCCTCGGACAATCCCAAGTATTGCCTTGCGGTGATGCCGTTCAGCTCGCTCAACGAGGGGACGCACAATCTGATGGGCCTTGAGGAAATGTTCATGGCCTACTACGAGTCGCCGGACGACCTGAAGGCATTCGTTGCCCGGCTGGCGGAAAACCAGCGCGAGTCGATTCGCAAGTGCGCCGAGATCGGCTGTGACGGGGTGATGGGCTACGACGACTGGGGGTTGCAGGACAACCTGATGGTCAGCCAGGATCTCATTGAAGAGTTTTTCATGCCGCACTACCGAAAAAACTGGGCGCTGGCGCACGAGCTGGGCATGGATGTCTGGCTGCACTCTTGCGGGCAGATTATGGATATTCTCCCAAAGTTTATCGATGCGGGTCTCACGGTGATTCAACAGGATCAGCAGGAAAACATGGGGCTGGAAACCCTGAGTGAGCGCTTCGGTGGCAAGCTGGCCTTCTGGTGCCCGGTGGATATCCAGCGCACGATGATCGAAGGCTCGCTGGAGGACATCGACCAATATGTTAAGCGGATGGTTGAAACGCTCGGCTCCCACAACGGCGGATTGGTCAGCATGGCCTACAGCACCCCCGCTGATATCGGTCATACGCCCGAAAAGCTTGAGGCCATGTCCAAGGCTTTCCGCAAGTATGGAGTGTATAAAAACTAACGCGGGT
>JBDLJW010000190.1:0-2968 GCA_039714135.1 Verrucomicrobiota bacterium
TGTCCCTTGCCTTTTGTGGAAAACGAGCGCTGGAAAACCTGAAGTTGGGTTGATGGCGACATGGTCTTGTGGTTATGGATGCTGAAGATGCCGTTGGAACCTTTCTTCTCGCATCGAATAGATACCGCATTCATTGGCGAAGAAGCTTCGGTTGCATTTTTCATCATGCTGTAGAGAATCCGGAATAACAGGGGGCGGTCGGTTGTGAAAACAAAGCTGTCGCATATCCCTCTCCGGAGAGAAGGTCTGTCTGGCCATTTTCGGATGGATGTCTGAATGAGTTCATCCACCAGGGACAGAGATTCAACCCGGTGTTCAAAGTTTGCGGAGAAATCACCTTTTTCAGCATGAAACAGCTCCCAGTAGGAGATGGTTTCATTTGTAAGTTCATGGGTTGCCTGCTGAATGTCTTTTTTTGACTCTGCGATATCTTTTGGGGTTTCTGCAACAGCAAGGAGCCCCGAGTATCCAACGATCGCGGAGAGAATGTTGTTTACGTCATGGAAAAAGGAGTATTCAAGAACCTCACGGCGTTTCTCGTTGCTGATATCCTGCAGGGTAAAAGCTGTATATTCAGTGTTTTTATGGATGTATGGCGATGCCCATACTCTGAATTCGTATGCCTTGCCCGAGGTTGTGGTGATCCTGCACTCCTCCTGCAACCCGATTTTTTCATTCTGGGAGTCGATGATGGATTTAACTGCGCCGCATTCACCGCAAAACCTGCTTGTTCCGCACCCGCCTTCGTTTTCGCATGCATGGGCACAGTCAAGGAGCTCTCCAAACCGTTTGCCCAGAACCTTCTTGTCCGAGGGTGCCGGCAACATATCCAGAAGCCGTTGGTTTGTGTAGACGATTTGCCGCTGTTTGTTTAGAACCACCACGGGAAATGGAATCGCATGTATGATGTGGTCGGTCAGGCTTTTGCCCAATACTTTGGCATCGCGTGATATGCTCTCTGCGTCAGCCCTTTCGGCCGGAGCAAACTCGGTATAGCTACAGTTCATTACCGTCCCCTTTTTTCGCGTACCGAACTTATTGCAATGTTATGAATTGCAATACCCCTCCCAACTTCGGAAGCCAAATTATGGCGATTTCCCGATTCTTTTTAAACCCATAAATCAAAATACATTTACTGGGAAATGTTGAAGGGAACTTGATAAACTTTGTTTCCGTGTTTCTTACAAAGTGGGTGGGGCCACTGTGTTGTGGGTAGGGCCTGTTTTCTTCGGGCAAAGAGGATCCTTGAGGACGCATGTTAATATGCGGAGCTCTATTTTTTCGGGAAGCGGGCGATAAGCTTTTCCGCCGCCTTGCGGATGAGAGCTTGTTTCTTCTCGTTCGGGTCGGAACGATCGATCTTGGTTTGCAGGTTGCCCCTCCAGATCCGGTTTCCGGTTCTTGTGTCGTAGATCAATACGGTTAATGTCCCTGTTTCGATCGTGTAGGCGTTTAGGTCGGGGTCTCGCTCGGCATAGTTCCAGCTGCTGTTTTCGCGGCTGTAGACAAACCCTCCTGAAAAATCACGGTTATCATGGTTGGCGGAATACGCCACTTCTTCCCTGAGCTTCATGTAGTAGGCCACCTGCACGTCCGCTTTGTCGGTGTCCGGCACCTGTTTCAGCCCTTGGTTGCCCAGCTCAATGTTCAGGGCGGCTTGAATGTCTTCAGTGATGTAGGTGTCGGCCTCGTTGAGGATCTCCTCCGGTCCGTCGATCCATTGGTAGGTTTCGATCCTGCCAAAGTCGAACTTCTTGTCGTGTTCGGAGGTTGCCTTCATGCTGGAGCATCCGGAAAGAATGCCGGCGGCAAGGGCAAGTGGTAGAGCTGTTTTGAAATTCATGGAGTCTCCTTGGTTGGAAAAGAATATAGGTTCTGCTTACATGGCTGTCCATGGGTAAAACGGATCTCATAATTATTGGCGGCGGGGCCGCTGGATTGATGGCTGGTTGCGCGGCAGGTGAGCTGGGCTTGAAAGCCTTGGTGCTGGAGCGGAAGCACAAGCCGGGGCGCAAGCTGCTTATGTGCGGGAACGCCCGGTGCAACCTGACCACCAATATTTCCGGGGAGCGGATGCTGCAGATGTTCGGCGACCCGGTCGGGCCGTTTCTTGCCCCGGCGATTCGGGCCTTCGATCCCTCCACGCTTCAGCGCTGGTTTGCAGCCAATGGGCTCAAGACGGTCGTAAAGACGGGCAACAAGGTTTATCCCCACACTGAGCGGGCATCGGATGTGCTCAACCTTTTCACTGATTTGTTGCGTGACCGGAATGTGTCGATGGCTTGCTCGTCGTCGGTCATGGCTCTGGAAAAAACCGATGAAGGATTTCGTGTAGCCACTGATAATTTTGTGGTGGAGGGAGCCTATGTGCTGATTGCAACCGGCGGAATAAGCTATCCCAAGACCGGGTCGGTTGGCGATGGGCAGGAGTGGGCGAAGAAACTGGGCCTTGCAGTGGCTCCATACCGTCCCGGGCTGGTTGGCTTTGAGGTGGATCCCAGGGTGCTCAAGGGGCGCATTGGGACGATCTATGAAAAAACGGAAGTGGAGATTGTCCTGGGCGGGAAGACGGTTGCGCAGACGCGCGGAGTCTACGAGATCGAAAAGTGGGGAATTGGTGGAACGGCGATCACCGATGCCAGCCGCATTGTCGCGCGGAATAATTTCAAAGGGTATGAATTGGTCATCAAGCTGGCGAATGGCCGAACGGAAAAAATCCGTCCGTTGCGGACCCGCCCGCTCAAGGAGGCGATGGTGACGGTTGGTGGTGTGGGGCTTGGCGAAATCGATAACCAGACGATGGAATCGAAAAAATGCTCCGGGCTGTATTTTGCCGGGGAGGTGCTGGATATCGATGGGCCGACCGGCGGCTACAATCTACAGGCGGCCTTTTCTTCCGCCCGTCTCGCTGTTGCGGCCATCGGCAAGCGCTGCGGGAAAGGCGGCTATCAGCCATTGGAAAAGCCGG
>JBDLJW010000191.1:0-2948 GCA_039714135.1 Verrucomicrobiota bacterium
CCTTAGATCATAAACCATGCATTCTTCATAAACAGACTCCAGCAAGCCTGGGCCAAGCTCCTTGTGAACACGATAGGCAGAATCAACAATCTCCTTGCCGATCCGCTCCAGCTCATTTGATATAGGCTCATGCTTCATTCTCCAAATCCTCTTTTTAAACACTCGGTTGTCGTTCACTTCGTTCTCTGCTTTCGTTCCTCAAGCCTCGCTACGCGTCGCTCAAGACACGAAGAACTCCAAGCTTAGTGTTCTTTGTGCCTTTGTGTTTAATTTTTCCTGCCCCGGCTCTTCGGGTTTAACTCCTCATTCCCCGAAGGTCTTCCGCGAGTTCAACCATGCGGCCGGGCAGCGTGCGGATAACCCGTTTCATTTCGAGGCCGAGAAGAAGACCACTGAGTTCATGGCTCTTCAGACCGACTTCGCGGGCAAGCGAGTCGACATCCATCGGCTCCTGCCACAACGCTTCCACAATCACCGACTCCTGCTCCGTCATCGGAACACTCGGGCGGGCCGCCGTTGCGGCTTCCGGCGCTTTCAATTCCTCCGGTGGAATCAAAAACTCATACTCCTCCAAAATATCGTCGATGCGCTCCACCAGCTTTGCACCGTTCTTAATCAACATGTGCGGACCGCGCGCGCCGGGGGTATCGATCCGCCCCGGCAGGGCGAATACCGTGCGTCCCTGCTCCGTTGCCGCTTCCATCGTATGCATCGAGCCGCCTTTTATGGCCGACTCGGTCAGCAGCACACCCATGCTCAGCCCGCTGATAATACGGTTGCGGTATGGGAACGTCATGCGGTCGGCCTGCCGCCCCATGCAATATTCGCTAATCACCGCGCCGCTCTTTGAAATCTTCTTCGCCAGCTCCGCATTTTCCGGAGGATAAAGGCAATCGAGCGCACCGCCCAAAACCGCGATGGTTCGCCCGCCGCTTTTCAGCGCTCCGTTATGCGCCGCCGTGTCGGTTCCCCGCGCCAGCCCGCTGACCACCGTGAACCCGGTCTGCCCCAGCTGATAGGCCAGACGGTCGGCGGCAGAGAGGCCATAGTGCGAGGTCGAGCGCGACCCCACAATGCCGATCGCCTTGCTGTCCTCCGGAAGCAGTCGCCCATGAACATACAGCGCCAGCGGCGGATCATGGATGGCCTTGAGCGCTTCGGGATATTCATCGTCCACAGGTGTGATAATGCGCGCGCCGATCTCGGCGGCCTTTTCAATCTCCTCGGCAGCGTCAATGCTGTCGCGCTGAACAATGATCTTGAGTGCCAGTTTTTCGCCAACACCGCGGGCTTCCATCAGCGCTTCGCGGTCGGCCTCGAGAATTGCCTTCGGCGACCCAAGCGTATCGATCAGGCGGCGGACGCTTACCGGCCCCAGCCCCTCGATCATATTCAAAACAATATATGCTTCTCGCTGTTCCATAAAACTAAACACTAAGGCACGAAGAACACAAAGTATCACCAAGCCAGCCTTTCTTAGTGCTCCTTGGAGACCTTAGTGTCTTTGTGTTTATAGTCCCCTCCAAAGCTGTTCCATGGTCTCTTCGGGGATTTCGTTGCCGATGCTCGACTTGCCGATTTCGGAGACGAGGACAAACTTCGGCATCCCGCCGACCGTTTTCTTATCGACCGCCAGCGCGGCACGCAGGTCCGGCCACTTGTATTCCGGCGCATTCACCGGAAGTTCCAGTGCCTGAAAGATCTTTTCAATGCGGTCGCATTCGGCCTGCGAAAGTCCAGTCTGGGCAACCGAGGCCCGCGCGGCATAGACCGAGCCAATGGCCACACCCTCGCCATGGACATATTCACCGTAGCCCGCCACCTTTTCAACGGCGTGGCCAACCGTGTGGCCAAAATTCAGAATGGCGCGCAGGCCGCCCTCGCGCTCGTCCTGCGCAACAACATCGGCCTTGACCTCGCAACAACGCCCAACCACCTTGGCAAGCAAGTCCACATTTCCAACCGCTGCAAGCTGCTGGCCATTGGCTTCCAGCTCTTCAAAAAACGGTGCGTCATAGATGATGCCGTACTTGACGACCTCAGCCAGACCGGCACGGTATTCGCGGGCGGGCAGAGTTTCCAAAGTCTGAAGGTCGGCCAGCACAAGCTGAGGCTGATAAAACGCCCCGACCAGATTCTTTCCCTCGGGCAGATTGATTCCCGTCTTTCCGCCGACGGAGCTATCAACCATCGCCAGCAGCGACGTCGGCACCTGCACGAACGGAATGCCCCTTAAGTAGGTAGCGGCCACATAGCCAGCCAGATCGCCGACCACCCCGCCGCCAAGCGCAACGATGAACGACTTGCGGTCGAGCCCAGCTTTAATGCATTTACTATATAATGAAAAGACCTGCTCGCCGCACTTCGTCTGCTCGCCCGCCGGCAGAGTCACCAAGCTGGCTTCAATACCGGTAGCTTCCAACGATTGGAGCGCGGTCTGGGCATAATGCCCGCCCACATTCTCATCGGTGACAACCAAACATTTCCCCTTCAAACCAGCTCCTGCGCAAAGCCCGCCAAGCCGATCCAAAACCCCCGCTCCAATGTGGATTTCATAGGAGCGATCACCTAAATTTACTGGTACGTCGTATAACATAGCCCGAAGTGTGTAGGGACTCGCAGGGGGGCAAGTCAAATAAATTCGTAATCCGGAATCCGCAACACGTAAACAGCCGGTGCGGCGGATTACGCATTACCCGCTACGAATAATTCACATTTAAGTATTGATATACTCATTAAGCCCTATATATTGGACGAATTCAGTACCAATTAAGAAAGCCAACTAAATCAAAAGGAGAAAACAATGAATGTTGATCAGCATCTTAAAATCGCCCAGTGGCACGTCGAACAAGCCCGCCTTCACGCAACCGTTGAAGATGGATACTCTTGCGGATGCCCGCTGACGGACGAGTACCAGAAAGTCATCGACCAGGTCGAATCCGGCAACA
>JBDLJW010000192.1:0-2939 GCA_039714135.1 Verrucomicrobiota bacterium
GTCGCGCGATCCGTTGCAGAGCACGATGGCAATGTTTTCCGGCTCTTTGCCGTCCGACGGGCGCAGTACGCTGTTGTACGGGCGGGTCGGTGCCAGCAGGCGGTCCATTTGCGGTCCGTCGATGACGTCCGGGAAGCGGTCGTAGCCGAGCAGATCCTTTGCGCCGGGGTCGAGAATCTCGTAGCCGGTGGAAAGAACCACCGAGCCCACGGTGAGGCTCTTTGGACGCTCCTTCATCTTAAAGTCGATGCAAAAGGCCGGGCAGATATTCACACACTCCATGCACTGGGAACACTCTCCGCAGTTCATGCATCGTGCGGCCTCCTGCCGGGCTTCCTCTTCGGTCATGACGCTTTCGTAGCACTCGAAGGTTTTCCTGCGCTCTTCCAGCGGCATCATCGGCTGGAGCACCGGGGACTTGGTGCGGAAGCCTTTGGATTCTTCCATCACCGCATCTTTATCGGTTTTCTCCAGCATGAAGTCGGCGTCGAATGGAACGTCGAGCGACTCGCCCTTGAGGTGGAGATCCATGTAGAAGGCGGCGCGGCGGCCTTGGCCGATGGCGTTGATGATCATGGTCGGATTGGTTACGCAGTCGCCGCCGGCAAAGATGGATGGATCCTGGGTCTGGAGAGTCTGTTCGCTGGACTTAAGCAGGCCCCATTCATTCTCCATTTCATCAACAAAGCCGGATGTAGAGGGCTTTAGGCCGATGGCGAGAATGGCGAGATCCACCGGAAGGGTGCTTTCGGAGCCTTCAACCACTTCGGGGCGGCGTCGGCCGCTTTCGTCGGGTTCGCCAAGCTGCATTTTGAGGCATTCAACAGCTGTGAGCTTGCCGTCCTTCCCGATAAAACGCTTGGGCGTGCTCAGCAGCATCAGTTCGACACCCTCTTCGAGGGCACCTTCAATTTCCCAATCATGGGCTGGCATCTCTTCGCGTCCACGGCGATACAGGATGATCACCTTTTTGGCTCCCATGCGGATGGCCGAGCGGGCTGGGTCCATCGCGGAGTTTCCGCCGCCGATGACCATGACCGTCTTTCCCTCCACACTCGGCATCTCGCCGATCTTGGTTTCGCGCAGGAATTCCATGCAACCCATAACGCCACCGAGTTCTTCGCCGTCGATACCGAGACGGCCTTCATCGGAAGCGCCGGTAGCAATGAATACCGCATCAAACCCCTGTTCTTTCAGAGCGGCGGCGGATTCAATGCGCGAATTGCACCTGATCTCTACGCCGAGGGCGGTGACGTTTTTAATGTCGCGGTCAACCACTTCGTTGGGAAGTCGATAGGCCGGGATGCCGGTTCTCAGCATGCCGCCGGCCTGGGTTTCGGCCTCGAAGATGGTGACCTGATGGCCGTTGCGCGCAAGATAGAACGCTGCGCTCAGACCGGCCGGGCCTGAACCGACGATGGCGACTTTGGTTTTCAGTTGTTCTTCGACCGGGCCGTATTCCGGCTCGGGGTGTTCGTCGTAGTAGTGGTCGGAGAAGAAGCGCTTTACTCCGCGAATATGAACGGTCTCTTCTTTTCCGCAACGGGTGCAGTCCTCTTCGCAGGGGGCATAGCACGAGCGTGCAAGACTGCCGACCAGCGGGGCGTTTTCAAGGTGTAGGTTGAAGGCCTCTTTGTGGCGTCCCGCACGCACAAGCGAAATGTAGCCGCTGGCTTTGACGTTGGCCGGGCAGGTGAAGGTGCAGGGTGCTTCGCCGCGCCGGTCGATGATCGCTTTTTTTGGAACGGCCTGCGGGAAAGGAATATGGGCAACGCGGCGCGTGACCAGATCATAGTTGTATTCGTCCGGTACGGTGACGGTGCAGACCTCTTCGCATTGGCCGCATCCGGTGCAGGCATCGAAGTCGACATAGGAAGCCTTCTGATGCATGTCGATGGCAAAGCTTCCGTCTGCGTTGCGTACGATACCATCCACTTCGGTGTAGACTTTTACATCAATATTGGGGTGGTGGGAGGCCGCGGCCATTTTCGGGGTAACGATGCAGCTGGCGCAGTCGAGCGTCGGAAAAACCTTACTCAGCAGAATGGCTTTTCCGCCGATACTGGAGTTCTTCTCGACGAGCAGAACCTTGTAGCCCATGTCGCCTAGCGATGCGGCGGTTTCCATGCCGGCAATACCGGCACCGACGACCATGACATCGTAGTCTGTTTTATTATTATCGCTCATTTTTCTTCCAGTTTCTTAAGGTCTTTTTGGAATGCGGCCATGTGGGCCACGAAATTGTCGGCGCAGACGGAACAGAGGCCCGACATCTTCAGCCGTTTGGGGTTAATGCCTTTTTCCTTCATGAGCTCCTGCGCTTTTTTGATCACGGCACTGGTGCGCGGGGTGCAGTCGGAAAGAATTGCGCAGTCGCCGCCGCAACCGGCCACGAAGACGCCGTCAAAGCCCTGTTCGATGGCGTGGACGATCCATGAGGGTTTCACTCCGCTGGAGCAGGGGAGGGGAATGACCTGCACGTCTGTGGAATAGTGCATGTGCGCACTCCCTGCCAGATCAATGCCCGGGTCCGAGATCGCATTGGTGGAAAATACCAAAATCTTAGGTTCAGGTTCTTTACTCTTCATGGCGTTGCTCTGGTTTGTTTTTTGTCCACAGATTTCACAGATTAACGGGATTAAAAATCTGCGGAATCTGAGAAATCTGTGGATTCGGTTTTGGTTGGTGCGGTTACGCGGTTTTCTTGAAGTAGACGCGCCAGAATCCGTCGTCCTCGTAGTCGCCGAGGTATTCGTTCTTCATCTTTTTGCTCCAGCGCTGGATGTCGATGATGGTTCCTTCATCTGAGGAAAGAACACACATAATGCCATCATCCGGGCAGTCACCGATTGCGCGCTTGGCATCCAGCAACGGGCCGGGGCAAGCTGTTCCGCGTGCATCTACTTCCACTGCAACTTCGAGTCCTTTGAGTTCGTCTG
>JBDLJW010000193.1:0-2927 GCA_039714135.1 Verrucomicrobiota bacterium
CGGCCTCGCCATGAAGCTCTACTCCGACGACTTCACCCAATGGCGCCGCGACACGTTTAAAGAAAACCTTCGCATCGCGAAAAGACAGGTAACGGCTGTAGCCGTATAAAGTTGAAAAGAAATGCTAAATTGAGCAGGCTTGCGGGCATGTAGTCGGGGTTCTGGGGCGTGTGCGGGAAAGTAACCGAGGTGTAGGATGGAAGTGTTAATATTGTTATTCGGGGTCATTTTTCTGGTCTCCCCAATCCTGTCGATCATTGCGCTTGTTAAAGCGTCGGGAGCAGAAAAGGCCTCCCGGGAAAATAAGCGGAGATTGGAGTTTCTTTACCATGCCCTTGAGGAACATATCTTGGCATCCAGTTCGGAGAGTGCTGTTCAAGAGGATGAAGAAACAGAAACGTCCCCGGTCACTGTCAAAGAAGATGTGTTGCCGGTCAGTGTGCCGCCACCTCTACCGAAAGAGCCTTCTGCAGTAATTAGCCGGGAAGCAGCAAGGCAATCCCCCCCAAGACCCAGCAAAGCTCCGCGTCCGCGCAAGAACCTCGAAGAGGCTCTTGGTGGCAAGGTTGCCGGGTTGGTTGGCGTGATGATCCTGGTGGCGGGAATTGCATTTCTTGTGGGTAGCCCAGGCATTTTGTGGCCATCTCCCTTGTCCAAAATCTTGCTGGGGTTGGCCATGGGTGGAATCTTGCTTGGCGGCGGCCATATTGCAGACAGAAACGCCAGCGGCAAATTTGTTCAGCTTGCCCGAACCATGACGGGCGGGGGTGGCGGATTGTTTTATTTCTGCATATTCGCGGCCTATAGTCTCTACCATCTTTGCGGACCGTTCCTGATTGCGATTGGACTGACTGCCAGTGCGGCCCTGTTGCTTTTCCTGTCGTTGGTCTACAATAGTCAAATTGTGGCAACCCTAGGGATTCTGGGGGCATTTATCACGCCGTTGCTGGTTGGCGGCGATATTGATCAAGGCATTTTCCCGTTGGTCTATATTGCGTTGATCAACCTGCCGGTCATGTTCCTTGGCATTAAGAAAAGTTGGCAGGTTTTATACAACAGCACCTACGCATTCACATTGTTCTACTTTTTCTACTGGATGCTCAGTTTCAACCATCACGGTTGGCCCATTCCTCTTGCCGCTGCCTCGATCTATTTTGCGGAGTTCATCACGCTCAGTCTGCTGATCATGAAAAAACGCGATCGGTTGGAGCTTGCGGGCATCAACGTTGCCCGCATTGTTGCTTCGACGGTTTTTCTGTTTGGCAGCCTATACCTGCTTTCCTATGAAACAGGTCTGGCGTCATGGCTGGGGCTCTGTTTTGCGGGTGTGGGTGGAGTGTTCGCATTTCTCTCCATGCTGTCTTGGAGGTGGTTGCCTGAGTTCAAGAGTGAAACCCTCTGCCTTGTTCTGTGTGGTATCGCGGCGCTTGCCTTCTGCATCCTCGAGGCCACCTCCAGTGAAATCAGGGGATTCCTCTGGTGCTTGCAAGCCCTATGCATAGTCTGGTTCTTTCGAAAGCCTGCACCGGTCAAGGTTTTGTTAGGCGGTATCATACTCGGTTGCGTTGGCGGTTTTGCCATGGGTGTTGCCATAATCTGCGACCCGGTTATTACGCCTGCGTGGTTCAATGTTGAAACATTGATTGTTTTGGGCGGGGCACTGTTGATGGGAGCCGGATGCTGGATTCTTCAGCATTGCAACGAAACCGGTGAAGTTCGGGCAGGGGGGCGACTTCTGCAATATGGATCTTTCGCCGTCATACTCTTTGCCGCCTACAAGGATGTTTTCGAATTCGATAGCACGGACACACTTCCCTGGCTGCTTGCAACGGCGGTGTTTGCGGCTATTGCACGGGTCGCAATGCGATGGCAACCCCGCTACACGAAAGAAACCCTCCATTTCACGCTATCCGCCATCCTCTGTTTTGCCGTCTATCTGCATATGCAGCTTTTCGGGCTTTGGATCAGTATTGCATGGACTGTCCTTGGTATGGGCATCGCCTTGTTTGCCCTGCGAGTGCAATCGAAGGAAATCCAAAACACCGCCATCGTCATCGGATTTGCGGGATTGCTACACGCCACCCTGCAGCCCATGCAGAACGTAGCGGATTTGATTCTCGTGAACCCACACACGCTTTGTGGACTTTTCTCCGCCTTGGCCATTGGGTTCCAAGCCAAGCTGTATGATCGGATTGACCAAGGGAATCAGTCAGGTTATTTGGCTCGCCATCTCTGGTTTGCCTGTATCGGCGCAGTTCTGGCCATTGCCTACCGCAACATTTTTACAACGCTTCCGCTCGACCATCCAATGCCTTGGCTTTTGACATCCGTCATCACCCTGTTTGTCGGAAATCTAGCCAACTGGATGCTGGGCAAGGATCATGCACTGCAACTTGCCGGAAGGGTGCTTGTTGCAGTCATACCCGTGAAAATCCTGTTGTTGGATGTCGCCGTTCCGTGGATGCATGGCATTCCGCCATCGCTGCTCTCGATCCCACTATGGATACAGCTGGTGATGCTTGGCGAAATCCTCTGGTTCGCCAGTCGGATCAGGAATTGTCCGACAGAATTCGCCGGCTATTTTTCCCTGGCGCCGTTGGTCGGTGCCATCGCGATCATTTCCTTGGCCATTGGCGAATCAGGAACCGCGTGGAGCTGGGCCATCGTATCGCTCTGGTGGGGGATCTCGGGATTGTCGATGACCATCTTTGGGTTTGCACGCAAAAGCAGGCTTCATCGCCATTTTGCACTGCTCTTGTTTGCCGGCACGGTCTTCAAAGTGCTGCTCATCGACTGTAGTGTTTTCCAGGCGGGGGCACGCGTCATGATCTTCATTGGCGTTGGCCTATTGCTGCTCCTGCTTTCATTTATCTACCAAAAGGTTTCTGAAAGGCTTCTATAGAAAGATTACGGGGAGAAAAATCCAT
>JBDLJW010000194.1:0-2885 GCA_039714135.1 Verrucomicrobiota bacterium
TCGAGTGGACTACAAAGGGGACACTTCTTCGTAGTCCTGTCGTAGTGTAACAGAGACGGAATTTCCGTTCCCCGGTTTTTGGACATGAACCTTTTTTGTGGGTTTTTCGGAAGAAGGATTTGACCGCGGATGGGTACGGATTACGCTGATATTGGAATGAAAACGAAGCGGACACACTGTCCAAGCGAGGATTTATTTTCTGTATCAGGATATCCAATGGTTTTGGAATGCGGATATTTCTAAGGAAATCTCCTTATCCGTACCCATCCGAGCCATCCGCGGTTAAGAAATAATCAGGAAGTACCCACTTATTCAGCGGATGAACCTTTTTTGTTAGAGCGGTGATTCGATGAATTCCTGAAGGATTGAATCCGGCGGAACGAGCGATTTATCGATCGGCTCGAAGTGTCCCAGAAACTCCAGCAGTTCCTGGGCTTTATTATGTCCCGGATGCGTGCCGGGCAGCGAATGGATCAGTGGCTCCACCAGTGGCTTGAGAACCGAAAATTCATAGCCCAGCGCCGAGTTGTATTCCTGGTCGGCCAAAGACTGGAACGGAAAGATCCATTTGTCCTCGCCCGCCCGCACCGACGGCCAAAGGTTGAAGGTTTTTTCCACCGGATTGCCGCGGAAGCTGTGGTCGCGGATCATGCGGCGCATCATCCGGTGGTTGGTGCTCGAAATGCGCGTGTTGTCAAGCATCAGCGTTGTGCGTGCCCCAATGTAGATTTTCAGCGAATGGGAGGGGTCGATAAACGACGTAATGCGCGGATTCAGCCCGTGGATACCCTCGATCAGCGCCAGTTCATCCGGCTCCAAACTAATGATGTTGCCTCGGAATTCGCGGCGACCATGCAGAAACCTGAAATGTGGCATTTCGATGGTGTGGCCGTTTCCCAGCTTGTCCAGATGACGTTCCAGCAAGGGAAGATCAATGGCTTCGATATGCTCATAATCGTATTCCCCCTTGGCATTTTTCGGGGTTAGCTCGCGATTGAGAAAATAGTTGTCCAGCGAGATCTGATGCGTGGGAATGCCCAGCTCATTAAGCGCTTCCGCCAGCCGCCGCGTAAACGTTGTCTTTCCTGCCGACGATGGCCCAGCCAGCCAGATCCATCTCAATCGGAGGTTTTGCTCCGCAATCTTCCTAGCGACCTCTCTTATCTCCACTCCTTTGGCTTCTTCCTCCTGGTGGATATATTCGCGGATGTCGCCATTGCGGATCATCCTGTTCAGTTCATCAACGGTTTGGATATTCATAGACATGATGAAATTTATCATACCCATTCGGTCTAGTGATGCAACCGTTTCGGAAATATTCGAAAAAGAGGTTGCCTTTGCGGGTAGGATCCTTGATATTTCCGCGCTTTCCAACATTGGAAACGGGGTGTAGCGCAGTCTGGTAGCGCGGTTGCTTTGGGAGCAATAGGTCGGGGGTTCGAATCCCTCCACCCCGACCAACTTTTCTTACAGCGGATTCTTTCAGGATTCGCTGTTTTTTTGTGCCCGTACAAGGGGAGTATTCATCTCGCACGTTATCAACAGGTTGCGTGCGTGATCGGAGAATAGAATCCCGTTTTGGGATCATTCTCCAATCCCCAATAAGGCGATTTTTGAGGCCGGTTTATCCCGAAATTCTCCGTTCGCTCTCCGTTCTCTATAGAGTTGCTCCCCAAAGCATCCTGACTGGATACCTTTCGATATGGCAATGCGAACTCCTAAAAGGGCAGCCAACACCAACTAATCTCCAAGGCATCCTGTCAGGATACCTGAGATGGCTTAAGGCGAACTTTTCATTGAGACAATATGGCAGAGTTGTTTTTAGGCTCACCCGTATGATCTTGAATGCTATAGCCCGTTACAGCAGGAAGTTCTCAGTGGATGGAAGCTGGTATCCAAGCGCCTTGTATCCTTTGATTCTGCGACCGAACATACGGACAAGCACCGGGTTGTTTTCATCGACGTAGTCATGTATGCATACTTCGCTTTTATCATGGTGAAGACGGTGCAGGCGACCGGCGTATTGGGAAAGGATGCCTTTCCACGAAACAGGCATGGCTAGGAAGAGGGTGTCGAGCCGGGGATTGTCATAGCCTTCACCCAGATAACGGCCTGTTGCCAGAACGACATGGGGAAGATCCTTCCACTCGTCGAGTTTTCCTTGAATTATTTTCAGCTTCTTTTTGCCAAGACCGCCTTTGAGGAGCACGATACGATCGATTTTGTCGGAGAGCATTTCGGACAGGATTTCGAGGTGGTAAATGCGGTCGGTCAGTACCAGGGGACTGCGCCCTGCCTGATAGGCCTCAATTACATCGTCGGCAATTCTGCGGTTTCGACCCGGGGAATGGATCAGTCGGTTATAGATGTCGGAAATATTGGTCTCTTCTTCATCTTCCTTGAATTCCACCTCTGTGCACTTGTGTACAACAACCTTGTGGTCGAATGGGCGTTGCATGGCATGTTTTTTATCCTGTGCCCGGTATCGAACAGGTCCGCACTGCATGAAGACAATCGGGTGGTGCCCGTCGCGCCGGGTCAAGGTTGCGGACAATCCTGTAATAAAACACGCGGGGCACATCCGCAGAACATCTTCAAAGCTTTTGGCCGATATGTGATGGCATTCATCTACAATAACGTAGCCGTAGTTTGCCACAAGATCGTCTACCGTTCCTTTTTTATTCAGGCTTTGGATGACACCTATGTCGATCAGGCTGGTGGGTTTTCTCTTGCCCCCGCCGATTAAGCCTATTTCGTTGGGGTCGGTTCCCAGAAAAGTTGAGAGTCTAGCCTGCCATTGTTCCATGAGTTGGCGGCGGTGGACGAGAATGAGTACATTGGTCTTTCGTTGTGCAATCAGCCATGCGGCCAGTACGGTTTTTCCA
>JBDLJW010000195.1:0-2863 GCA_039714135.1 Verrucomicrobiota bacterium
CCCATCCATCCGGCCATTCTGTAATAAGGCCATAGGGGGCGTTGATGGAGAGCATGGCGGTCCAATTCGTTGCGATCGGTTGCACATAGTAGAGATGGGGTATTGGCTGCCAGTCATCAGACATAGAGGCGGTAGTGCCGCCACCCTCATAATCGGTCCTGATCGAAGCAAAGGTGCTGCCGACCATGATTGCGGGCCGCTCGGCACCGGCGAGGGCGGAAGGGTTATACCACGCAAGGGAAACCAGATCATCGCGGCCGCTGATGGCGCCGGCCTGGCCGAGTGCCTCGGCCGATCCTTCCGTGTAGAGCTGGAACCCCGCCCCAAGAGCTGTTCCTGAAACCAAACATCCTGCAATAACCGCCCGCCATCCAATCTGCTTCATCTGTGTCTCCTTGTTGGCTTATCTCCCTGCTGTATCGATTGCGCATAAATAGCGTTTTATTTTTTGCGTGGTGGTCTTTTCGAATTCCTCGAAACGAATCTCAATTTTGCGCGGCCGTTTGTAGTCTGTAAGCGCGGCAAGCTTTTCGCGGATATCCTCGCGTACCAGCCCCTCTATCTGCTGATCGCTCAGTCGTTTGCCTTCGCGGTCCTCCATAGCATCGAAGACCTCCAGATTGGGAACGGCAATCAACCCGACACGCTCGCCGGTATCCTCGTCGGGCTCGCGATATCCAAGGGCCAGACATTCGAGCACATAGTCGCTTTTCAGGACTTGCCGCTCAATTTCTTCGGGATAGATATTCTTGCCTTCGCGGTTGACGATCAGGCTTTTCTTGCGCCCGCTGATGACGATATAGCCTTTTTCGTCGATATGCCCCATGTCGCCGGTATGATACCAACCGTCCACCAACACCTTCTCGGTTTCGGAGGGATTGTTATAGTAGCCCTGCATCACATTCCCGCCACGGGCAATGATCTCCCCCACCCCTTCGGGGTTCGGGTCGAGAATCTTGATCTCAACCTTGTCAACCGGAAGCCCGACGGTTCCAACCCTCGGGGCCTCCGGCGGGTTGAGGGTCAACACCGGAGCCGTCTCCGTAATGCCATACCCCTCGACAATGCTGAAACCCAGCTTGCCCCATGCCCCCAACGTGGCGGGGCTGATCGGCGCGCCGCCCGAAACAATCAACCGCAACGAACCCCCAAGACCCGCATGGATCTTCCGGCCGATCATCTTCGCCAAACCAATGCGATACATCAGGCGGGCCACCCGCTTGCCCTTGATGCCTCCCATGATGCGGGACATCATTTTTTCGAGCAGCAACGGCACGGCCAACAACACGGTTGGTGCACAGTCAGCCATATTGGCTTTGATGGTTTTCAGGTTTTCCACCAGGCTCACCTGGCATCGTGCATAGAGCGGCGTAAGAAAATTGCAGGTAAAGGCAAAGGAGTGATGCAGCGGCAGCACCAGCATAAAATTGTCGGTGGAGAGAATATTGATCGCCTTGGCAATGCTTTCGACATTCGTCATAAAGTTTCGGTGCGACAGGATCGCCCCCTTTGAGCGACCGGTTGTCCCCGAGGTATAGATGAACGAAGCAGGCGTGTCTTCATCCGGCCCCATCCGGTCAAATGCCCGTTCTTCCGACAGTGCGGCTTCAGAAACCGCCTCCCAAAGCTTTCCATAGGCGATATAGTCGATCTTCTCGCACGAGGGCAGGTGCCGCTCCTCGCAATCCAGCACCACGATCGCGCGCAAGTCGCGCAACTTTCCTTCCATTTCAGCCAGCACCGGGGCCAAGCGAGCGGAGCAAAAAATTGCCGCAACGCCGCAGTCGTGGAAGATGTGTCCCATTTCCTGCTCGCGCAGCTTTACATCAACCGGCACGGCCGTTGCGCCGATGCCCACGATCCCGTGGTAGAGCTCGAACCATTCCGGCGAGTTTTCGCGGCAGATCGCAACCCGGTCGCCCGTCCCGATCCCTAGCTTCGCCAGCATTTCGGAAACATGCCAAACCCGCTCGCGCAGCTGCGCATAGGTGGAGGTTTCCCACGCACCATCGCGTTTATATTTCAACGCCACCGCATCGGGGTTCTCGTCCGCCGCCTGAATTAAACAATCCTTGATCGTCATGAAATGCGCTCCCTTCAAAGTTGGCGGATTTTGCCAGAAGCAATCGGTCCCGGCAATCGGATTCCCAAAACAAGAGGAGCCGGTTCACAGCCCCGGCTCTACTCGGTACAGCCATCGCTGTGAGATGGCTTATGCCGCTATTCCGGCAAAAGATCGTGAACCGCTTCATCCACCACGGTCCACGGCCAATCACGCCAAGCCTTCGCTCGATGGGCTTTGACGGGATTGAGCACAATATAGCGCAAGGTCGACTCGAATTTTTCGCGGGAGCGAATCCAGTGGTCAAACTGCTCCCGCGCCCAAAATGGGCCGCTGCGTCCGAGAATGGTATTGGCAAGTTTTGCCGTGTGGCTTTTATATTGCCCCAAATCATCCAGCAGCCCGGCGGAGCTTCCTTCTTCATTGCGCATGAGCAGGTGAATGTGTGTTGAAAGAACCGTCGCCGCATAGATCTTCCACCCCCTGCCCCGAAGCCATTCCAGGTTCTCCATGACCATTGCGGCAACGGTGCAATTATCCAGCCAGCGCTTTTCTTGATCCAGGGAATCCAGCATCTGCTCCAGCTTGCGAAACTGACGGCGGCGCGCTTCGTCCAACAGTTTACGATCCGCGCCGGAGGTTCGGAGCTGCTCCCGCTCTTGCTTGTGTTCGGCAACAATCTCTTTGGGAAGCGTTCCCTTTAAGCGGATGGTTACAAAGTAGGAATGGTCGGTCACCAGCCAATGCGGGAGGTTGCGCCGGTAGAACTTGATGGTGTCGGCCATATTTTCCTTTCCACTG
>JBDLJW010000196.1:0-2828 GCA_039714135.1 Verrucomicrobiota bacterium
TGGCGGATACGTTGCCGAACAACAGCAACTCGTTCCTGCGGGTAACCGAATATTCTGCGGCGACCAATTTGGTGTTTACCAGCTCAACCAACCGCGACTACCAAGTGCAATACCGGCTTGATCTAGCCGATACCAATGAGGTTTGGCAAACCGAGGTGGATTGGTTCGAGGCCACTTCCACCCAAACGGTGCAGTCGGTTGCAATGGCGACTTCCAATCGCTTTTTCCGTATACGCGCCAAGCTACGCTGATGGTGTAACATCTGGCTTCCAGCCCTAAAGTGTCAGCCCATTATAGGATTCAATTGTGAATTCAAGGTGTGCCATCTTTCATGAGCGCTTCCAGGCATTGGATTGCGGCGGGGGAGTCGTTGAGACAGGGGATCATGCGAAAGGATTCGCCCCCCGCATTCATGAATATTTCCCTGCCTCGGATTCCAATCTCCTCGAGCGTTTCGAGATTGTCGCAGAAGAAGCCGGGACAGATAATAGCGAGGCGCTTTTTCCCGTGGGCGGGAAGCTCCTTGAGCACCTCTTCGGTATAGGGCTCCAGCCATTTTGCACGGCCCATGCGCGACTGGAACGAAACCGAATAGCATTCTTTTGGAATACCTGCCGCTTCTGTAATCGCCTTGGTGGTTTCCATGCATTGGGTGCGATAGTCGGGTTGCTCCATCTTTTTTAAATGACGCAACGGAAGCCCGTGATAGCTGAAAAGAATGTGCTCGTCTACGTCGGCAAGCGATTCCGCCAGTGGTTGGATAAAGGCGGGGTGTTTATAGAAAGGCGGGATGACTCGCAGTTTCGCGCGGTCGTTGAGTTCATGCTTCACCTTGGCAATGCATGCCCCGGTTGTTGCCATCGCCGATTGTGGAAACAGGGGTAGTAGGCAGATTTCTTCAACGCCTGAATCAAGCAATCGTTCGATTGCATTTTTTGCCGATGGATTCCCGTAGGTCATGCACCGTTCAGCATCCACTTTCTTGGCCAGTGTTTTGCAATAGTGCATCAAGGGCGAGCCATTGTCCGTCCAGATGGTTTCGTAGGCTTTGGCCGATCTGGCTGGGCGGCGTGGCAGGATGATGCCGTGAACCAGCAAGGCGCGTAGCGGCTTCGGAAGGTCGATTACATGCGGATCCATCAGGAATTCCTTGAGGTAGTCGCGCACCGCTACCTCCGTCGGTGCTTCCGGCGACCCCGTGTTCATCAATAAAAATCCGCGTTTCATAATACAGGGTATTTTAAACACAAAGGCACGAAGTTCACAAAGCTTAGAGCAACTTGGCGTCCTTTGAGCCTTTGTGTTCAATAATCTGCTCGGCGATGTTGATGCCGGAGAGGATGGAGTTGCCGACGGAGATGCCGTCGCGGTAGTGGCCGGCAAAGTGGATGCCGGGGTGGTTGGCTTCGATCTGTTTCATGAGGTCGAGGTATTTTCCGTAGCCGACGTTATATTGCGGAATCGCCTTGGGGTAGACGCTGAGGTGTTTGTATTCCGGTTCGCCAGCGAGTCCCAGCAAGTCGTGCAGGTCATTGAGTACATTGGACAACATTTTATCCTCGTCCTGCAACGCCCTTTCCGGAGCCATTGATCCGCCGATGAATATTGTCAGCAGCGCCATGTCGTCAGGGGCGCGCGAGGCAAAGATGGAGGAGGGGAACAGGCTGCCGAGTGAGTAGCGGTTTTCAACCTTTGGGATCAGCATTCCGAAGCCGTTGAGCGGGTGGGTGAACTGGGTTTTTCTGAAGCCAAGCGAAAGGCTGGCGACGGGCGGGTAGAAGATCTCCTCCATCGGCGAAGGATCGAACGGAACATCGAGCTGCGGCATAAGGTGTGCCGGGATGGCCAGCAGTACGTCGGTATATTCTTCTCCGTTCACCAGCCACATTCCATTTTCAACCTTTTGGAATCCGGCAACAGATGCGTTGAGCCGAACGGCATTGCCCATTTTCGCGGCCAGCTGCCTGGGCAGTACCTCCATCCCGTCGTCGAAGGTAAACATGCGTGCATCCTTCGAGGCTGTTTCCGCGCGCCTCTTCCGTTCCTTGGCTCCCATGATCGCCCCCTTGATCAACGAGCCGTGTTTCTGCTCCAGAGCGTAGAGCTTTGGGAAGGCGTGGCAGGTGGAAAGCTTTGCCGGGTCGCCCGCATAGACACCGCTGACAAACGGGTTGATCGCATAGTCGAGAAACTCCTGCCCCAGCCGACGAAGTACAAAATCGGCCAGACTCTCTGATTCATTCGATTTGGATCTGATGAACGGCTCGCGCATCAGCCGCATCTTCGCTTTGCCGGAAAAGGCTTTCGACTTGATAAAGGCCGACGGCGAGGTCGGTAGGGCAACCGGCTTTCCATCGCGCACGATGAAGCGATTCTGTGCGGCGCTGTTGGCCGGAAGTTTATTGCTCTCCAGCCCAAGGCGCGCAATCAATTTCCCAAGGTCTGGATGCGTATCGAGAACCGAGTTGGGGCCGCATTCGACAAGGAATCCGTTTTCACGAATCGTTTGGATGCAGCCTCCGACACGGTCCGATGCTTCGAATACAGTGCAATCCACACCGCGTTGCTTCAGCTCAAACGCTGCTGTCAGCCCCGTGATGCCTGCACCAATAATCGCTACCTTTTTCATGTGGATATTATTAACTGCTTGATGAAGGAACTACAAACTTTTCGAGTCACGCTTGGTTTTCATATGTATTTTTTTGATTTTTTGCAAAGATGGGTGCTTTGGCAGGCGTATCACACACGAAAGACAACAGGATGAAAGGCCATTGAAATGATGGATCAAAACCAAGGTAACGGAAGACCGGAGCCGAATAATCTGAATC
>JBDLJW010000197.1:0-2825 GCA_039714135.1 Verrucomicrobiota bacterium
AAGAAGAAGGGGTTCATTGAAGGACGCGGTTGCGCAATCACCTGGGCATTCGGCCATCTCGTCACCCTTCTCGAACCGGGCGAATATAATCCCGAACTGCGCAAGTGGCGGCTCGATTCCCTCCCCTTCATCCCGGATGAGTTCAAGCTTAAGCTGATCGAGAACCCCGGCGTCGCCGAACAATTTGAAACAATCAAGAAGCTCTGTACGGAAGCCGAAGAGATTGTCTGTGCCACAGATGCCGGGCGCGAAGGCGAACTGATTTTTCGCTACATCCTTTCGCTCAGCGGATGCGAGGACAAACCGATCCGCCGTCTCTGGCTCAGCTCGCTCACGCCCGATGCCATCAAGGAGGCGTTCAAGGAGCTGAAGGACGGCCACGACTATGACCCGCTCTACGCTGCCGCCAAGTGCCGATCGGAATCGGACTGGATCGTCGGTCTCAACGCCACGCGTTGTTTCACGGTCCGCCACGGGCGCCTCGCCACAGGCGACGACCGCGTGCTCTGGAGCATCGGCCGCGTGCAGACCCCCGTGCTGGCCATGATTGTCCAGCGCGACGACGAAATCGCCAAGTTCCGCCCCAAGCCCTTCTGGGAGCTGACCACTAAATACCGCGATACCGTCTTCAAATACACCGGTGACCGCTTCGACAAGGCCGAGGCCGCACAGGAACTGCTCGACAAGATTACCGGCCAGCCCTTCACCGTCACCGGCATAGCGGGGAAGCAAAAGAAAGAACAGCCGCCGCAGCTGTTCGACCTCACGACGCTCCAGCGCGAACTCAACAAGAGCCACGGACTCTCGGCAGCCGATACGCTGGCCGCCACACAAAACCTTTACGAATCGAAACTCGTCACCTATCCGCGCACCGACTCGCGCTATCTCAGCGCCGACATGAAACCGCGCATTCCGAAAATTCTTGAGCAGCTCAAAGCCACCCGCGCCGAACAGATCGAACCGCTGGACCTAGCCAAACTCCCTTTCACCAAGCGAATCGTCGACGACAAGAAGGTAACCGATCACCACGCCATCATTCCCACCGGCATGATCCCCCGGTCACTCGGTGCCAACGAGCAAATGGTCTACGATGCGATTACCACCCAATTCATCGCCGCCTTCTATCCCATCTGCATCAAGAAGATCACCACGGTCGATGGCGAAAGCACCGAGGTAAAATTCCAGGCCAAAGGCACACAGGTTGTCGAACCCGGCTGGTCCGTCCTCTTCCCCAAAAAGAAGAAAAAGAAAAAAGAGGCCGAAGCCGACGACAATCAAGCCTTGCCCTCCTTTGAAAAGGGCGAGAGTGGCGAGCACGAACCTGCAACGCGCGAGGGCAAGACCAAACCGCCCAAGGCGTTTACCGAAAACTCCCTGCTCGGCGCCATGGAAGCCGCAGGAAAATGGGTCGACGACGACACCCTGCGCGAAGCCCTGAAGGAGCGCGGCATCGGCACACCCGCCACCCGCGCCGCGATTATTGAAACACTGCTGAGGCGCAACTATATCCGCCGCGAAAAGAAGCAGATCCGCGCCTCCGACATGGGGTGCTGCCTCGTGGCATTGATTCGTGACCCACTTTTAAAGTCGCCCGAAATGACCGGCGAGTGGGAGGAAAAGCTCAAGAAGATCGAGCGCGGCGAGGCCGAGGCCGCCGGCTTCATGGACGGCATATTCGACTATACCCGCAGGCTGATAGAAAGCAGCACGTCCACCAAGCTCGACACCGACCGCTGGGGCGACTGCCCGCTGTGCGGAAAAAAGATCATCAAGGGCAAGTCCGCCTATGGCTGCTCCGGATGGAAAGAGGGCTGCAAGTTTGTTTTGGAGCCGGAATACAAGGGATTGAAGCTCACCCCAAACCAAGTGCAGGTACTACTGCAAATGCGCGTCCTTCCCTACCCCGTGCATATCGAAGACCAGTTGCGCCTGCTCCTGCTCAGCACCCAGGGCGATCTGATGGATATCGATCTTCCCTCCGCCGACCGGCAGCAAAAGAACAAGCCCAACGCCCGCCCCGCAAAGACAAAAAAGCCCCCGGCAAAGCCGGAGACTGGCTGAACGCTCCGCAAAAGACCTATCGGCCTAGAATGGTATCGACCTCTTCCTGCGAAATCCATTGCGCCTGATAGATTTCCCCGGTGATCGCTTCGATGTTCCGGACGAAGGCGTTCAGGTGGTTTTCCGAACCGGCCAGCAGATTGCCGTATACCGCCAGAATATCGGATTTATTGGTGCGCTTCATGGCGGCAACAATATCCTCCATATCGACCTCTTCGATCAACGCGCCGACCATCAGGGCATCCAGCTTGGACTGAAGCCCGCCAGCAACGAGATCGTCGTGGAGCGTCTGCAATTCGGTATCGGCGAATTCACCCGCCCCCAACGCGGGATCGTCAAGGCCATAGGTGTTGAGTAGCCCGAGGATGGCATCCATGTGCCGTTGCTCTGACTGCGAGATGTTGTCGAACGCCCGTACACCCCATTTGGCATGAAGAGTGATGTAGACATCGCGCGCCAGTTTTTCCTCCTCCCGCATGAACAGCAGGTCGTTGGCTTCCGCCGTCGTTAACACAGGTGAGGGCGCAGGCTTTTCTCCGCCCTTGCCATTCCCTTTTCCCGCCATAGCGGACTCCAGAGCCCATCCGGTCATGACTCCGCACACAATCAGAATAAACAATGTTCTCCGTCTCATGGTGTTCTCCCGTTATTGATTAACCAGCTTATACAAATGATACACATGCACCGGCGAATTCGTCACATCGACAAAAAAAGAGAGGGGAAATTCCCCTCTCTGCATCGGCATGGAGTCAATGGCTACTAGT
>JBDLJW010000198.1:0-2805 GCA_039714135.1 Verrucomicrobiota bacterium
TTGGAGGTTGGAAATGGACAAGCGAATCAATATCTACGAAGCCAAGACGCACCTTTCCGAGGTGATCAAGCAGGTGCAGGAAACGGGCGAGCCCTACACCATCTGCAAGAACAACAAGCCGGTGGTGGATATCGTGGTGCATGAAGACGCCGTAAAAAAGCCTCTTCCCGACCCTCTACCCGAATATGAAGGCAAAGCCGTGTATCTTTGCGATCCGCTTGAATCCACCGAGGATCTTTGGCCGGAGGAATACCGCTGATGCTTCTTCTGGATACGCACACGTTTATTTGGCTGGCATCGGATAGAAGCCTGCTCCCCGCAAAGGTTCTTGGATTAATTGAAGACGAATTGGCCGGGCTTTTCATTTCATCGATTACCGCTACGGAAGTTGGATTGCTTTCCCGTGCAGGGAAAATCAATACATTTGGTTTGTGCGAAGATTTCCTGTTCAAGAATCTGAAGCGTTTCGGCATTCACGAGGTTCCTGTCGATGTGGACATTGCATTGGCCTCCACCCAGCTTCCTCCCATCCACCACGACCCGTTCGACCGGATCATCATCGCCACCGCGCAGAAGCATGGCATGGTGATCCTGACCAAGGATCGCACCATTCCGACCTATCCAAAGGTCAAGGCGGTTTGGGAATGAACATCCGCGAAACCTTGAAGCGCGTTTTCGGCTTCGACGATTTCCGCCCGAACCAAGAGGGGATCGTCGAGGTGCTGCTGGAGCGGCGCGATGTGTTCGCGGTGATGCCGACCGGCGGCGGCAAGTCGCTCTGCTACCAGTTGCCCGCCCGCATGCTCGATGGCCTTTGCGTGGTGGTCAGCCCGCTCATTTCGCTGATGAAGGACCAGGTCGACGCCGCCAAGGCGAACGGCCTCGATGCGGAGTTCTTGAACAGCTCGCTTGGGGCGCGTGATCGGCGGCATGTTTTCGAGTGTTTGGAAAACCAGCAGCTTGATCTGCTCTATGTCTCGCCCGAGCGCTTCGCCATGCCGGACTTTATCGCGACGCTCAAGCAGTCGAAGATTTCTTTCTTCGCGATCGACGAAGCGCACTGCATCTCGGAATGGGGGCACGACTTCCGCCCTGACTATCTTTCGCTTTCGCACATCGCGGCGCATTTCCCCAAGGCCGGAATTGCCGCCTTCACGGCCACCGCTACGCAGCAGGTGCAGGACGACATCGTTCGCAAGCTTGGTCTGCGCAAGCCCTATCTCGTGCGCGCCTCCTTCGACCGTCCAAACCTCTTCTACCAGGTTGCGCCCAAGGAAAATCTCAACCGCCAGTTCCTACATTTCCTTCGCGCCCGTCCCGACGACTCCGGCATCATCTACCGCACCACCCGCAAGAGCGTCGAGGCCACCGCCGAATTCCTGCAGGGGCAGGGGATCAAGGCGCTGCCCTACCACGCCGGCCTCTCCGACACCGATCGCAAGAACCACCAGGAGCAGTTCAACCGCGACGAGACCAACGTCGTCGTCGCCACCATCGCCTTCGGCATGGGGATCGACAAATCAAACGTCCGCTTTGTCCTCCACGGTGACCTGCCCAAGAACGTCGAGGGCTACTATCAGGAAACCGGCCGCGCAGGACGCGACGGCGAACCCGCGCACTGCTGCCTCTACTTTTCGCAGGGCGACACCGTTAAGATCCGCTACTTCATCGACCAGATGGAAGACCCCCGCGAACAAAAAATCGCCCTCGGCCAGCTTAACCACATGGTCAAGATTGCGCAGGCCAACGTTTGCCGCCGCAAAAGCATCCTCGGCTACTTTGGCGAACAATATCCCAAGGCCGACTGCGGAACCTGCGACGTCTGCACCGGCGAGGTCGAACGTATCGATGCCACCGAGGACGCGCAGAAGATCATGTCCGCCATCTACCGCACCGGCGGCAAGTTCGGCGCGGTGCACATTGCCGATATCGTCGCAGGCGCCGACACCCAGCGCATCCGCCAGTTCCGCCACGAAGAACTCAAGACCTACGGCGCCGGAAGCGACCGCGACAAGCGCCATTGGCGACGCATCATCGACGATCTCCTCATGCAGGAATGCGTTGTCCAATCCGACGAGCAATACCCCGTCCTCCAGCTCGCCGAAAAGGGAATGCAGGTGCTCAAGGGCGGACAAACCTTCGAAGTACTACGCCAGAAGGAAACAAAAAAGTCGAAGCAAGCCGCCGTTTCCATCGGCGAATACAGCGAGGGGCTATTCGCCGAACTGCGCACCGAGCGCAAGCGCATCGCCGCCGAAGCCGGTGTGCCGCCGTTCGTTGTCTTCTCCGACCGCACCCTGCGCGAAATGGCGCGCTATTTCCCCTGCACCGAAGCCACCATGCGCATGGTCTCCGGCGTCGGCGAAACCAAACTCGAACGCTTTGGCGAAGCCTTCCTCTCCGTTGTCCGATCCTACAAGCAAGCCCATCCCGAAGAAGCCGAGGAAATGTCCGTTCTACAGGTTCCCGGCGAACTTCCAAAACCGAAGAAAAAGAAACCCAAAGGCGCAACCTATCTCGAAACGCACGACCTCGCGAAACAGGGCATGGGCATCGAACAGATCGCGGCGGAACGCGGCTTGTCGCCCGGTACCATCACCCAGCATATTGAAAAGTTGCTCGACGAAGGCGAGCCGCTCGATATCGACCAATTCATCGCCCCCGAGAAGCGGTTGGAAATCGAAGAGCTTTTCAATCGCCTCAACGCCGACACGCTCGGGGCGGTGGTCGAAGCCTCCGACGGCGTCGCTACCTACGAACAAGCCCGCCTCGTCCGCGCGTTCATGCAACGATCGTAGACGGGAC
>JBDLJW010000199.1:0-2799 GCA_039714135.1 Verrucomicrobiota bacterium
GGTTCCATACCTGAGCTAAACCCCTGATATATACTAGTATATATGGGGAACCGATGTTAGGTTTACTAGTCGGGGAGCTGCCCCCGCTTGAAGGAGTCAAAATGTCACCTGATCTCGACTGTGATACGTGTCTGCACTACGGTGTTGACGCGCGTAGTGAACCCTGTACCAGTTGCGTGCCGTCTAATTGGACGCCAAAACTGGACGGATCGGAGCCTAAACCAGAATCAGACAGGTCTTCTCTCGAGCGTCGAGTTGCGGCACTCGAAAAAGCGATTCAAAACGGTGCAGCGGAGCGGGTAAGGCGTCTAACAAGTCTAGGATATATGACTGGGCGAGTGTGTGGTACGTGCCGCTTCCGCAATATAAGCATGGGCGCGCCACCTTGTAGGAATTGTGTGAACGCGGATCTATGGGAGATCGCCAAGTGACTGGCGCGATTAAGGGATACCGGATCTACTTGGCAGGCCTCGTCAGCAAAGCAACCATCGATCAGTATGCGGGGTGTATCGTGCGCGCCGAACGGGAATACGACGACCTGTTAGATGTCTTGTCTGACGAGTCGCTGACCAAGGGGCGGCGACGCACCTACCGCAAGGCTCTTCTCCACTACGCGCGCTTCCGTGAGGATCTCGAGCTCGAAACGCGGCTACGTGAGCTTACGCTACCCGGCCGGGGTTCCAAGCGTTCCCACCCAAAAGTTGTTCCGTCTACAGCAGAGTGGGAGCGGGTCCGAAAAGCGGTTCTTAGGCTGGATGACGTGGATCTACGCGCGACGCTGTATCTTCTTGCAACGCTCGGTCTGCGTATCGAACGGGAACTTCTTGCGCTGACGGGCCAACACTTCAGTAATGCGCTTGAGACTGGGTCGGCGCTCATCGAGCAGAAGGGCGGAACATGGCGGTACCTCGTCATCTCAACCGATCGCCAGAAAGCTGTAGCACGTCATCTCTGCGAGCAACTCCGCGAGGATCAACCCCTATGGTCTCTATTCCAGACAAAGCAGCGGCGTCGCCAGAAATCAGTAACCGAATACATTCGACGATCTCTAGCGAAGATCGGTGACCAGCTCGGTCTCAAATTGACTCCCCACGCACTTCGCCACGCGTTCTTAGATGCCGTCTACGACAAGACCGATGGGAATCTAGAGCTCGTTCGTGAGGCCGCGGGGCACGCGTCTGTTACAACGACCCGAAACTATTACCAAGATCGCGGACATCCGATTACTTTGAATAGACTCGTAAAAGAGTCCGTCGGAGAAGATTGAATGGCAAAAATAGATGACAGTACGATGGGGCGTCTTCTTGACTTCGCGGCACAACTCATTGGAACTGCGCGCGCTCTAACCAAGGACGCTGAGGAGCTCGACGCAGCAGAGATGAAGACCCCGCAACAAATTGAAGTCTACACGAAGCTTTTTACAATACACAATGTATGGCAGGTGTTTCAAGAACACTTTCCCGAAATTGTGTTGGTAGACCCCAGCGCTCCCACATTCACGGCGAAAGGCGGTTCATCGTGACCAAGAAAGAATGTCAGAATGAGCTATACGCTCCTGAAAAGAGCGCTGACTACGCAGAAGGCAGCGGCGCGCGGCTAGACGAAGATAAACACCAGGGGAGCAGGATGCAACCAGGAGCGGTGGTCATGCTCGGCGTGCGCCCGCCCGTGCCCGTGCACTTCAAACCGTACTGCGGTACTGTGGAGCGCGTAATACATAACATCACAACGCATGTACAGACGCGTGCCACTGTCTGGGGTAGCCGCTTTCCCCCCGTCTTCGCCGTAGAGGATTGTGTGCTCCTGGCTACAGCAGCAGGAGGGCTCACTTCTGAAGGGACCTGTCTACGTGATCTCCTGCACACGATCGATTTGTCTTATCCTGGCACCCTCTCTCCTACTTTTCTTTTGAAAGGGCAGTCCAAGTGGGGGTTGTCCGTCGAGGCGTGGGCGTCCCGTGCAGAGCTCATCCAGTACAACGACGTATTACATTGCTGGCAACCGAACCAGCAACGTCTCGAAGAGATCGGGTGCGATTTTTTGAGCTGGATCGCAGATACAATCGAAACCTCACCAGAACCAGTGCCTGAGCCTGCGCCGGGAGTAGGCCCGCTGTACACTATCCGCGTGCTCGGTCAAGATCGTCAGACACAGATCGAGACGCGGCACCAGCGGTACTTTCAAACTGCAATAGTACAACTTGAGAAGTGGTCGCGGAGTGGGTCGCGGCTTGCTGTCGTGTACGAAAGGTGGCTCATGACAGCACTCAGAGGCCTGGGTGTCATTCGCGGTTCCAACGCGATAGATCGCGTACAGCTCTGGCGCGTTATCAATGTAGACAATCCTACGCGGTTTGCGCGGGTCATCGACGACGACCTCAAAAAGGGCTATCTCCTGCCACGCCCCCGCGGGGGTGTCACCCCTGAGCGCGTTGGTGGTAGCGAGCGCGCTGCCGTGCCTAATCAAGACACGTGCATCGGTGGTCCGCAACGGCCGCGGTGTTGGAAAACGGAGCTATAATGCAGACCAGTCGACGAGACGGAGAAGCGTGCACGAGCTGTAAGCACTACACTCCGACGAGAGCAATCGGTGATAAGGAAGTTGGCTTGTGCGCGCACCGCCCAACAAGCGGCCCGCGTTTTCGACACGAAGCAGACGCTGAGTGGGAGTTTGACGGCGCCGCCTCGTGGTGCTCGAGGTTTGAATCATGCCTACAACATTGTCCAGATTTATGCGGTATCTGTTTAGACAAGGTCTCAGCGCCGAAGAGGTCTCGATCTACTACGCCACCGTTGTTCG
>JBDLJW010000200.1:0-2771 GCA_039714135.1 Verrucomicrobiota bacterium
CAACAGAGTTTAAATAAGGCCTCAGATACTTCAATAATAAATAGTAATTATTCGGTACACTAAATTGGGTTCCAATTTCAGGAATAATTTGAGATGAAAGGGAGCATTGTGCGCCTGTTCGCCACTTAGATTAAACACAAAGGCACAAAGGACTCAAAGCAATGCAGGAAGTGGAAATTCATATCTGGCGCGACTTGGTGCTCTTCGTGCCTTTGTGTTTAAATACAAGTGGCACAGCGGAGAAATCTGCGGATAAGATGAAGGGTACTATCGAGGTCGGATGAGCGAAACATTTACAGAGCGGTTGGGGAAAGTGGAGCAGCGGATCGTTGCGGCGTGTGAAAAGGCGGGGCGTCCGCGCGATAGTGTCCGCCTGTTGGCGGTATCTAAAACCAAGCCGCCCGAAGCGGTGCGCGAAGCCGCCGAATGCGGGCTTCGGCTCTTTGGCGAAAACCGTGTGCAGGAGGCGCAGTCGAAAATCCCGATGTGTCCCGCTGGACTTGAATGGCATCTGATCGGGCACCTTCAGACCAACAAGGCCAAGGTGGCTGCCAAGTTTTTCCAGATGGTGCACTCCGTCGATTCGCTCAAGCTGCTTAAGGCTTTGGACAGCCATGCCGGCGTTGCGCTTCCGGTTTTGCTGCAGGTGAATGTGTCCGGCGAGGCTGCAAAGTTCGGCATGAAGCCCGACGAGGTTGCCGGAGTGATCGAGGCTGCCAACCAGATGCATAAATGCGAAGTGCACGGCCTTATGACGATTCCGCCGTTTACGCCCGACCCGGAAAAAGCGCGCACCCATTTCATTGCACTGCGGGAGTTGCGCGACCGGTTGCAGGACGAGACCGGCACGCCGTTGCCCGAACTTTCCATGGGCATGTCGCACGATCTCGAAGTCGCTATTGAAGAGGGTAGCACCTGGGTGCGCATCGGAACCGATCTGTTTGGGGGTAGAACCTAATTTAAACACCAAGGCACAAAGGGCTCGAAGAGAAGGGAGACTTTGTGTACTTAGTGCCTTAAAGCGAGTTCACGAGCGAGTGTTAAGAAAATGAAAATTACTTTTATTGGAGCGGGCAACATGGCGGAGGCCATTGTTGCGGGGATTGTCAAAAACAAGATGGTTGCGCCGGCGGATATCTTCGTTACGGATATTTCGCATGCACGGCTGACCCACTTCATGATGAAATACGATGTCAGCACCTCGGACGATAACGGCTATCCCGCCTCGAAGTCCGATGTGGTGGTGCTTGCCGTCAAGCCGCAGATTTTTCCGGAGGTTTGGGAGGAAATCGAAGATTCGCTCAAACCCGATGCGCTGGTGGTCAGCATCATGGCCGGAATCCCCTCGTCGAAAATCGAAGGCGGCAAGCCGGTCCGCGTTGTGCGCGTTATGCCCAACACGCCCTCGCTCGTCGGCGAAGGTGCGGCAGGAATCGCGGCGGGCGAATTTGCAACCAAGGGGGATCTGAAGATTGCAGAAAAACTGATGGGTGCGGTTGGGGCCGCGGTAGTCGTTAAGGAAGAGGAGATCGATGCGGTAACAGCACTCAGCGGCAGCGGGCCGGCCTACGTTTTCTACCTGCTTGAGAGCATGCTCGAAGCGGCTGGTCAAATGGGGCTTGAGGACGGGGTTTCGCGCGAGCTGGCCCTTGCTACCGTCATCGGTGCGGCCAAGCTGATGCAGGAAACAGGTGAAGAAGCCGACGTGCTGCGCAAAAAAGTAACCTCCAAAGGCGGCACAACGGCGGCGGCGCTCGATACCATGGAGGCGCGGGGCGTAAAGGACTCGATCGTTGCGGCATTGTTTGCCGCACAGGCGCGTTCCAGGGAACTGGCGAATGGCTAAGGAAAAAACAACAGCGAAGAAGGGCACTGTGAGAGGCCGCTTGAGGCGGAATTTCATTATTGGTCTCTTGATCGCATTGGTTCTCTATATCGGCGCACATGTCATCTCGCGCACCGAAGGTGTACGTTTTGCTGTTGCCGACAAGATTTCCAATGGCACGCGGCAACCCGTTGCGCTGGAAAGCTGCGGTGTCACTCCGTTGCTTGGCCTGCAACTCAAAGGGCTGAGCTTCCAGGGTGTTGAAATGCCTGAGGTCAAAATGTCGTTCAACTGGCTTTCTTTTCTCTCGAAGGAGAAGCCTTTCATCGGGAAACTCCGCATTCAGGGTCTGGATATTCGGTTCCGGCGGGTTCCTTCCACCGGCAACTGGGAGCCGCTTGTGCTGCACGGTGTGGGCAGCCGGCTCGGCACCGTGCTTGGCCTGGATCCTGTGGAAGAGGGGGAAAACGAATCGCTACCCAGGTTCCCGGCATACGCCATCAACGAAAAGACGTTGCTTCAGCTGGACCGGGCCAAGGTGGTTTGGCGCGATGAAAACGGCCACGAAATCGCCTATATCACCGAAGCCGACCTCGATGTCAGGGCTGGTTTGTTCATCAAGCGCAAGGTGATCCAGACCCTCTTTAAGTGCGGGCATGTCAAGTTGGCCTCTGGCAGTGCCCTGCGCGATTTTCGCCTTGAGGCCTTCCGCATCGAGGGGTCGGGCATTGTTACCGTTCTTGATATGGCCGACAGCAATGGCCAGTACGACGAGTTCGCCAGCCCGACGCTCTGGCAGGATCTCAACCTGCATCTCAGTCAGCTTTCCGAAATTCGATAATCAGAAATGGGCAAATGTGAATTGACCCATCCGGTACTTTTTCGTAAACACGTCACCTCTTTCGAGGGCCAATGTAGCTCAGTTGGTAGAGCAATTCACTCGTAA
>JBDLJW010000201.1:0-2708 GCA_039714135.1 Verrucomicrobiota bacterium
TATTTTGCCTCTGAGAATGACGGCAAAACCGCATCCTTTTCCGAAATAATCGATTCGCCGACATCCGGCCACTCGACTCCAATCTCGGGGTCGTTCCACATCACTCCGTATTCATCGCCTGGTGCATAGTAGTCGTCGCATTTGTAGACAAAATCAACAACATCGCTCAAAACAAGAAAACCATGGGCAAAGCCCTTGGGTACAAATAGTTGACACCCGTTCTCCGCCGAAAGAACCTCCCCCACCCATTTCCCAAAGGTCGGAGACCCGCGCCGCATGTCCACCGCCACATCGAACACCTCACCGCGTATTACACTCACCAGCTTCGACTGCGAACACTCGAGCTGGTAATGCAAACCACGAAGAACCCCCTTGGAGGAATGCGACCAGTTGTCCTGCACAAACCGCACATCTATTCCCGCTTCGGCATACTGTCCATAATGGTAGGACTGCTGGAAGAATCCCCGTCCATCATTAAAGCGGCGAGGCTTGATCAGCTTTACGTCAGGAATGGATAAATTCACTATGTTCATCATTTTGGTTGATAATTGATTGTTGTTGGTTGCTGGGAGAGTGTTGGCTGTCGGTTGCGGGTCACCGGGAGTGCCCTTATCAACCATCAACTAAAGTTCCCCTTCCGCCAAGCGGAGGAGATACTGCCCGTAGTTGTTCTTTTTCATGACCTTTCCCAGTGCAACCAATTGACTCCGGTCAATATACCCCAGCCGATAGGCAATCTCTTCGATGCAGGAAATTTTCAGCCCTTGCCGTTTTTCAATGGTTTCGACATAGCTGGAGGCTTCGTGCATGGCATCATGCGTTCCCGTATCAAGCCACGCAAATCCGCGTCCGAGATTCTGAACATTCAGCTCTCCCCATTCGAGATATTGCTTGTTCACATCGGTGATTTCCAGTTCGCCACGGGCGGAGGGTTTCATATTCATGGCCACCTCAACCACACGGTTGTCGTAGAAATAGAGTCCGGGGATGGCAAAGTTGGACTTTGGCTTTTCCGGCTTTTCCTCAAGCGAGAGCGCCTTGCCGTTTTCATCGAACTCCACGATCCCGTAGCGCTCGGGATCGACCACTTGGTAAGCAAAAATGGTTGCACCTGCTTTGCATGCAGAAGCATCCGCCAGCATGTCCTGAAAACCATGACCATAAAAAATATTATCGCCAAGCACCAAGGCAACAGAATCCTCCCCGATAAAATCCTTCCCAATAATGAAGGCCTGTGCCAACCCGTCCGGACTGGGTTGCTCGGCATAACTGAACTTCATGCCGAGATCGGAACCATCGCCCAGCAACTTCTCAAACATGGGGAGGTCGTGCGGCGTACTGATAATCAATACATCGCGGATACCAGCCAGCATCAGTGCCGACAGAGGATAGTAAATCATCGGCTTGTCGTACACTGGCAGCATCTGCTTGCTGACCACCTGCGTCAGCGGATAGAGCCGCGTTCCTGAACCGCCTGCTAGAATAATACCTTTCATTTGTCGCTACGCTCCATTCTTGGTTGATGAATAATCGTTGTTAAGTTGATGAGGAACACCGGATGCCGCGCATTTCTTCAGGTAGGCAATGTAGCCATTGAGAACCTTCCAGGTTTTCTCTAAATCGACCCGCAACCCTGAATATTGCTGCTCAGTTAAATATTCTTCATCCGAAGCCGCAATCAGATGATCCAAGGTCTCACTCAGCGAGCCACGTGCTGTTCTGCAAAACTGAAGGTTTTCCTGATGATGATGCCGACCATAGCCTTCAGCGATATTTGCAGAGACCGAACGGGAAGATCGAATGATTTGATCCTTTAGCCGATACGTTTCTTCCTTGGGTAGCGTTTTGCAAAAGTCTGAAATTGCTTTACGCAACTCACGAGCCAATTGATAGCACTCCAACATCTCAAAGGTTTTCAATTCACCCATGCACTTTCCCCATCAACCCACCATTTATCAACCATCAACCGCGATTAGGCCTTGCCTAATCGCTCCCCCGCATAGCGCGAAGCGCGAAGCGGTTTCCACCACCAGTTGTTATCAAGGTACCACTGGATGGTTCGGCGGATACCCGTGTCAAAATTTTCCTGTGCCTTCCAGCCCAGCTCGCTTTCAAGCTTTGTGGCATTGATGGCGTAGCGGGCGTCGTGACCGGGGCGATCCGCCACGAAGGTGATCAGATCGGCATAGGAGCCGGAGGCACGCGGCTTGAGTTCGTCGAGAATTGAGCAAATGGTTTCCACCACTTCGAGGTTGGTGCGCTCATTGCGCCCGCCCACGTTGTACGTTTCGCCCAGCTTGCCGGCTTCCACCACTGTTACCAACGCGCGGGCGTGATCCTCGACATAGAGCCAGTCACGAATATTGTCGCCTTTTCCATAAATAGGAAGTGACTGTTCATCAAGCGCATTAAGAATCACGAGCGGAATCAGCTTTTCAGGGAAGTGGTACGGCCCATAGTTGTTTGAGCAATTGGTAATCACCACCGGCAAGCCATAGGTGTGGAACCAAGCCATCACCAAATGATCGCTCGAAGCCTTGCTGGCCGAATAGGGCGAACGCGGATCGTATGGCGTTGTTTCCTCGAAAAGTCCTTCGTCGCCAAGCGAACCATAGACCTCGTCGGTCGAAATATGATGGAAGCGGAAGTCAGTTGCCAAAGGCAACTGGCAGTTGTTAGTTCTTGGTTGCTGGTTGTTGGGGGCTGTC
>JBDLJW010000202.1:0-2705 GCA_039714135.1 Verrucomicrobiota bacterium
AGCATGACCCAGATTATCGGTCCCCAGGAGAGTCCAAAGAAAAAGACATACAGGTTGGCGGAGATCAGGGAAATGATTCCGGCGGTTCCTTCGATGACCGGCTGTCCGGTGGCCGGGTTTGTTTCCGCGGTAACAAACATGAAGGTCAGCATTCCAAGGGCCAGGGCCATCCCGGTAGAGCCGACCATCAGCAATGGCTTGCGACCGATGCGATCCACAAAGATTATTGCGATAATCGTGGTGACAATGTTGACTATTCCGGTAATCACGGTGATCAACAACGCATCGCCTTCGGCAAAGCCGACCACCCGCCAGAGTGCGGTCCCGTAGTAGAAGATCACGTTGATTCCGACAAACTGCTGCAGGACGGAAAGCCCCAGGCCAATCCAGACAATGGGGAGGAGTCCATATTTTCCAAACACATCGGAAAATTTTGGTTTGTGTTCGGTATTCAGGCTGGCCTTGATTTCCGCCACCTTCTGCTTTGCGGCCTCGGGACTTCCCATTATTTTCTCGAAAATTGCGGCCGCCTCTTCATCCCGGTTGCTGGCCGCCAGATAGCGCGGAGATTCCGGCAGGAACAGGGCGAACAAGCCATACAGCAGCGCAACTGGAGCCTCCGACCAGAACATCCACCGCCATCCCTCCTTCCCGAACCAGGCGGGATATTCGGCGCCACCGCCGACGGAGGCGATTCCATATGCGCTTAGTCCGGCAATGAAAATCCCGATAACGATTGCAAACTGCTGCAGGGAGCCGAGGCGTCCCCGTATATTCGCCGGTGCGATTTCCGCGATATAGGCCGGAGCCACAACGCTGGCCATGCCGACCGCCACTCCGCCGACCATTCGCCAAAAGATAAAGTCCAGCAATCCGAACGGTAGGCCGGATCCCAGGGCACTGGCAAAAAACAGCGCGGCGGCAACCCACATGGTTTTGACCCGGCCAATTCGGTTGGCCAGTCCTCCGGTCGACAAGGCGCCCCCTGCGGAGCCAATCAGCGCCAGCGAAACCGCCAGACCAATCTGCAGGGCTGTTGCATCGAAATATTTCCTCAGAGCCAGAACCGCGCCGCTGATTACGGCGGTGTCGAATCCAAACAAAAAACCGCCCAGTGCAGCTGCGGCGGCAATAAAAATAATAAATCCGGTTCCAGACTTCTTCATTCACAGCCTCCTTGTTAGAGGAGGCCACAATAGCAGTCCGTTGCTGATAAGGTAAGCAAAACCATCACCATCGTTTTAGTTGCCCGCGAGGAAGCATCCTTTGCGGTTGGGAGTATGCTCGCCGTCTTTAAATGTATGGCAACCGTTGACGATTACGTGGCGCATGCCGCCGGAGAGTTGGTGCGGCTCGGCGTAGGTGGTGTTTTCCTTGATGGCGGCGGGGTCGAATATGACGATGTCGGCAAAATATTTTTCTTGGAGGAGACCGCGTTTCTGAAGTCCGAATTGTTCGGCAGGCAGGGCGGTCATCTTGCGGATGGCTTCGGCGAGCGGGACGGTTTTCCCGTCGAGCGCCGCACGCAGGAATTTGGTGTGGCTGCCATAGGCACGCGGGTGCGGATGATCTTGGTTGAGCGGACCCCACGGCGCGCGCAGCGATCCATCGGAGCCGAGCGAGACATAGGGCTCGGCCAGCACGCGCCACATGTTTTCCTCCGACATGCCGAAAAAGATTCCACCGGTTTTGAGGTCGTCGGAATCGATGAGGTGGAGCAGGGCATCGACCTCGTCCATGCCGAGGGCTTCGGCGACTTCGGGCAGGTATTTCCCTTTGAACCGTTCGAATTGCGTCGAACCGACCATAACATCGCTCCAGCGTCCCGGCGGGCTGTCCATCAGTTCAGCACGGATCCTCTTCCGTATTTCCGGATCGCGCAGTCGGGCGAGCACTGCGCCGCGGCCGCCGTGCGAAGCCCAGCCGGGCAGAACAACATCAAGTTCGGTACAGCCTGCTGTGTAGGGATAGCGGTCGGCGCCGATCTGAAGGTTTGCGCTTGCGGTGTGGATCTTTTCGAATGCGGTGTCGATCTTTTGCCAGTTGTTTTTCCCCGAAGCTTTGAGGTGCGAAACCTGAAGGCGCGCGCCCGAGCGCTCGGCAATGTCGATGGCTTCGTCAATCGCTTCGAGCAATTGGCTGGATTCGCTGCGCATGTGGGTGGTGTAGATTCCGCCGCGCTTGGCGACAACCTTGGCCAGTTCGATGATTTCCTCGCGCGGAACGGCGGAGCCGGGGGGATAGAGAAGGCCGGAGCTGAGGCCGATGCCCCCTTCGTCGAGTGCCTGCTCCAGCGTTTGGATCATCCGCTTCATTTCATTGGTCGTCGCGGCGCGCGGTTCGTATCCGCAGATTCCGGCGTGCAGGGTATTGTGGCCAATCAGCAGGGCGGCGTTGATGGCGGGCTGCGCCTCGGAAAATCGTTCGCGGTAGTCCGTCACGGTTTTCCATGGGGTAGGGACAGGCCGCCGGGCTGTCCGCGGCGCGCCCGGTGAGCACTCCCTATCTTCCTTCCGCACGGCTTCCAGCTGTGCCATCCAGTCCGAGGGCATTTTATAGTCGCCGTTGAGCGGGGCGGCCGAGGCGCCGCAGTTTCCGCATATTTCGGTGGTGATTCCTTGGTAGATCTTCGATGCGGCGGAGGGTTCGATCAGCAGATAGGCGTCGGAGTGCGAGTGTGCGTCGATAAAGCCGGGGCAGACGAT
>JBDLJW010000203.1:0-2677 GCA_039714135.1 Verrucomicrobiota bacterium
CGCGTCGATATGCGGCGCGGCATTCTGGAGCGTTCCTTTATTTGGGAGACGGCGGCCGGGAAACGGCTGAAACTTACGTTTGAGCGCTTCCTCTCGATGGCTGACCCACATGTCGGCGCACAGCGTATTCGGTTTGAAGCGCTCAATTTCAGCGGGGAATTGGAACTGGTTTGCGGGCTCGACTTCGGCACGCTCTATCATCTGCGCGGAATCCGACCGTGGCAGGCGGTGCGGCAGGAGAAAACCGGCGGCTGGACCGTTGCGCTGGGACGCACGGAGTCGAGTGGCCACCGCGTCTTCGCGGCATTCCATCTGAACGTCGAAGGAACCCCGTTTGTTCAGGATAGGCTGAACGGAGAGCGCATAACGCTGAAGCTGAAGGAAGAGGAAGAGGCATCTGTTGAAAAGCTGTCTGTCTTTCATACGGAAAAAGAGGCATCACTGAGCGATGACGCGGTCTGGGATGCCGGGATGCAGGAGTGCGCGGTGCGTGAGGCACTGGCGGTTTCGGCGGCCGAAGCGGCGCATACGGCCTACTGGGCCGATGTCTGGGCGCACCTCGATGTCGTGATTGAAGGCGATGATGAAAACCAGCAGGGCTTCCGCTACTGCATTTTTCATCTGCACCAGACCTATCACGGGGCTGACCCGCGCTTCAACGTTGGAGCCAAGGGGTTGACCGGCGAGTCCTACTGGGGCGTTACCTGGTGGGATACGGAGACCTATTGCCTGCCATTCTACCTTTTCAACAATCGCAAAGCGGCGCGCAACCTGATCGACTACCGCTACCGTACACTCGAAGGCGCAAAGAACCGCGCCGCTGATTTTCACCTACCGGGCGCACGCTACCCCATGTGTACCATCGACGGTGAGGAAACCTGCGATGTATGGCAACACGGCGATCTCGAAATCCATGTCTCGGCCGCTGTGGCCTACGGCGTGTGGAAATATGTGCACCTGACCGGTGATGAGCAGTTCTTGTTTGAGAAGGGAGCGGAGATGCTGGTGGAAGTTTCCCGCTTCTACGCAGCTCGCGGAGGTTGGGGACAGCAGACCGGAAAGTTTGGTTTCTGGGGCGTGATGGGTGCAGATGAGATGCACACGATGGTCAACAACAATGCATACACCAACTTGATGGCGAAAAAGTCGTTCGAATGGACTCTGCAGACGTTAGGAAAAATGGAGCGTAAACAGCCCGGGCTTTTCCAGGCATTGGAAGAGAGGATCGGGTTAACGGCGGAGGAACGGGCCGACTGGCGAAAAAAGGCTGATGCCATGGAGCTGATGCTTGACGGGGAAACCGGCCTTTATCAACAACATGAAGGGTTTTTTAATCTGCCGCATATCGACTACGCACAGATTCCCGATGAACAGTTCCCGGTGCAGAAAACCTGGCCCTATGTTGATCTGTTCCGCTTTGATTTGATCAAACAACCTGATGTGCTGCTTTTTTTCTTCCTCTTCGGAAGCGAGTTTGACCGCGAGTCGTTGCGCCTGAACTTCAACTACTACGAACCGCGCTGTTCGCACGAGTCGTCGCTTTCTCCGGCGATCCATTCAATCTTGGCGGCCCGTCTCGGAGAAGCGGAGAAGGCGTTCGATTATGCCCGCTTCGCATCGCGGCTCGATCTGGACGACTATCAGAATAACACATGTGAAGGGTTGCATGTCACCTCCATGGCCGGGGCGTGGATGAATCTGGTGTACGGCTTTGGCGGGTTGCGCAGCGATGGCGAACGGCTGTGCTTCAACCCGATTTGCCCGGCTCGGTGGAAGGCTTTCTCGTTCCGCATCTATGTCAACGAGACGGATGTTATGACGGTGCGGGTGGACGATGACTCGGCGACCTTTACGATGAGTGATGGGGGAGAAACGGAGATCGAGGTATTCGGTGAGACGGTTGCGGTGCCCGCGAAAGGGGTTTCGGTTCCGCTCAGGAAAGCGGCGAGGATTGAGGCGGTTATTTTTGATCTCGACGGTGTGATTGTTTCGACCGATGACTGCCACTACCGGGGGTGGAAGCGCCTCGCAGACGAGGAGTCGATCCCGTTTACAAGGGAGGACAACGAAAGATGCCGCGGCGTCAGTCGGATGGGCAGTCTGGAGGTGGTGCTCGAGAAGGCCACGCGTGACTATTCCTCGGAGGAAAAAGAGGTGATGGCCGAACGGAAGAACAAGTATTATGTTGAGCTCCTACAGCAGATTACCTCCGCCGATATTCTGCCGGGAGTGAATGGGTTTATTCGGGAGTTGACCGAGAAGGGGATCAAGATCGCCATTGGTTCCAGCAGCCGGAACGCCCCGATGATTCTTGAGCGTATCGGAATGGCCGATGTTTTCGATGCGGTTGCGGACGGCAACCACATCAGTCGCTCCAAACCTGATCCAGAGGTCTTTCTGATCGCAGCCCGGAAGATTGGTGTCGCGCCGGAGTGCTGTCTGGTGGTAGAGGATGCCGATGCGGGCGTCGAGGCCGCGATTGCGGCCGGCATGAAGTGCCTGGCCGTTGGCTTTGCGGCAAGCCATCCCGCAGCGCATTTCCGTGCTACAGGTTTAGATCAGGTTTCGGCTGGCGGGATGGTTTCGGATTTCAGAATTCATGATTAGAAGAGGAACGTTCCCTGTGTTCTTTCGCGGTTGATTTCAAAAAGGATTTAGTTATGTGTGCAAAGCAGAA
>JBDLJW010000204.1:0-2665 GCA_039714135.1 Verrucomicrobiota bacterium
CGTTCTCTATTGGCCATGACAGCCTTGACGGCAGTCTATGCCTACTATGTGCAAAATACCTTCATCAAGAAATGGCTGTTGTTTGTTCTCTCCATTCCGATTGCGCTGGTGGGAAATATTGGCCGTATTATCTCGATTGCGCTGGTGTCGATCGTCTCAGGTCAGCAACTCGGTGCAGGCCTCTACCATGACTGGTCGGGGTATGTGCTTTTTACTGTGGCCATTAGTTTGATGGTGGCTGTATCCAGACTGATCAATGTTAATTACCGGGAGTTTTTCTTAAAATGGAAAAAAGCATATTTAAGCCATTCCTGACCGTAATGGTTCTCATGTTGCTGGCTTCGCTGGCGTTGGCTTTTACAGTGGATGTCACTTTGAGCGACACGTCTGGTGTGGTCATGGAACTACCCGACGCATTGGAGGGCTGGGTTGGCAACGAGTTGCGCTATTGCCACAACGAGGAGTGCTACTCGAAGACGGGTGAGCAGGGGCAATACTATGTTCGCGATCTCGAAGTGCCGAGTATTTGTCCGGATTGTGGCGAAAGCCTTTACACCATGAGCTGGGCGGAATATGGCGCGTTGCCGAAGGACACCGAGTTCGTGAAATCGGCCTATACCAATGATGCCGGCGTCCGCGTTTTCACCTCCATCGTCTTGTCAGGTCGCGAGCGTAGCTCGATTCACCGTCCGCAGCGTTGTTTGAAAGGGCAGGGGAACTCGATCATGAACGAGCACTCCTTCGAAGTTCCGATTGAGGGACGAAAGCCGCTCAAGGTGGCGGTTATCGAAACCGAGCGTCTATACAGAACCAAAGAGGGGCCGCAGACCTACCATGGCTATTATGCCTATTGGTTTGTGGGGAAGGATCGTGAAACGTCCTCGCACTATGCCCGTATGTTCTGGCTGGGGTGGGATCGGGTTGTACGCAGTGTTTCCCATCGTTGGTCCTATATCGCGGTGTCCGGAAAGCGCGAGGCGGAGGGGCGCGAGTATGAAGCGGAAGTCGCCGACTTCATACGGATCATTTATCCTTCGATCGTTTCCGGCAATAGCAAGCTGGGGGGATCCTCTTCCCCATAATCTTCTTTCCTTGGAAGTTGCGCCGTAGCCCGCATGTTTTTATAGTGCGGGCTTTATTTTTGGAAACAGGGGAATTTGCAATGCCAGAAGCAAAAGAAGGAATGAATGTCGGCTATGTGGCGCACCTCGCGCGCATCGACCTGACTGAAGAGGAAACCACGCTTTTTCAGGGGCAGCTCGATCAAGTGCTGCACTATGTCGAGCAGCTCAACGAACTCGATGTCGACGGCGTCGAACCCACCGCCCACGCGATTCCCGTCTACAATGTCCTCCGCAAGGATGAGGTCGGCCAAAGTCTCGACCACGCCGCCGTTATCGCCAATGCGCCCGCCGCCACCGATGGCGAAGTCCGCGTCCCCAAAATTATCGACCAGTAGGAATATCATGGCTGATTTACACAAACTGACTATTGCGGAACTCTCTAAAAAAATGTCTGCCGGGGACTGCACCTCGGTTGATATTATCACCGACGTGCTGGCCTCCATCGATGCCAACGACGGGAAGGTCGGAGCCTATCTGAGTATTGACCGCGAGGATGCGCTGGCGCAGGCCCGTGCCGCCGACAAGGCCCGTGCTGCAGGAAGGAATTCGCCGATGCTTGGCATTCCTGTCGCCATCAAGGATTTGCTCAACGTAAAGGGGCAACCCTGTACCTGTTCATCGAAGATTCTCGAAGGCTACACCGCACCGTACGATGCCACAAGCATCACCCGCCTGCGCGAGGCCGGGGCGGTGCTGCTTGGCCGTGTCAACATGGACGAATTCGCGATGGGGTCGAGTACGGAAAATGCGGCGTTAGGAAAAACCGCGAATCCATGGAATCTTGAGCATGTGCCCGGTGGTTCTTCTGGTGGATCGGCAGCTTGTGTCGCCGCGGACGAAGCGATTGCATCGCTCGGATCCGATACCGGAGGCTCCATCCGCCAGCCCGCCGCCTTTTGTGGTTGCGTTGGCGTAAAGCCGACCTATGGCCGCGTATCGCGCTACGGCCTGACCGCCTTCGCCTCGTCGCTCGACCAGATTGGTCCGCTGGCCAAGACCGTTGAGGACTCGGCCATTCTGCTCGAAGCCATTTGCGGCCACGACAACATGGACTCCTCTTCCATCGACATGGAGGTTCCAGCCTTTGCCGAAAACCTTCCCTCCGATACCTCGCTGGCGGGAATGAAACTTGGGTTGCCGAAGGAATATTTTGTGGAGGGAATGGATCCCGAAGTCGAAAAGGCCGTGCGCGATGCGGTGGAGCACTGCAAAAGCCTTGGCGCGGAAATCGTCGATGTCAGCCTGCCGCATTCCAAATATGCCATTGCAGTCTACTACATCGTTGCCACTGCCGAAGCCTCCGCCAACCTGGCGCGGTTCGACGGTATCCGCTATGGGCTGCGACTCGACGGGAAAGACCCCATCGAGCTCTATGGAAAGACCCGCGCCGCCGGATTCGGTGCCGAAGTGAAGCGCCGTGTCATCCTCGGAACCTATGTGCTCAGCAGCGGCTATTACGATGCCTACTACAAGCGCGCACAAAAAGTCCGCACGCTCATTCGCAACGACTTTGTCGATGCCTTCAAGCAATGCGATGCCAT
>JBDLJW010000205.1:0-2646 GCA_039714135.1 Verrucomicrobiota bacterium
AGCATTGAAGAGCTGTGCGAAAACCTGGAGCGTCCGCGAAAAGTGATGATGCTCGTCAAGGCGGGACAAGCCGTTGACGACTTTATTGAAAAGATCATTCCGCACCTCGAAGAGGGCGACATCATTATCGATGGTGGCAACAGCCACTATCCCGACACGATCCGCCGCACAGAATATGTCGAAAGCAAAGGTCTGCTCTACATTGGCACCGGTGTTTCCGGTGGAGAAGAAGGTGCACTGCTCGGCCCATCGATCATGCCCGGCGGGTCCCCCTCCGCATGGGATGCGGTAAAGCCGATCTTCCAGAAAATCTCTGCACACACCGATGCCGGCGAGCCCTGCTGCGACTGGGTTGGCCAAGACGGTGCCGGCCACTTTGTTAAAATGGTGCACAACGGCATTGAGTATGGCGACATGCAGATGATCTGCGAAACCTACCAGATGATGAAGGAAGGCCTTGGCATGTCCAACGAGGAGATGCACGAGGCGTTCACGGAGTGGAACGAAAGTGAACTCGACTCCTACCTCATCGAAATCACCCGCGACATCCTCGGCTACAAGACCGATGAGGGCGAAGCCGTGATTGATTGCATCCTCGATACCGCCGGACAGAAAGGCACTGGAAAATGGACTGCGGTTTCCGCTCTGGATGTCGGCCAGCCGCTGACGCTCATCGGTGAAGCGGTGTTCGCGCGCTGCCTCTCCGCGCTCAAGGACGAGCGCGTCGATGCCTCCAAGGTGCTTGACGGCCCCGCTGTTTCTTTCGATGGCGACAAGACTGCAATGATCGACGATCTCAAGCAGGCGCTCTACGCCTCGAAGATCGTCTCCTATGCGCAGGGCTACCAGCTCATGCGCGCCGCGGCGGAGGAATACGAATGGAAGCTCAACAACGGCGGAATCGCGTTGATGTGGCGCGGCGGATGCATCATCCGCTCGGTCTTCCTCGGTAAGATCAAGGAGGCGTTCGACACCAACCCGGACCTCGTCAACCTGCTACTTGACCCCTTCTTTAAGGATGCCGTCGAAAATGCGCAGGCCGCTTGGCGCCGCGTGGTAATAAAAGCGGTCGAACTCGGGATTCCGATGCCGGCCATCGGTGCGGCGCTGGCCTACTTCGACGGCTATCGCGCCGAGCGCCTTCCGGCCAACCTGCTGCAGGCGCAGCGCGACTATTTTGGCGCGCACACCTACGAGCGGGTCGATAAGCCGCGCGGCGAATTCTTCCACACCAACTGGACCGGTCGCGGTGGCGACACCGCAGCCTCCACTTATATTGTGTAGTTTCTCCAACTAAGCCGCAAATGGCGCAAAGTCCGCAGTTTTGCGGCTTTGCGTCTTTGTGTCTTTGTGTCTTGAGAGAGCAGAGCGAACGAGAGAGAGAGAAAATATGATTAGTTGTTTTGGAGAAGATGTTTCGATCCAGTCCGATGAATTGCGCGGACTGGTTCTGGAGTGCCTGGAAAAGGCGAAGGACCTGAACAAGGTTTTGATCCTGCCCCCCGACCACACCCGCCTGAATTCAATGGCCGGGCCAATTACGGCCATAATCTACGAAAAACTGACGGCTGAAGGTGTGCAGGTGGATATTCTTCCCGCGCTGGGAACACACAACCCAATGACCGAAGCGCAGCTGCGCATGATGTTCGGCGACTCCATTCCGCTGAACGTTTTCAAGGTTCACGACTGGCGCAATGATGTCGTTCGCAAGGGAGAGGTTTCCGGAGAAATGATATCAGAGCTTTCCAGCGGCAAGGTGGACTACACGGTTGGCGTCGAGGTCAACAAGATGCTGTTCGACGGCTACGACCTGATCCTCTCCATCGGGCAGGTGGTTCCGCACGAAGTGGTCGGTATGGCCAACTATACCAAGAACATCGTCGTTGGCGCAGGCGGTTCAGACATCATCAACAAGTCGCACTTCCTTGGCGCGGCCTGCAACATGGAAACTATTCTCGGACGAACGGACACACCGGTACGCAAGCTTTTCAACCACGCAGTCGATACCTATCTTTCCGAACTTCCGATTACCTACATCCTGACCGTGATGGAACAGGACTACGATACCGGTGAAATGCACATGCGCGGCTTCTATGCCGGCGAGGATACTGCCGTTTATGAAGAGGCCTGCAAGCTGGCGCGAGCAGTGAACATCACGCTGCTTGACCGCGAGCCGAAAAAAGTGGTGGTCTATCTCGATCCGCACGAATTCCAGAGTACATGGCTGGGCAACAAGGCGGTCTACCGGACCCGCATGGCGATTGCCGACGACGGCGAACTGATTGTGCTTGCCCCTGCCCTCAAGGAGTTCGGCGAAGACCCGACGATTGATCAATTAATCCGCAAGTTTGGCTACAAGGGTACGCCCGCCACACTCAAGGCGGTGGAGGAAAACGAAGAACTGCGAAACAACCTCGGCGCGGCAGCACACCTGATCCACGGTTCTTCCGAAGGTCGGTTTGACATCACCTACTGCCCCGGACCGGACATGCCGCTCGACGACATCCGCTCTGTCGGCTTCAATACCGAGGCCTACGAAAAAATGGCCGCACGCTACAATCCGGACGAACTCAAAGATGGCTTTAACACCATGCCCGACGGCGAAGAAGTTTTCTACATCAGCAATCCCGCCCTCGGCCTGTGGGC